>CAYNIG010000079.1:0-17248 GCA_964396995.1 uncultured Saprospiraceae bacterium | reverse complement strand
TCTTGGACAAATCCAAAATATCGTTGATGATGACCAATAAATTGTCTGCTGCTGAATTGATGGTATTAAGAAAAAATGATTGCTGATCGTTTAAATTGGTCTTGGCTAACTGATTACCCATTCCAAGGATGGCATTCATGGGGGTCCGAATTTCATGACTCATATTAGCCAAAAACATTTCCTTGGCCTTTGCCAGCAGTTCGGCTTGCTCACGTGATGTGATCAAATCATATTCCAACTGCTTTTGACTGTTTATGTCGAGGCAAACTACAATAGAACCAATAAAATCTCCATTGCGCGAGTATTTTGGTGCCGAGCTCACCAACCACCAACCTTTTTTATTGCGAATATTGGTACGAACCTCATAAGCTTCACTTGTTCCTTTTGGCCTATTGGCCATTCTGGCTAAAACTTCAGGACGCTGATTTTCGTCTACCCAGAATATTGGATTAAAACCAAAATATTCGTCTTCTCTCAAATCAGTCATGTTGAGCAGCGTCTGATTGGCAAAAATGATTTTTCCATTTACATCCATCTCCATCAGCCCTAGATTCATGTTGGCGATAATGCTTCTGTATTTCTCTTCATTTATGCGCAGGGCTTCTTCGGATTTTTTTCTTTCTGTAATATCGATACCATACCCTATTACCAACTGGATATCTCCAGTTGAATCCATCACGGGGTACCATCTTCTAAGCATATATTCAAGGTCCCCATTTGACTGGATATTTTGTTCTTCCCATTCAGTAGGCTTGTGTGATTCCAATACCTTTTTAAATTGTTCTCGGCGGTCTGCTGCCAGACTGAGTGGCTTATTCCGATAGATGCAATAATCTTCATCGCGTTTTCCTATTATCCAGCTGCGGATATGATCATCTTTTATTGCCTGAGGATTGACATATAAATATTCATGATTGATATTGAACACAGCAATATCCGCCGGCATATTATTTAAAATTCCTTCATAAAATTTGCGTTGTTCTTCCAGTTTTTGCTCAGCATTTTTTCTTTCTGTAATATCGAGCATAAAGCCTGTATAAACACTATTCCCTTCTTCAGTCTGATATGAAAAAGAGGAATGAACGGAATGCCATCGAATGGGTTGGCCAGGTATTACCATGCGCGCCTCATTATAAAAGGGTTCCAGGGTCTTTCTGCAATGCGCGTTTTTTTGAATGATCGACTCCCGGTCATCAGGATGAATGTATTCCAAATAATTTTTAAATTCCTCTACTTTAATCCCAAATATTGGTTCAATGGCCGGGCTGATGTAACGGATACCATCAGTCCCGTTCATTCTAAATTCATATTCATAGATTACCCCGGGGATATTTTCTGATAACGACTGAAACTGTTTTACCCGGTTTGAGAGCTCAGTTTCCGTATTTTTAATATTGGTGATATCGGTATGTGTACCTATTATACGTAAAGGTATACCTTCACGGTTTTTTTCGATTACGACACCCCTGTCCAACACCCATTTGTAATTGCCGTCGGAATGTTTTATACGGTACTCCAGGCTATGAGAATCGATGAGGCCTTTTTTATATTTTTTATCGTTCTGTTCGAGTAGGTGTCTGTCTCTATGATCCACATTATTCCACCAGAGATCTACATTAATATTATAATCATTGGTGTCCCTGCCCAGAAGTTCATTTTCGGATTTGGAAAAATAAGTTATGCCTGTTTTATAGTCGTGCTCCCATACATTGTCACCAATGTGCTCCAATGCTTTTTTAAATCGCGATTCGGTCTCCTTTTCACGCGTGATGTCTTCTTCCAAAGCAAAAAAGCCAGTTACTTTTCCAGATTCGTTTTTGATCGGCTGTCCCTGTACTCTAAGCCAGTATTTGGTTCCATGCTTGGAGTAGTTCAGTATTTCGGCATTGAAGGGTTCACCTTTAGCTATTTGATTGCGCAGATAATTTACCGTTTTTTGATCCGTTTCCGGACCCTGAAGCAAATGGCCTGGTTTTTTACCAATAGATTCCTCTATGGTATACCCTGTCATTTCTAAGAAACTCTTGTTGACCCAGGTAATCTTTCCTTCTGCATCGGCAATAACGACTGCATTTATATTGTCTTCTGCAATTTGAGATAAGACCTTCATCTTTTCTTCATTTGCAATTTCGTCTGTTACATCTTCGATGATCCCAAAATATTCAATGGTATTGCCTTCTTTATCCTTTATTGGTTGGCTTACTGTACGACCCCAAAACAAGGATTGGTCCTTCCTGTAAAAAACAAGTTGAGTGCTGAATCCTTCGCCCTTATAAAAAGCCTCCAGTATGGATTGGACTGAAACAGGATCGGTCAAAGGTCCTTGGCACAACTGAATGGGGGCTTTACCTATTACTTCTTCACTTGTATAACCGGTCATTTTACAAAATCCTTCGTTGGCCCAAGTGATGTCCCCAGACATGTTGGTAAATAAAACACCATTGTCATTGGCACTCGCAACCAAAGATAGCCTTTCCAATTCCCGCCGGTATCTCTTCTGTTGTGTTATGTCGCGCCCGTAAATGTTAATATATCCTTCTTTAATCATGGGCACACACATAAAAGAAAAATCTTTATTTCCGGATATGGCATCTATCTCCCATTGATTGCATTTGGGATCAATCTGATCTGCTATCAGCTTAAAGAAAATGTCATTCCTTAAGTTGGAATTATTGTATTCAAAAAAATCAAGTCTTGAAGCTGCCGGATTATTCCTGAGCACCTCCCCATTAAAATCAATACAGATGATGGGGTCAGGGCTTTGGGTAGGGAATAAGGCTATCTCCTCAAATTCTTTACTTATATTTTTAAGAGTATTTTTTTGCTGATTTATAGTTGATACCAGGTTTTTTAAATCTTCGTTAGTAATTTCCTGAGCTTTGAGTACATGCAATAAATCTATTAATGGATCATGATGGGCAAAATCATTGATAACCATTTGACCTTCTTTTACCTGCTCCATAGAATTAAACCAGGGAGTACCTACAAACAGAATTTGATCAGTGTTACTAAGATACTCAAATTGGCCTCTGAGTTTAATGTTTTTCCTGGAATCCAATGTCTCCAGTACGACCAGCTGATCCTGAAGGTTTTTTAGCCCTTCAAAATTATGCAATGGAGTATATGGCCTTGGAATTGAAAACAAATGGTGAAATGTTATACCATTTTTTATTCCACACAGCTTTTGAATCGAATTTCCTGAGGAAACCAGTATCATTTCCTTATCAATTAACATATAGAAAGGAAATAACCTGTTAAACTGTTCGTGTTCGAATAAAAAAGGATATGACATGTTTACCAGCTTACTTTGAAGATTTCATGACTTGCCCCATTCTCTCTGCTTTGAATGAGGTCTACACTTACTTGAGTATCAAACATTTTGGCTAATCCAAATAATAAACCGCGTACAAATTCCTGTAAACCCTGACGCTGAGAATGGTAATGCACATGAATGGATCGTTCCATTATATCGCTTACCTTGAATTCCGGAGGAGTCAATTTGGGATAAATAAGCATGATCCGGTTGTGAAACATGGGCAGATGACTTAAAAACTCTTTGAGCGTATTGCCCCCTGCTTCCATCAAGCCTCCATATTTAAGTTTTGCTGTATTAAGTATCCAATATTCTCCTAAAGCATGCAATACCTGGCTCAAACTTAATCCCAGTATTTGCGAAGCGGAACCTGCCAATTTGTACGTAATGTCATCCGGATAAGGCTCATTGCTGAGAAACAAATCTTCCTCAACTCCACTATGAGCCTTTACTACTTCCCAGGAATTCTCTCCAAATTGTTCAGTAATCATTTCTTGTATAGCCTTATTTACTATTCCATACATAAAATTTTTATTTTAATTTTAAAAAGATTTACAAATTTAATATTCAAAGTAAGAAGTTATGGTCATAGTTTGATTATGCAATTGGCAGTTGCCACCATCGTGGAATGGAGATATCTCTCCGTTGGAATAAAAACCTGCCATTACTGTTTCATGGTTGAATGACTTTTCCACTGCTTTAACCTCTTCAACTGTTTTATCGCCCAAAATTAATTTTCTACCTACACAACTAATGAGTAAAGAAAAATCGGGCTTTTTGTCCATGCCTGAGATGGTTTGAATTGCAGCTTCTGAAGCGGCCATAGTGATCTTCTCAAAATTGGCTTTCATAAAGCGAATAACGGAACCAACCGGCACATCCCCCGCGAAGGTCATACTATTATCCTTCTCATTTATAGATAAGATGGTGCGTACAATTGGTTTTTTGGATCCGGGTAATGTCACTGACAGCGGGAACAACAGTGCTGAACCAGGCAGATTTTTTACCTCCTCGCCCAAATATTTTTTATACAGTTCCAATGCATTTTGATCTTCAATTTCCAATAACACGTTTCCTGAGGAATTTGTAATTCTTTTCTCAAGACCAAAAATATCCCAACCACCCTGGCTGCCATGGGTAACTTTAAGTTTATCTCCATAAAATCCTATTGCGATGATTTCTCCTTCAATGGGTTGCTTATTGAGACCTGCCAATGTGGACTTAAATTCTACGCCATCACCGGCCAGGCCACCTGTAATCAACACTTTTTTATTTATCTGGGAAGTTAGGCCTAACACAAGATCACTACCATTTACCTTACTTCCATCAGACAATATTAGAACATGTACTAAGTCTTCAGATTGAATTTGTTTAGCGAGGTGTATGGCCGCTGAATAACTATTCTGAAAATCTTTAATATTGACTGATTCAGTCTTTATAAGTGATTTTTCAAACTGCAATGCTACCGCTATCATCGAATGATCCAGTACTTCGTTTTGATAAATTTCCCCGGATGTACTGACCATGGCAATTTGGGCAGCAGGAAATTTTAATCTGGTAAGATCGTATAAATTGTTCTGCTGAAGCCTGTATTTGGCACCAAAACACAACACCAGGTTGTAATTGTATGGTTCAATCATATCCTCCAATAAAGGACTGATCCATTTATCTCCGTTTAAATTATACAAGGCTACTTTCATTATATCTTGTTTAGCAGCCTGATATCATCAAAAAATTAACCAAAAATAATTTTAATACAAAGTATTATATTTCAATACATTATATAATAATTTAAACATACTATATTCCAGAATATGGAAAAACTCTCCATATTCTGGAATATTCAAATTGCCAATTCACCATCCTGAATCATTTTATAAATGGTACTTTTTCCAATATCAAGAATTTTAGCAGTGGTTGGTATATCATTATCATACTTTTTTAAATAGTGTTTTATGATATCACAAGTATGCTTACGCAAAGTCTTGTCCTCAGGTATGTATATATTTTCTGCTTTGGTAGTCGTAAAGGATATATCATCAGGCTTTATCTCATTATTTTCACTCATCACCACACTTAGTTCTATTACCGCTTTCAACTCTCTGATGTTGCCTGGCCATGGATAATGAAGCAACTTGTCTTTGGCTTCTTTTGAAAAATGAATAGTCCCCAATTTATTTTCTTTTGAAAACTCATCAGTAAAATGCTTGGCCAGAATCAAAATGTCATTACCTCTTTGTCTAAGTGGGGGAAGTTCAATAGGCAGGCCAAGAATACGAAAATACAGGTCTTCCCTGAAATATCCTTTTTTAACCTCTTCAGCGAGGTTTTTGTGTGTAGCTACGATCAATCGCACATCCAGTTTTATATTTTCATTTCCTCCAACCCGGATCACCTCTCTTTCCTGTAATACTCTTAATAGTTTGGTCTGAAGACTCAATTCCAGCTCAGCTATTTCATCCAAAAAAATAGTCCCCCCCTGCGCTTCTTCAAACTTACCGGCTTTTCTAGCCATAGCACCCGTGAAAGCGCCTTTTTCATGTCCAAACAATTCACTCTCGATCAGTTCCTTCGGAATGGCTGCCATGTTTACAGCTATAAAATTTTTTTTCTTTCTGTCACTATTATAATGTATTGCTTTGGCTACTACTTCTTTTCCTGTACCGGTTTCCCCAGTGATCGAAACATTGATATTGGTTTTTATCGCTTTTTCAATCATGGTAAAAACCTTTTTAAGATTATCGCTTTGACCAATAATCGTTTTTTGAAATGAGTATTTTTGCCCAAGCTCTTCACGTAAATGCTCTACTTCCTGTTTTAGTGATTGATTTTCCCTTATACGAATAATGCTGTTCCATAACAGGTCTTTAGTAGCTTCGTCCTTTACCAAATAATCATTTACGCCCATTTTAAGCAAATGAACTGCGACTGATACTTCTTCTTGTCCGCTTATCACGACAATCGGTACCGTCGGATTTATTGCTTTTATTTTTTTAAATAATTCATCACCTTTAATATCAGGAAGGGAAATGTCTAGAGTGACAAGGTCGGGTTTTAAATGCATTTTGGCCAGGCACTCCTTCCCATTTTGAAACCGGGTTACTTTATAATCCGGATTTAAGCTCAGATGGTAAGTTAATATCTCTCCATACCAGTCATCATCTTCTACGATAAAAATTTTGAATGCTTCTGTAGGCATATTGCAATATTAATTAAAAAAGTAAAACCCTAAGATAGTACAAAAATTGGATTTTTTCTAATTATTGGATAATGTGAAAAAAAATTTTTCACAACTAATTGATTTATAGTTATTTAAAAATTTGGCATAGCCATTGCATCCTTTAGGCATAACAATAAAAAGACAAATGGCTACAAGAAAAAAATCTAAAAACCAAAACCAGAGACATGAATATGCAATAGTAATATCATGCTGTAATGAAGAGAAAAGATTACCAGATACTGATTTTATCTCCTTTGCAATAAGACATCCCGAAGTATTGCTTTGTTTTGTGGATGATGGAAGCAAAGATAAGACACATGCTTTATTGATTGGCATGCAGGGTAAGAGTCCGGCAAATATAAAAGTCTATCCGTTAGAAAAGAGAAAAGGAAAAGCAGAAGCCATAAAACAAGGTATGGATTATGTAAGTCAAAATTTTAATGTAAAGTTACTTGGATTTTTAGATTCAGATTTATCCATAAGACCTGAAGCTTGGTTGCAAATGGCGGCAACCAAACTCATTCCATAATGAAGCAGCCTTGCTGAGTTTGCTCTTTTTCGTTTCAAATTAATTGAATAAAATTATTAAAAAAATCTGAGCACGGAGTACAAGTTCACCCACATCGAGTTCACAAAAAATAAAGAAATTGCCACCCACTCAGGTTAATTTGATTCAAATTGCATTCATATCATTTCCATCCTCTTTGCCCAGACTCGTAATCCTCTTCTTTTCTTTTCAAGTTCCTGACTATAAATCTGCGCCTTTTTATTTTATCTATGCTGAACAGCTTTTTCCCTAAGCTGATATAACAATGTCGAGTTTGAGAAAGATGAAATTGTAGTGGCATTATTGTATCCTTTTGGTGTTACTGCAGGCTGTTCCACTAGCCGATCCGAAGGTGCATAACTACCGGTATATACTTTTGCGAGGATGCACCCCACCCTTATTATTTCCAGCTTCAGGATTTAATTTCAAGGTAGTATAATTTTTGTTTGGATTTTCAATAAATTAAAGTATTAACCAGTAACCACTCCATCCAAACCGACTTTAGAGTCTACGATAATAATTACAAATATTAGAATTAATCCATTATTTGGACATTTTCAAATCTTAATAATTATATAAAATACTGATTTACTGGTATTTAAATTATTGGCATTGACATTGTAAAAATATTGGCATAACTAATTAAGCAAGTAAAAATGTCAATCAATACTATTAACTTAGAAACCAAATCACTTCAATATGGAATCATAGTACCCTGTTATAACGAGGAGAAGAGATTGCCATATGCTGATTTCCTACGGTTTGCCCAGGCTCATCCCGAAGTACTTATTTGCTTTGTAGATGATGGCAGCAAGGATAAAACTCTTGCCGTATTGCAGGGATTGCAATTGGAAAGCCCTTCCAATATTTGTGTGTATCCCGTACCTCAAAATGGAGGCAAAGCAGAAGCAGTACGCCAGGGCATGCTATATGTCTATCAAAATTTTAACCTAAAACTACTTGGGTTCCTTGATGCAGACCTGGCTACTGCACCAGAAGAGTGGCTTCAGATGGCAGAATACAAATTAAAATATCCTCGATATGGTGCCATTGTTGGAAGTAGAATTCAACGATTGGGTGCTGATATCAACAGGGATGACAACAGGTCGCAGGTGAGCAATATCATAAAGAAATTTATACGCATATTATTAAAGGCATCTTTTCAGGACACACAATGCGGAGCCAAAATATTTCAAAAAAATTTAATTCCTTTTTTATTTGGGCAACCGTTCATGACGCCCTGGCTTTTTGATGTTGAAATCTTCCTGAGACTGCAAGAGAAATTTGGAAAAACAACCCTGCAGAAAGGTGTGCTTGAGTTTCCACTAATGCATTGGACAGAGGTAGGAGATTCAAGATTAAAATTGAAACATACTATCAAAATCCCCATACAACTTTTAAAACTTCATTACCAGTACAACATCTCCAAAAAATTGCAAACCAAAACAGGGCATTCCATTTTTGATACAAAAAACAATATCACTAATCTTAAAAAATCAATGCGGCAAGCAGCAGCATTTCTATTCTAATATTAATTAATTCAACATAATCTTAACTAAAAAATGAAAAATTCTAATCATTATGTAGCCATCATGGCCGGAGGCATTGGCAGCCGGTTTTGGCCTATGAGCAGAGCCAATTATCCAAAACAATTTCTGGATATACTCGGTACGGGGAAGACTTTGCTTCAATCTACCTATGACCGATTTCTGAGCTTTATTCCCAGTCAGAACATATTTGTTGTTACTGCTGATGACTATGTATCTATCGTAAGCGAACAGTTGCCAGATCTACCACCACAAAATATCGTTGGTGAACCATTTAGAAAAAACACAGCAGCCTGTATAAACCTCATAACCATAAAACTTATTAAACTCAATCCATCAGCTAACATTATAGTGGCTCCCAGCGATCACCTGATAGAAAACAATGAAGCATTTGTACGTAATTGCCTGGATGGATTGGAATATACCAACCAACATAATGCATTCGTCACCCTCGGTATACAACCTACGTATGCTCACACCGGATATGGTTACATTCAATACCAAAAAGATCCACACACAGGAATATACCCTGTGAAACGATTTACTGAAAAGCCGACGAAGGATAAAGCCTCAGAATTCCTTGAAAACGGGGCCTATGTATGGAACTCAGGAATATTTATTTGGAAAGCAGCGGACATTCTGCACGCATTCAGGACATATATGCCTTTTATGTTTGACTTGTTTGTGAGCCGCTGGCTGGATTATAATTCACCCTATGAAGCTGGTGCCATCCGGCAAATATATCAGGATTGTGAATCCATATCCATAGACTATGCCATTTTGGAAAAAGCAAAAAATGTATATGTGATCCCGGCTACATTTAACTGGAGTGATCTGGGCAGCTGGAAAAGTGCCTACGAAATTTTTGAAAAGGATTCTTCCAAAAACGCGATAGCAGGAAAAAATACGCTGATGGTAGACTCCAATGGGTGTATGATCCATTCCAGTGATCAAAAATTGGTATTGGTAGGTGGTGTAGACGACCTGATCGTGGTCAATACCCAGGATGCACTATTAATTTGCAAAAAAGATAATGAGCAACAAATTAAAGATTATTTGTCTAAAGTAAAAGAAACTTTGGGTGAATTGTATCTTTAATCTGATTCTGAATCATATATGCAAAGCATCAGCCAAGGAATATGGGATGAAATTACAGGTAAAAAACTTTTACTTATTGCATTATCACTGGTATTGCTCACCCATGGCATCATCATCTATTTTACATTGCCTAAAACGTACGATGCTTTTGTGCATCTATTTTTTGCTGATCATTATTCAAGGTTTTGGTTCGAACCCTGGGAATACAGGTGGTATACCGGATTTTTAACTACCTCATACCCACCTTTGGTTCACCAAGTGATAGCACTTATTGGTAAACTATTCCCATTAAAAGTGGCTTTTAGTATTTACGCAGTATTTATACTGGAATGTCTGACTATCGGCACTTACAGATTTACAAAGATATTTTTTAGCAAGTCTATAGCCGGTGTGGCTGCTATACTTACAGTCTTACTTTCCTCTATTGTGGAAACCATGCATGTATACGGCCAAATGCCGACCTTAACGGGCCTGGCCTTTTTACTCAATGCATTGCCATTCTTGTATCAATACATCTTATGTAAAAAGAGCATACACCTGTTGATGGCTTTGGCTTTCCTTGCTGTAACCGTAAGTTCACATCATGTAACTGCCATTTTCGGCATGGTGTTTTTTATAGCACCTACCTTGTTTATGGCCTTGACGGATAAAGTCCCTGTTGCGCAGTTTGGGAAAAATATAATCTCATTTATATTGAAAATAATCCAGACTGCATGGTCCCACCTTAAAGAATTAATCCTTTTCGGCAGCATTATGGTATTCATGACAATAGGTTTGATTTTTCCGTATTGGTATTGGAGCAAAACAGATCCAATTACACAGGTATCTATTCCACATGGGTCGAGAGATAATTTTTTACTTCACCCTTCATCGGGGTTGATATTTTATATTATTCCATTGATTCTGGTTATTTCCTTGCTGCCTGCCATCACATTTTCTCTTACAAGACATAAACGATACCTGGGTTGGGCAGTAGCCTTCTTTTTGTGTATGTTGTTTGGCAGTGGAGGTACCACCCCATTGCCAAAAATATTGCTGGGTGAAAATGCATTCAATATACTTACATTGGATAGATTTGGATTTTGGGCATCCATCATGGCGATACCCTTTATGGCCAAATTTATATATTCATTTACGGATGGGCCGATAAAGGAATTTTGGATTAAAAATTTCAATTTAAAAACACATTTCATTCTATGTACTGTTTCAGGATTTAGTTATTTGCTGTTTTTAGTATTTATTTTCCATCTTGGAAGTTTCAGACCGCTGCAGCCAAAAGAAATTGATATTCAACCCATGCTCAATTTTCTCAATCGCGATGAACACATGCGGTGGCGGTACCTGACACTGGGATTTGGAGATCAGATGGCCTGGCTCAGTGCCAATACGCTGGCTGCCACGGTGGACGGTAACTACCACAGTGCCCGCAGACTGCCAGAACTCACGACCAGGCCGATTGAAAGATTGGAAAATGCCAAATTCAGCGGATCAGAAGGCCTTGCATCTTTATTTGATTTCCTTACTTATGCTGAAAAATACAGCCTCAAATATGTATTCAGCAACGACCGATACTATGATCCTATATTATATTATACCGGCTGGAGCAGAACGATAAGGCTTGAAAACGGGATTTTAGTTTGGGAAAAAGGAAACATATCCACTATCAAGCCTATACAACCTAAAGAATTAAACCCGATATTGAAGAAGGCCTGGGGAATTTTTCCCTTGAGCTGCTTTCTCCTTTCCTTCTTTCTCAGCGTTTTTTATTTATTTTTCTTTAAGAAAAACAGGCTTTCCTTACCTCAAACTCATCAGGACGAATATTACCCCATAGGAGTGATTTATTCCTCTTCTTTATTGCCCATCTTCATTTTCTCCGGCTACCTCGTGGTACAGATATATGAACTCTTGTTGGTACGACAACAAAAAGATCCGGTCACGACAGTCCTCCATTTTTACAATCATCTCGATTTTCAACGATTTGAAAAAGCATTTCATTTTTTTATTCCGTCGCCCACCTATCCTTTGGATCAATATCTGCTAGAAAAATCGGTGCTCGACGGTGGCCTATTGCCTTCTTATGCAAAATTAGACAGTATTCATCCCGGCGAAATCCATCGGGTAGGTGATACTGCCAGAGTCTCCGTGTTTACTCGTTGGCGCACATCCCTTGGTCCACGAGAAAAAACGGACACTATGACCTTACTAAGGCAATCCAATAAATGGTTTATACAACCTGATGAATTCATCGCAGAGATACCAGACGAACAAGTAAGGACCTATACATTTACTCTGTTCCGAAAGCAAGGAAAAAGAGTGATCAGCAGTTTTCCTACAGTCAAAGATGACAGGATAAAAAAACCGTTTGCTCTATTTAAGCAGGCAAATTACATCAGAGCAGGTGATCAAAACTTTATAACCGGTGAAATACTGAATGCTGACGATATTCCCATAAATATCCAATTGCGTGTGGTTGCGCATTTTCGAAAAGGTGAAAGCAAAGTGTATTTCCCAGGAACTGCCTTTCAATACAATTTATCTCCCAAGGCAAGTAGTTATTTCCAGATCAATATGGACAGTAGGGATGTATTGGATTCTCTTCAGCTGGAATCACTTGAGCTGCACGCTGAAACCGATATAAGCGAAAGAGGTTATATTCATGGTGGCACAACGGAGTATTCTGTAACACCACTACACGGTAATTCGGTACAGATAAAAACCGGTATGTACAATGAACTATCTACAGAAATAAATATTCCGGGAGTATTGCTGGCAGAAAAAGATATGCAGGGGACAATTTGGCAATGCTCCTTGTTACTGAACAGTTCTTCCCTACGCAGTGGATTACATTCCAGTTTTATTCATAAATATCAAAAAATACAAACCAGCGCTCAGCGAATGGTGGAAATTCCAATTTCATTATTTATCAATGGTCAACCTCGTATCTCAGCTCCACTATTGGCTGATGGGGTGGCCAACGCAAATAATGGCATAGCCATATTGCCACATTGTTTTATTAACCAGGAGATCTTTCTTCAATGATGATCAGATCATGTATACTTGGAATTCTACTAGCGTGGTTTGGTTGCAGAAAAACCGAAGATCAGGCCATATGGATCAATAGCTCATCCACGATCCACGCTCCTACCGACAGCTTTATCATTAAAACAAACTCTTCCGAATGGCTTGCCGTGCTTACCAGTTTTATACAACCCATACCATTGGAGAGAATAATTTACAAGAACCATTTGGTATTTAAAATAAAAAATTATACTGGTTTGACAGAAGGTCCTGCAGACCTGGTGTTGGAGCATTCCAAATCAGGTAAAAAGTATTTTTACAACTTTCTATTAAAAAACAATACTGCTGGCACGGTTACTTTGATGGATTATCGCTCACCTAAAACCGTGAATCCGGATTCCAGTCTTGACCAACAAAGCATCGTCCACCATATAGATCATTGGCGAAATATTGTAGCTGATACAGCTTACCCAACATTGTTTTTTGAAAAAATACTCAAGATCACCCCTATGGCTGGAACATACCAAGCTCAGGAAAATAAACCCATTTCTTCTTTTTATGTTCAACCCGGATCAGTGGAGGCGATTAACTTGAATTATAGGATAGATGAAAATCAAAATGTCTACCAAATCACCGCCGGTCCGCTGAAGGATAAATTTCAAAATCTGCTTGCAGACGGGACCCAGGTCGTTTTTTTATATCGGGACGAACAAAAAATATATCATAGGTTGGAGACTGCAAGTAGAGAAGGGTATGCGCAGGTAGTCATACCTTCTTCCAAGGAAGATTATGTATTAAGTGTTCAAATTGGGATCCGATATTCACAGGAGATAAAACTTAAAGCCCAATGATGCGACTCATTTTTATTTCGGTGGTGGTTTTTTTGATTGCTTTCGTTTGGCTCAAAAGCCGGATTTCAGAAAACCAAAGAGAGTTGCCCATATTCCTTAAGCATGATGAAATAGCTACTGACCATCATACTCAGATCGATGTCTTTAGCGAGTCCATATTCACCCCGGATTCTTTTCAACTAGCGGTCTTAAAGCAGGATTATTCTAATATTTGGGCACATCTCAACCATTTATATAGTACCAACGAGGTTGAACGGGGTAAAGAGTATTACACAGAAAACTGGTTTACCCAAATAAATCAACACCATGATGGCCTCTTGCCTTCTCCCTGGATCCGAAAAGATCTGCATCACGAATTGCATATAAAAAATTGGGCATCTGATGCATTGGTGTGTACAGCAATAGACAGCAATTTAGTACTACAATACAGCAATACAAACCTCATCCGGACCAGCAAAAATCAGGTAGCTGTGGTACTTCTTTTTGAGGGCGATCATTGGCGGCTTGATGCTTTATCTTGGCTTGGTAAAACTAATCAGTAATTCTATATTTTAGAATAATTGGCTATTCTTTCCAGTTATTGGATTTTTCCATACTTGCTATCTATGTATATATCTGTATTTCAGATACTTGCATTATTGGCAAGTAAATTGAACATAGATTGGTATACCACAAACAATTATTAATGATGAAAATTGCATTCGTTTCTCCATATCCACCTAGCCAGGTAACACTAAATGAATATGGCTATCATTTAATCAGAAGTTTTATTGCCAAGTCAGAAGTAGAGCAAATACATATACTTACCAATAAACTCGAAAACAATGCTGACTACCAGAAATATGCTACCGACGGCATTACCATCCATCCCTGCTGGACTTTCAATAGTGTATTCGCATCTTTAAAGATAATACAGAAAATCAGAGAGCTAAAGCCTGATATCGTAATCATGAATTTACAATTCATGACATTTGGTGAAGGCAAAGTACCGGCAGCATTGGGTTTATTAACTCCTTGGATGTGTAAAATACTGGGAATCCCAAATATTGTGATCCTGCACAATATCACCGAGACCGTAAAATTGGACACTATTGGCATGGCTGGCAGCAAATGGAAAGAAAATCTCTTTCTGCGAATAGGTACGGAATTGACCAAATTCATACTAAAAGCTGATCTATTAGGACTTACCATATCTCAATATGTGGATATCATAAGAAAAAAATATAAGGCTGATCATGTAGTCTTATTACCACACGGAAATTTTGAATTGCCTACCAGAAGTCATTTAACCGATTTTCCCGCCGAATACAATCTAATGGCCTTTGGCAAGTTCGGTACCTACAAAAAGGTAGAAGTAGTAATCGAATCACTGAAATTATTGCAAACCCGGTTTCCTGATAAAACATTTAAAGTCACCATTGCAGGCACCGACAACCCCAACGTAAAAGGATACCTCGAAGGAGTTAAACGGAAATACAGCGAACTTAAGAATGTGGTTTATACCGGCTATGTACCAGAAGAAAAAGTAGAATCTATTTTCAAAGAAAGCACGTTCGTCATTTTCCCATATACCACTACTACCGGCAGCTCAGGTATACTGCACCAGGCCGGAAGTTATGCCCGCGCATGTGTATTGCCTAAAATTGATGATCTAGAAAGAGTAGTTGAGGAAGAAGGCTATAATGGCGCCTATTTCGAAATTGAAAACCCGGAAAGCCTGGCCGATGCTGTTGCAGGTTTGGTGATGAACCCTTCAGAAAGAAAGAGATATGAAGATATGAACTATGCCGCTGCCAAGGGGCTGCCCATGAATGAATTAGCAGAGTGGTATCTGTCACACGCTAAAAAATTAATTAAATCAAGCAGTAAAACTATTCAATCTTATGATCAAAAATTTAATACATCGTTTGCTTAAGGGATTTTATCCTCTTTTCCACAAATTATTTCCTTACCAGGTATACTCTTACCTGACGGTGGGAGCAATTAATACTGGCCTGAACATAGGATTGTTTTTTATGTTCTTTATCACATTCAAAAAGTCATTATTGGCCGTGGAAATGGCTACCGTATTTTCTTTTATCATCAGTGTGATCACCGGCTTTTGGCTCAGTAAAAACTTTGCTTTTACAGAGGCGTCCACCGAAGAAAAAGAGACTCAAAAACAATATGGTAAATATTTACTCATTTCTGCTCAGGGCCAGTTTAGTGACTACCTGATTACCAAGGGATTAATTGTCATTATCTCCATCCATCCCTTTATAGCCTATGTGTTTTCAACCATCATCATGCTTATTTTGAACTATTTGTTGCAGAAATACTTCACCTTCAAACCCAATACCCCCACTATTTCTTAAGCATTCCAATAAGTGGAAATAATTCCAAAATATGTATATTTTATATTTTTCAATATCTATATATAATTGTATATCAAATATATAATCCTTGGCATATGCTTGGATTATTAAATATTAATCAATTAATTATGAATCAGAATTATTTAAAAAGAATATTTATCGTCGATGATGATCCGTTCTGGACTGCCATGCTGAGCCAGATGCTTCGTGACCTGGGGTATGAATATATTAAAGAATATTCCAATGGCCAAGAATGCCTTGATCACCTCCACCTCAATCCAAGCCTCATTTTTTTGGATTACCATTTGGGTGATGATATGAACGGATTGGAGGTACTTCAAAAAGTAAAAGACTATTACCCTGGCATTGGTGTTGTATTCTGCACTGCCCTAGAGGATCTCAGTGTAGCCGTAGAAGCTATCTCTTTTGGATCATTTGATTACCTTTTAAAATCAAATGCCAACCCAAAAGAAGTGGCTGAGATCGTAAAAAAAGTCAACAATCAAAAAACAGCAACTTCTCATCTGGAAATCGTATAGTCCATGCCATTTACACCTTCCCATATCGCCGCTGTCTTACCTTTCGATCAATCAAAAAAATTATCTATCACAGCATTGGTAATAGGCAGCATGGCTCCTGATTTTGAATTCTTTTTTCAAATGAGGGAAGTGGAGAATATAGGTCATCATTGGTATGGGATATTCTTGTTTGATCTGCCGGTCACGTTGCTGCTCAGTTATGTATACCATGTTTATTTGAAAAAGTCATTTGTAGTCAACCTACCCGAATACTTCAGGAAAAGGTGCATACATGTACTGGATTTCGATTGGCGTGACAGCATGAATTCAAGGCCATATTGGATGATCGGATCATCTCTGCTGGGCATTGCTACTCATTTTTTCTGGGATGGCTTTACTCATTACGACGGCATTTTTGTTCCCTACTTTCACTCTCTATCAAATACGATTATTGTTTTCGGAAAATCGATGCCTGCCTATTTCGGTTTACAATTGATGTTGAGTGGTCTGGGGCTGCTGATCATTACGCACTACATTCACCGATTGCCTATACAGACTGGTACAAGGACTGACGAATCACCAAATAGCTACTATTGGCTTACCTGGTTCTGCACCATGGCTTTTATCATGTTCATCCGGTTAAGCGGCTGGAAGGAATACAATAGTTTCTGGAGTGTATTCATCGCCGTGATGGGAGGCAGCATCTACAGCTGGATCATATCAACTTTTATTCTAAAAAAATTAATCACTTCTGTGAACTATGAATTTAAAATACATTG
>CAYNIG010000078.1:0-17361 GCA_964396995.1 uncultured Saprospiraceae bacterium | reverse complement strand
TGGCATTCAATGTCCTTTTCAATGATTTTTCTCCACCCTCGGCTTGCACCATGAGCTGACTGATCGGTTTTTTTATAAATAGACTCATTTTTGATTAAACGGTTTTAGAGGCTCAAAATAGGAAAAATCTATGGATTGGTAGTATGGTATGGCAGCTATTGATTTCAAATCTTATCTATTCAGCAAGTTCGTCTTGTATGACTGAAAAGTGGAATGTTTATTAATCCACTTTTGAATTACCGGTTTTCAATGACAACTATTCTTAAGTTAGGTTTAAACTTTTGTTTTCAAGAAATCTGGATTCTGGTTTTAGTATTTCCGTCAATCAAAGTTATTGGAACCGGCCAAATATAAATTATTTGGAGGCAATACAATTAATGGTTGATAATCAGTGAAGTAATCCTCATTATTGATCAAAAAAATTCAAAATTTTGATTATCAATCACTTAAAAGCTTCTCAATATTTGATCAATTTGAAAACTTCTTTCCCGGTTTTTACATTAACTAAGAATGAGTAAACTCCCGGAGCAAGGTCCCCAAAAAAAATCTCCTGCCTTATATTTTGATCTGATAATAGCCCTTTTGATATTAATTGACCATTCGTATTCAACAATTGCCATTTGCCGTTCTGTGAAGGAGGGTCAGTAAATAAAATGGATATCGAACTTTGGAACATGGTTGGAAATACAATCGTTTTTTCCGGTGCCAGGAAGATGGATTTGGCGGGATAAACAGTTTCGGTACCATCCAGATCGACTTGTCTGAGTCGGTAATAATTGAGACCCGGAAATGGATGCTGATCGATATAATTGTATTCCATTTTTTTATCAGTAGTACCCTGGCCAAAACCGTAGCATTTTTTTATTTGAATAAAATCTTTGGCATCAGTACTTCTTTCCAGTGAATAATAGTGATTGTTTTGTTCTGATAGTGAAGACCAGGTGATAGTGGGTTTCCCGTTGAGATGGGAAAGGTCAAAGGAAGCGAGTTGGATAGGTAGTTTAAAATTAGCTCCTACCCAAAAGTCGTCAAACCTAAAATTTGCAGCAACTCCACAACCTGTGCCAACGGAAGAAGTATATGAAAATCTAAATTGAAGTTGACCATTATTATTTGCCGACCCAGGTAAATCAAAATAAGCTGATGACCAAGTATCATCTATTGTAGGTCTTGCATCCGATACAATTGTTTCCCAGGAAACACCATTATAAAACTCCAAAAGTGTAACAGGAGCTAAATTGCTAGATCTTCGTCTTCCAAATCCTATTCTAATATTATTTCGACCTATAGATGAAATTATTGGTGAAGTCAAAGAATAAAAAGTGTTGTTTGGGCCACAATTATTTAATCTAACATTATTTCCACTGCTGGCTCCTGGACTTAAATTACTTTCAGAATAAGTTTCACTCTGCGTTTGAGTTGATGATAAAATATGCAAAGGATCATTACTAATCCATCCATCCCCTATTGGGTCTCCTGTTTTGTAAAAAGACTGAGTTTTGCCAAAACAAATCACTAAAAGCCAAAATATAGTTATTACCCCTTTCATAACATTTACTTTTTATTATAGGTTATTGGGTTAATATCCTCCAAAACTAACAATTATTTTAAAATAATGATATATAGTAAAATTAAATTTCTGTAATTTTTTAACTTTCAAATAGATACTACCATCCATTATATTTTTTTATATTTGACCTGAAACGAAAACTACACCTTCCATCAAACAGACATTCAGAGGTAACGGTAAACTACTGCTCACTGCCGAATATGTGGTGATGGACGGGGCATTGGCCCTAGCAGTGCCTACTAAAGCCGGACAGACCATGAATATAAAAGATGGCCGTGGATCTGAGATCAACTGGAAAGCATACGACTCTACCGGAAAGATCTGGTTTGATGCCCATTTCTCTTTGTATGATTTTAGTGCGTTGAAGACCAGCGACGAAGAAAAGGCCAAAAAACTAAGCAAGCTTTTAAAAGAATGCACCCGGCAAAACTCCGAGTTTCTTTCTGCCTGGAAGGGTCAGACTGTAGAGACTTACCTGGAATTTCCACTGGAATGGGGCCTGGGATCGAGCTCTACGCTCGTCTATTGTCTTTCACAATGGTCCGATGCCAATCCGTATTATTTATTGTTTAATACCTCAGGTGGATCGGGTTACGATATTGCCTGTGCTTATGCAGAAGGCCCCTTGTTATACCAATTGGGTGATGAGAGTATTCGCATAGACGAGGTGTACTTTAATCCTCCCTTTAAAGATCAGTTGTATTTTTTATACCTGGGTAAAAAAACAGATAGCCACAAGGCAGTAGAAGAATACAAATCCAGGCCCAAGCCTTCGGACAGTGTAGTGGATGAAATATCAAAGATTACGGAAGCCGTAGTCGGCAGCAAAAGCCTGGCCGATTTTAATCAATTGCTCTTAAATCATGAGACTATCGTTGCTAAAATCATTCAGCAGGAGCCGCTGCAAAAAAAGAGTTTTAGTGATTTTCATGGGAGGATAAAATCCCTGGGCGCCTGGGGTGGTGACTTTGCCATGGTTTCGAGCGAAGAACCAATAGAAAAAATGAAAGCGTATTTTGCTGCCAAAGGTTTCAATACCTTAATTTCGTATAAGGATATGGTGCTGGAATCCTAAATAATTATCCCTTCTTTCAAGGTCTGTTTGTATACCTGGTGACCGAAATCAGGATCAATTCTCAATCCTCTATCTTTGCAGTATGCCTACTACCTGGTATAGTGCCAAAGTGATTGGAATAACCGAATTAGCCCGGAAAGTAAAATCATTTACCATAGAAATAGCTGATGTGCCTTCCTTTGATTTCAAAGCCGGTCAATTTATCACTCTCGATTTACCCATAGGGGATAAAAGATTACAGCGTTGGAAGAGCTATTCCATAGCCAATGCGCCTGATGGTAGCAACAGATTAGAACTTTGTATTGTGCATTACGAAAATGGACCTGGCAGTTCCTATTTTTTCAATGAAGTCAGTATTGGTACCGGGTTAAGATTTAAAGGACCTGAAGGTGGATTTGTATTGCCTGATGCTATAGATACGGACTTGGTTTTCATTTGTACAGGTACCGGGATCGCACCATTCAGAAGTATGTTGCATGACCTGGACAACAAACAAATTACAGGTAAAAAAATACACCTCATTTTTGGTACACGGACTATGGATGATTTGCTTTATTATGAAGAATTAGTTGATTTTGAAAAATCAATACCCGGATTCAAATTTGATATTTCTTTGTCCAGGGAAGAGAATATCGTACAAGATCCTCATTTTCATAAAGGCTACGTACATCCCATCTATATAAAAGAATATAAAGATAAGCGACCCGATATTCAGTTTTTTATCTGCGGGTGGTCAAAAATGATAGACGAGGCTGTGGAAAACCTTTTTGGAGAATTAAATTACGATCGTAAGCAAATTGCGTATGAATTGTATGGCTAATAATAGATCAAAAGTTTTTCTCTTAAAAAATCCATTCTTTTCAGTTTTGCGTACATACTTTTAAAAGAAGGATAGTATGCAAAACCTTTTTAAGTCGGCAAGCATTTGTCTGACGGTATTATTTTTAACTTCATGTACAAACCAAAAAAACAACAGCCCAATGGATAACCAAACCATCATAGAAGCCAATAAGAACTTGGCTAAAAAATGGATTCTTGAAGGATGGAATCAAAACAGGAATAAGGAAATAGTCTCCGAAATATTTGCTCCAAATTGGATAGATGGCAATCCCACCTTTGCAGAACAGCCCAGCGGTATAGAAGGTGCCTTGTATTACGTGGAGGTGTACCGAAAAATTTTTCCTGACATTCAGTTTACGCTGACTCATATAATAGCTCAGGTGGATTATGTAGTATTCAGGTTTACCGCAACGGCTACTCACAAGGGAGAATTTATGGGAATTGCCCCTACCGGTAAAAAAGTGCATTTTTCAGGAATGGTAATGCATCGAATAGAGAATGACCGGTTTGCAGAAAGTTGGAATGAAATAGATTTGCTGAGCATCAGACAACAATTGGAATAAACAAACCAGAATTTCGCTGATTGAAATATTTTTGATTCTGAAACCTCGTCCTTTCCCCGGTCTTAATTTGAAAATCTATTCAAACCGTGGAAGCTCACAATTCACGCTGAAGTATTAAATAATTTTTTTTCAAACCTATAAAAAAGGAGAGTGATTGAAGTCCTGCTACAGGATGGGGATTAATCAGGTTGGCTGAGAATCCAGAAAAGATCTTGTACCTAACCATTTTATTGAATTTTATAATAAATCATTCTGAAAACAATTCATCTAATAATGTCTTTCGTGTAGAACTATTATAACTATCCCTGCATGTTCCCGTTCCACTCCTCATAATACTCAGGCAAAATCCCCTGCTATCTGTTGATTCATCGTGTGCCCTGCCCAGTACACAATGACCTAGTTCATGAAATACCACAAACTCTTTACCCAGGTCGCTGGCTTTATCCCAAAAAGGTTTATCTATAGTGACTTTATATGGATTATCATTACTATATGAGCACTGACCTATCACCTGAGATGTAGGTATATCGGAAATGATACCGGTAAGCGGATGAGTGGAAAGATCCACCGCAATACCTCTGGATTTAGCTTCATTACTAAACCGGACAAAATAAGGCTTCAAAGCAGACTCGACATCGATAAGAGGGTCGGAAGTTTCCGTCAATACTTCTTCTTTTTTACAAGAAATAAATATGAACAGGGTAAGTATTAAATACAGGATTGCTTTGATCATAACTTTTGATTTTAAAATCCAAAACGCTACCCTTTAGCCAAGCCAGTATCTAAGCACAGGTGCTTAATAAATAATTAACCCTAAGGTTATCTGATTTTAAAAACAACTTAAAATACAGTAAACCATTTTCCAATAATTCTGTTTCTTTAAAAAATCAATTAATAAACATGGCAGAAACAATTAAATGGGGCATAGACAAAGCCCACTCAGAGATCGGATTTAAAGTGAAGCACCTGATGATTTCAACCGTTCGAGGACAGTTTAAAGAATACGATGCTTCCATTCTAACTACAGGCGAAGATTTTACTACTGCAGAAGTGGACTTTTGGGTAGATCCCTCATCTATTGATACCGGGTCTGCAGACCGGGACAATCATATCCGGACAGCCGATTTTTTTGACATTGAAAATCATAAACAAATCAATTTTAAAGGTAATACCTATATTCCGGTAGATCACGATGGCAGCTACCAGTTGCACGGTGACCTCACTATAAATGGAATTACAAAAAGAGTAGTGCTCGATGCAGAATTTGGTGGTATTATGAAAGATCCGTGGGGAAATCAAAAAGCCATCATTACGGTAAATGGTAAAATCAATCGGAAAGATTGGAACCTGGTATGGAATGTAGCTCTGGAAGCAGGGGGTGTGCTGGTAAGCGATGAAGTAAGCATCAGCTGTGAAGTGCAGCTATTTAAAGCACAATAAACCATAAACAATGTACCATGTACCACATACCACGTACATGGTACAAGGTACGTGGTACATTATTTATCTAGTCATGGCTGCTTTCCAGTATTTTCCTTGTCTGGATGGGGTATAATTCCAATCACTAAACATACGTGGTGCCCAGTTTGGATCAAATACCCAGGCCACAAATGAAATGCCGGTCTTTTTGCAATAAGCCATCATAGCATCACCGTAGGATTCATCGCTGATTACCGGGATGTGGGCACCAATATCATCTGCACCACAAAAACCAATCTCAGTTAAAATTACAGGATATTTTTCGGCGACAAACCCCCAGTCGGCCGTCCATTTATCCTCCCAGGGTTTTTCTCTTTTTTGCGGATAAGGATGGGAGACATATGCGATTCCTGTTGCATTTATCGGATTGTCTTTTATAGGAGTAAGGTCATAAGCCCAGTTAAATCCTGCCACCAAGGGAATGGCTTTACATCCATAAGCCCTGATAATGGTGATCATTTCTTCATTTATGGCTTTCCATTCTGCCCAGGTACAGGTACCTAACTGGCCATTATAGACAGTAGGTTCATTAAATAATTCGAAAAAAGCCACCGTGGGATTGTCTTTGTACCGCATGGCCATTGCACGCCAAAATTCGAATGTTTCTTTTTTTGTGGTCTCATACATCTCTGCCTGGAACAATTCGGACTTTAGATTTCCTATACTATGCCAGTCGATGATTACATACATCCCTGCGTTTCTTGCGTATTCAACACCCTGGTCTATTAAAAGCTGATAGCCATTTTTTCCGTGTTTGCGCCAGGCTGCAGGGTGGATTGGAAATCTGACAATATTAGCCCCCCATGCTTTCATTTCATTAAAATAAGGCTGATTCCACTTTCCATTGTACATCAACTTGTCGGGGTCACTGGAATTATATCCTTTGAATTGAACTGTTTGGCCTGACTCATTCACGAATTTATTCCCCTGCACAGAAATACGCTGGACTTTTATATCTGAAGGTATAGCTGTTTGCGATTGAACCCCGGAGTATATTGCAAAAAGAGCGACAAATAAAAAATAAATTCTAATCATAACTCAAAGATTGAAAAAAAGTCAGAATTATCTGCCCCGATTTACACCATGTCAAATAAGTCTTTAAAACCATAAGCATTGGTTGGGTTAAAAATCGTTAATCCATGAGTTAAATACTCTTAAATAAGAAAATAAGTACTCCATAAATAGTCTAATTTGTATAATCAAATTCACTACAGTATGATCAGACTTATTTATACCATTTTCATTCTAATTTCCATTTTATCCTGTGCTCCTTCTCTAAGTCCGTATACCCAGCGACTGCACGAAAAATACGAATGGAAAGAATCCGATTTAAAAAAAGTGCAGTTTTATCTTTCACATGATATTGTCCTCCGGAGAAGATCGGAATCAGGTAAAGCCGAAATTGAAGGGGGTGAAATTAAAATCATAGATGGCAGTAAATACGAAATGATCCGGTTTAATGCCGGTACCCCGGGTGTATTATTATTCATGCCCAAAGAAAACAGGATGGCTATAAGTTTTGAAAATGGTGGTGATGATAAATTTCTGATGTTTGGTCCAAATCCCAACTATAATGACAGATATGTATTGCTGGCAGCAGATTGGAAAAGAAACTTCGGCGAAGTAACCTATATGGGTAAAAAATGGGAAACCAGCGCATCCAGTGCATACGCCGGTTTAGCTATAAATCTTAAAAACATTGATCATAATTCATCACAGGCCAGGGTAGCGAAAGGAAGGACAGTGGAATAGAAGCGGCTGTTGCAGATTGGTGGTTATGGATTACCGGTTGTTGGTTATTTTCGTATAATTGCACAGAAAGTATGCAGTAAATGACGAAATTATTAGAAGGTAAAGTAATCTTAATATTTGGTGGTACTGGGGGAATGGGATGGGAAGCTGCAGCCCTGATGCTGGAACATGGAGCCAAAATATTGGTTACCGGCCGGGAAGCAGCTGATGTGGATAAAATTAATGACTATCTGAATCCTTCTGTATATGCTATAGTGCAAGATGCCACAGTACGGGGCAGTGCAGAAAAAGCGATAGAAATCTGCGATTCTAAATTCGGTACTATCCATGGCATGTACCATGTTGCCGGAGCATCCGGGAGGGCCTACGGTGATGGGCCTTTACATGAGATGACCGATGAAGGTTGGGATCAAACGCTGCTCATGAATTTAAAATCAATCATGATGACCAACCGGGCCATGGTGCGGTATTGGATGGAAAAAAAATGGAGCGGCAGTATACTTAATATTGGTTCCATACTGGGAATATCACCATCACCAAAATATTTTTATACTCATGCATATGCTGCCTCAAAAGCAGGTGTGATCGGCTTCAGTAAAGCAATTGCATCTTATTATGCTGCTTATAATATCAGGGTGAATGTTTTGGTTCCTTCATTGATCAATACCCCGATGTCTCAACGATCTATGAAAAACGACGAGATCATGCATTTTATCAAAACCAAGCAGCCCCTGGACGGGGGCAGAGTAGGAATGCCAAATGATTGCAGCGGTGCCGCTTTGTATTTTATGTCTGATCTTTCCCGGTTTACGACGGGCCAGGCTTTGTGTATAGACGGTGGCTGGAGTATAAGCGATGGTCAATTTTAATAAAGTATGTTATTAGGAATAGATCTTGGTGGTACCAATGTAAAAGGAGTAGTACTGAATGATGACTATACAGTATTATTTCAACATACCGTTTCTACTTATAACAAGGTACATGATGACTGGAAAGAATCCATCAAAGATCTGATAATGTATCTGGAAACAGCATGTAATTATAAATTTAATTATCTCGGAATTTCAGCTCCGGGTATCCCCAATACGGAGAACACCATGATCTCCTATATGCCGGGTAGATTACATGGCCTGGAATATTTTAATTGGCATTCTTATTTGTCCCGAGAAACCTATGTATTAAATGATGCCAATGCTGCTCTATTGGCAGAGTCAAGAATCGGATCACTCAAAGAAAAAGGCACAAAACATGCCATAATGATTACTTTGGGTACGGGCATGGGAGGCGCAATCATGATAGATGGAAAAATTTATACCGGCATGGGGCAAAAAGGCGGGCATCTGGGTCATGTCACGATTGATATAAATGATACCACGCCTGGAATTACCGGTCAGCCCGGAAACATCGAAGAAGCAATTGGTGATTGCAGCATATATAAAAGATCAAATGGTAAATACAACTCTACCAGGGACCTGGTGAAAGATGTTGAATCCGAAGACAAAATAGCCAGAGCAATATGGCTCACCAGCATTCATAAACTAGCTGTTACCTTAGCAGGATTGGCCAATGTATTGTCACCGGAGGTCATCGTCGTAGGTGGTGGTATGGCAAAAGCCGGTGAAAGCCTGATGAATCCATTAAAAGAATATTATTCAAAATACGAATGGAAACCGGGCATTGAAGGCGCAGAAATCATTTTTGCCTCTGCAGGCGATTATGCCGGTGCCCTAGGTGCAGCTATATTTGCACATGAAAATCAAACGGAATGACATTGACAGACCAATACCTGGATAAATGCATATCAATTATAGAGTCAGTGCGGGCTCAGTCTGAGAACATAAAAACTGCCGCGGCGTGGTGTGCGCATTCTATATTGCATGAAAGAGTAGTGCATATGTTTGCCTCTGGTCATAGCCGGATCATGGTAGAAGAAATGTGGCCGCGATACGGCTCTTTTCCCGGCTTTAATCCAATAGTAGAATTATCTCTTACTTTTCACAATCTGGTAGTAGGTGCCAATGGCCAGCGTCAAGCCATGTTTTTAGAAAATGTATCGGGACTGGCTGAACGCATACTGCGGAATTACATATTAAATGAAAAAGATACTGCAATTGTGATTTCGTCTTCGGGTACCAATATAGTACCTGTAGAAATAGCTGAATTGTTTCAAAAAAATAAAATAAAAGTAATCGCTATTATTACACATCAGCATTCCAATGCCAGTGAAAGCAAAAGGGACGATGGGAAAAAACTATCAGATTTTGCTGATATGGTTATCGATACCGGAGCACCCATTGGCGATGCCATGATCTATATTGATGGTATGGAATCACCTGTTGCCCCGGGAAGTACCCTGGGAGGAGTAGCCATTATTAATTCCCTCAAAGCAGAATTGGCACAAATACTGACACAATATGGAAAACCCCCAAAGGCATTGGTGGCAGGAAATATAGCAGGTAAAGAAAAAGCCTCAGCTATATTTGAAGCTGCCTATGATGAACACGCATTGAATATGTCCAGACTTTACCACTTTTCAAAAATATAAATATGCCATTAAATATTCCCATTCGTACCACCGTAATCGGAAGTTATCCATTTCCGGGTTGGCTGGAATTTGCTTCCAAAAACCTGGACCAGTTTGGAAAAGCGGATATTGATGAAATGATCGATGATGCAGTAGTGGCTGCCATACATGATCAGACAGATGCAGGACTGGATGTGATTACCGATGGGGAACAAACCCGATTGGATTTTAATCTGTCGTTTTACGGTTTTATAGATGGCATTGATCATATAGCAATACAACCTAGAAAATGGGGTCCCCCGGCTCATGATCAGAGAGGAAAACACAAGATCACCAGAGAACTGAAAGCAACCGGAGGTTTGGGAGCCGTCGATGAATATAAAAGATTAGTAAGGCTGGCGCCTAAAGGTAAAATACTTAAATGCAGCGTTCCCGGTCCATATACACTGAGTGGGCGATTAGATCCCAATGGTGTTTATGCTGACCGGATGGAGGTCACTAATGCATTAATACCCATTATTCAAGAAGAATTAAAAGCACTGGTGAATGCAGGCTGCAAGGAAATCACTGTAGACGAACCATCAATGAGTTGTTATGCCTACAAAGAGGATACTAAAAAATTTGTGGAAATATTTAATAAAACCGTAGAGCCGGTGGTCGGTAAATGTTTTTTATCCACGCATCTTTGTTTTGGCAATTTTAAGGGCCGACCTGTAGGCAAAAGAGAAATAAAACCAATGCTGCCTGATTTTCTCGAATTTAAAGTAGATGAAGTACATATTGAAATGGCTAACAGGGAATTCGCTGAAATAGAACTGCTAAAGGATTTTGGCGACCGGATGAATGTTGCAGTAGGAATAGTGGATGTGAAAAATTATTACATAGAGTCAGTAAATGATATAAAAGAAAGAATAAAAATGTGTCTGAAGTACATAGAACCCTACAAACTATCTGTAGCACCTGACTGCGGATTATCCCAGACTGCACGATGGGCATCCAGACAGAAATTGAAAAATATGGTATTGGGAGCCCAGGCTATCCGCAAGGAACTTAATTTAGCATAATATGTCATTGATTGCAGCTTTCAAAAAAGATGAGGAATTGCTCCTTGAAATGAAGTCCGCACCACACGATGATAGTCTTCACATTTGGTGGCTGGGCCAAAGTGGATATTTACTACATGTAAATGGCACTTATTTTCTTACAGACCCTTATCTATCGGATTCCCTTACTTTAAAATATGCCTGGACAGACAAGCCTCATGTTCGAATGAGTGAAAAAGTACTCGATCCGGATACACTGCATTTTATTGATTTCGTAAGCAGTAGTCATAATCATACCGACCACCTGGATGCTGATACGCTCATCCCTATATTAAAAAATAACCCCGGGATAAAATTTATTATTCCGGAAGCAAACAGGTCTTTTGTTGCAACACGATGCCAATGTCCTATCGATTTTCCTGTTGGCCTGGATGATCGTTCGATGCATTCATTTGGTCACGTATCCATACATGGTATACCCGCGGCCCATGAGACAGTAGACCGAAATGAAGCCTGGCAACCTATATATATGGGATACATTATCTACATCAATCAATACTGTATATATCATAGCGGAGATTGTATTCCCTTTCCCGGTTTAGAAGAAATATTAAAAAAATACCATATTGATATTGCTTTTTTACCGGTAAACGGCAGAGCCCCTGAAAGAAAAGTCTCAGGAAATTTCACTATTCAGGAAGCCTGTGATCTGGCCAAAGCGGTACAAGTTCAAATGGTCATTCCCTGTCATTACGATATGTTTGAATTTAATACAGTAAATGTGAATGATTTACCTCGGTATGCTGAGAGTATTCATCAACAATATAAAATTTTAAGTCATGGAGAATTATTTACTTATCAAAAAGCAAGGTCGTAGCAGATTCAGGCCTCAACTTTGTTTTATTTTTGTCAAAAGATAGCTAACTTGTTTACCTAAGTAAATTAATTGTAATATGGATAGGAAATCTTTTTTAAATCTGGCTGCTGCTACCTCACTGAGTTCTTTATTCCCCATTCATTCTATATTTGAATCATTAGCTTTGAAAAAAAATATAGCCATACAGCTTTTCTCTCTTCCAAAAATGTGTATTGCGGATTTTCCGGGTACACTGAAGATGTTATCCCTTATGGGTTACAAAGAGCTGGAATTGTTTGGACCCTATCCTTTTAGCACTCAAAAAGCCAAAGATAACTGGGCGGCTATTGGCCCTATGGTTGGATTTAATGGAAGTGGCTATTTTGACAGAGATATTAAAGTGGTCAAAAAACTTCTGGATGATCATGGCCTCTCCAGCCCCTCTGCGCATACTGACCTGGATACTTTAATGAATAATATGGGAGCCCTCGGTGAAGCCGCTCATACATTGGGACATAAATACGTAGTGTTACCTGCTATCCCTGATGAATACAGGAAGACTATCGATGACTATAAAAAAATTGCAGAAACTTTCAATAAGATCGGAGAAGAGGCAAAGAAAAACGGGGTGCGGTTTGCCTATCATAACCATGGCTATGGAATAAAACCGAAGGATGGTGTAATTCCACTTGAAATTATTATCAACAATACAGATCCAGAGCTGGTTTTTCTGGAGATGGACATATTTTGGACTACTGCCGGTGGTGCGGATCCTGTACAACTACTTTCCAAGTACCCAAACCGGTATAAGATGTTGCACATAAAAGATATGAAGCATAAGGCTACCTTTTCAGGCGACGGTGGTGATGCTTCCCAATGGGTGGCACTTTGGGGAGAGATGACTACAGCAGGAGACGGTGTTTTGGATTTAAAATCGTTATTCAACCAGGCAAACAAAAACAGGATTGAACATTATATTGTAGAGCAGGATTTGGTGGCCGATCCCGACCTGGCTCTGAAGAAAAGCATAGACTATTTGAAAAAGTTATAAATGGCCAAAGGTCCATCCTTCCCGGAAGAATTACTAAAGCTTTATGATGGTTTACTATCCTCATCGATGGGTATTGTGCGCAAAGGTGTTACCATGCAATACACTTCGATCAATGGTCATATGTTCTCATTTTTGGACAAAGATTTTAAGTTTGGGCTGAGATTGCCGAAAGCAGTAAGGGATGAATTCATTATAAAGTACAACACCAAATTATGTATAGCCCATGGTATAGTGCTGAAGGAGTATGTACTGGTGCCTGAAGATTTATTTAAGAATACAAAAACACTCCTACCCTATTATTTAAAAAGCTATGAATATGCAAAATCATTAAATCCAAAAGTGTCAGCCAAAGGCAAAGGGGCAAAGCCTGCGTAATGTTTTGGTTCAACCATGAAGTATATTTGCATTACCCAATGGAGATAAGTCTTAATAAATACATCAGTAATAGTGGTTATTGTAGCCGTCGCGAAGCGGATCAATACATAGAACAAGGCCGGGTGACTGTGAATGGAGTGGATGCACACAAAGGACAGCGGGTAAGTGAAGGGGTCGATGTGCGTGTAGATGGTGAAAGAATAAAGAAGAAAGTCCAACCTGTCTATATCGCATTTAATAAACCCAAAGGAATTATCTGCACTACAGATACCAGGGAAAAATCAAATATTATCGATTATATTCGATTTAAGAGCCGAATATTTCCTATAGGCAGACTGGATAAACTAAGTGAAGGACTTATTTTCCTCACCAATGATGGGGATATAGTAAATAAAATACTCCGGGCCGGCAACCGTCATGAAAAAGAATATATCGTGCAGGTAGATAAACCCATCACATCAGAATTTATACTGGCTATGCGCAATGGCGTACGAATTTTAGGAAAAGTTACTAAAAAATGCACAGTCAAACAGGAAGGAGCAAACGAATTTAGAATCATACTCATACAGGGGCTTAATCGCCAAATCCGAAGAATGTGTGAAGCTTTGGGTTACCAAGTCACTGCTTTGAAGAGAATCCGGATTATGAATTTTACCCTAAAAGATATCCCACCCGGAAAATGGAGATATTTTAATCCTAAGGAAATACTATCCATGGGTCTGCTTTTAAAAGAAAGTAGTAAAACCGCAGAGATGGAAGACAGCGGAATGGATGAATAATAGAAAGCAACCCGGGCTACCAAAATACCGTTTGTAATTACTATATTGTAGGTGAAATTATGAAAATTCTCTCTTGTTTTATTTTCTCCTTCTTTGCTCTCCATTTTACATTCGGGCAACGGGTGATTGCAGTTCAAAATCCTTCCTTTCAAAGGGAGTTACTTTGGTATTCCTGCAATTTTATGCAATATCAGCAACCGGAAGATCAACAAACTCTGGCTTCAAACGGCAACACCAAAAAGTCAACTAAAAAAGGAGCAGATGCTGAACAGGAAAAACAATTATTGAATATTGTAAACTATACTAATGTTGCTTTCGAAGGCATTTCTCAAAAGTTGATCAAACCAATGATACGCAACAAAACCTACCTGTTCACTTTTTATGCCAGCAGGGATTCGGGATATGCTTTTAATCTGGAGGCAAAACCCAAACAACCTTTAAAATTATATATTTTTGGTTCTGAAGCAAACTGTGGTTTTGGTGAATTATTAGCTCCTCCATTTAAAATCACGAATTCAAAATGGACCAAATATTCCATGCCGATAAAAGCATCAAAGGGAAACTGGACACATATGGTAATCTATGCAGCGCTCGATTCGGTGATGGAAGAAAAAGAAAAAGCAAGCGAATCTTTTTTACTATTCAATCAACAAGGACCGCTCACACTTCATTACCGAAATGTGCGGGTTTCGAAATCAGGATATGATCCTGGGGTATTTAGTATGGAATCGTATTCCAAGTTATCGTATGGCGGTATTCTTATGATGTATGAGGTAAGCCCCAAGTCTATCAATATTTTTGATAAAAACGGAGAAATCATGCAGGAAGATTCCATACGCAAAGACATAGACCGAAACCGAAACCTCGATTCCATGCTGAATAAATTCAGGGGTATAGATTATCTTTTCATCATCATGAAAGAAAAGAAATACAATACCAAGAGATTAAATATCATCAGTTATCTCAAAACAAAATATCCTGAAATATTACCTCATGCCAAGATCACGCGGTACAGCACGCTTACCAGTAAACGCAAAAATAAAAGCACTGCCAAAGAATTAGCTCAATACAAAGATGAAATTGGTGACCTGCTGATACTGGAGCAAGTCCGGACAGTGGAAAAGGAAGTCAGAAAGTAGACCGTATAGTAAGTATTAATATTTATAATAAATGTATAAAAACCGATCATCTGCAGTATTACTGATGATACTGGTCTGCCAATCTATAACTGGCCAATCAAATAAATACTTTTCCCCATCCACCTCACCACGAATGGTTGCAGAATGGGAACCTGCAATCGGAGTATTGATGGCATGGCCTCCCAGTCTGCCTCATGCACTCATCAAAGAATTAGGCAAGGATATCAGTCTATATGTGTTAGTGGAGTCAGACAGCAGCAGACAGGATGCAATCAAATGGTTTTCAGACTGGAATATGGATATTTCGAAGGTGAAATTTATACAATCACCACATGGTATAGATGTAAGTTGGACCCGGGATTGGGGACCCCACGCTGTATTTCACCCCGGCCAAAAAATGAAACTCGCAGATGGAAAATACCTGTATGCTACGCCTGTAGTCGGCATGGAATGTGATACAATTAAGATCTTTTTATATAAAAATGAAGATGGAACTATAAAACAAACTACTGTAGATGATGCCATCCCCGGTTATATCGCTAAAGAATTGGATATGGATATAGAATATCTTCCTTTTGCTTTTACAGGTGGCAATGTGTTATCAGATGGCCAGCAAGCAGCATTTTCTACCTGTGCTTTGACTACTGAAAATAAATACATGGGTATTCCCGATTCCACTTTTTTCACCATAGCGAATAAATTACTGGGAATAAATCAATATCATATTCTATCCAACTTCGAAAAAAATGGCATTCAACATATTGATTGCTTTATGAAATTATTAGATGCAGAAAGGATACTGGTAACGAGACCGCCTTCCGATCATCCACTGTATGCTCACTATGAAAAAATAGTCAGTGATGAATTGTCCGGGTTACTTACACCGTTTGGCAGGCCATATCAAATACTCAGGTTGGATACCGATACTTATTTCCAAAATAAATTAGCCGCATACAGCAATTCTTTAATTTTAAATAAATGTATTTATGTGCCTTTATTTGGTATCGAACAGGACCGTATTGCATTAAAACAATGGGAAGAAGCCATGCCCGGGTACAAGATTAAAGGATTTGAATTTAAAATGAATGACGAACCGGTACTTAGCCCCGATGCCAGGGAAAATTATACTACCCTGGGCTGGACGGATGGGGATGCCTTACATTGTAGGACGAGGGCTATCTGGGATCGGGATATGATATTTATCAGCGTAGACCGAATACCGGTCACGGTTAAAAATAAAATTGAAATTAAGGCTATAATAAAAAACTATGGTGAAGGTGAATTAAATATTCCCGAATTGTTCTGGCGAAAAAATAAGCATGCTCAGTGGAGAAAAACAAAAATGGCCAAATCCGGTACACCGGATTTATTTACAGCTGGTTTGAAAAAAAGCAACCCTAATGTGGAATATTATATTAAAGCGAGTTCTACAAAGGGGAAGAGCTTCCAAATGCCCATATCGGCTCCGGATGGATATTATAACTATTCACAGTTAAAGTAATCTTGAGTGTATTGGTAATGTTGTCTTACGAGAATGGAGTTAAGGTATAATTTTTACCCAGGGCCCAATGCTCACCTCTTAACTTATTCGCTTCTCAATGATTCAATAGGATTAGCAAACGCAGCCTGAAGAGATTGAAAGCTAATGGTAAACAAAGTAATCAATATTGCAATCAATCCGGTTAAACCAAACATCCACCAACTGAGGTCTATACGATATGCAAAATCACTGAGCCATTTATTCATCGATATCCACGATATCGGAACGGCAATAGCAAATGCGATCAGCACCAATCTCACAAACGTATCAGACAGCAGTATAAACAAACTGCTTGCAGAGGCCCCCAGCACTTTGCGAATGCTCAATTCTTTTAGTCTCTGCCTGGCAGAATAGGACGACAACCCAAACAGTCCTATGCACGCCAACAGCATTGCTATTCCGGAAAAAATCGTGATTACTTTGCCCGTTCTGATTTCGGAGTTATATAATTTATTAAAATCTTCGTCCATAAAATGATATTCAAACGGACGGTGAGGGGCCAATACCTTCCATTTATCGTCCAACCAGGCCAGTGTGCCGGTTAAGTCATTTCCTGAAATTTTTATCATCATTATGGAAGCCCAGTTACTGGGAAATAATACCAATGGCTCGATGGTACTGTGTAAGGAAGCAAAATTAAAATCAGCCACCACTCCTTTTATTTCACCAGGTCTGCTCTCGCCCAGGAATAATTTTTTACCAACCGCTTCCTCGGCTGACCAGCCCAATTTTTTTGCGGCCGTCTCATTGATGATAAAGTGAAAATAATTTTTTT
>CAYNIG010000077.1:0-17516 GCA_964396995.1 uncultured Saprospiraceae bacterium | reverse complement strand
TCCAATGCCACAGAGACAGGATGGGGCTGGTATGATTTTTATACTTATTTGCAATTGACACCGGGTACCGACCTTAAAAAGTTTGAATCTAAATTCCCCGCCTTTTGTGATCGTTATATGAATAATAGTGAATATGCTAAAAAAAATAATGTAACTGATGCCCTGACGCTGATTCCATTAAAGGATATTCATTTGCAATCTAATGTGAACCAGGAAGCGGAGGTCAATGGCAATGGCAAAGCAGTTTCTTTTTTGTTTCTCATTGCTTTATTTATATTGGGTATAGCCTGGGTAAATTATGTAAATCTATCTACTGCCAGGTCAGTCGAAAGGGCAAAAGAAGTGGGAGTCAGAAAAGTATTAGGCGCTCACCGGTACTCACTCCTGTCTCAATTTCTCACTGAAAGTTTTATACTTAACCTTATTGGATTGGCACTGTCAGTAGGAATATTGATCGTAACTATACCTTACTTTGATGATTTTACCGGTAAACCGGATTTGCCTTTTTTTACATTGAGTCTTCCGTATTGGGTTATATTTTTTATCATGTTTACAGCAGGTACAATTTTATCCGGCATTTATCCTGCGCTGGTGCTATCCGGATTTCAACCTGTAAAAGTATTGAAAGGTGCATTTAAAAACACCGATTCGGGCATCTTACTTAGAAAAGGTTTGATGGTGACTCAATTCGTAACCTCTATTGCATTGATAGCCGGCACTATCATAGTCCGCAATCAGGTGAAATACATGAGCACTTCTGATCTCGGTGCAGATATCGAACAAACCCTGGTAATTGAAGGTTCAAGGACGATGGAGGATTCGATCTATTCAGATGTATTTCAGCCATTCAAACAAAGATTGCTTTCACAGAATCAGGTCTCCGGAGTGGCAGCCTCTACCAGTGTGATGGGAAAAGAGATCTATTGGACAAACAGTATCCGAAGGGGAGACCTACCTGATGCTACTGCCCATACCATGTATCATATGGGTGTGGATTATGACTTTATGCCGAATTACGGTATAAAAATGATAGCGGGCAGATCGTTTTCAAAAGAATTTGCGACTGATAATAGATCTGTGGTGCTTACCGATGTAGGTGCTCGTGAACTGGGATTTAGTGATATGGAAGCAGCAGTAAATAAAAAAATAATCAGGGGCAGAGATACCTTGACCATTTTGGGCATTGCCGAAAGTTATCATCATCAGGGCCTTCAAAAATCCCTCGATCCTATGATTATACTGCTAAGGCCAAATGCCCGTACTTTTTATTCAGTGAAATTGAAAACAAATAATCCGGCCAATGCGATATCTTCCATAAATGCGGAATGGAGTACGTTTTTTCCATCTGATCCGTTCAATTATTTTTTTCTGGATGAATCGTACAATTCCCAATATAAAGGGGATGTACTTTTTGGTAAAGTATTTGGAATTTTTGCTTTATTGGGTATTATAATTGCGTGTTTTGGTTTGCTGGGATTGTCTGCCTATAATGTGCAACAGCGCACCAAAGAAATTGGTGTGAGGAAGGTGATTGGCGCCTCGACCTCCAATATTTTCATTTTATTAAGTAAAGATTTTATGAAATTGGTACTATTGTCTTTGTTCATAGCCATCCCTATCTGCTGGTACATCATGCGAAGCTGGTTGCAGGGATTTGCATTCCGTACTTCGATAAATTGGGCAATATTCCTGGTTGCAGGAACCATTGCTGTCGGAATCGCTTTCCTTACCATTCAATTCCATGTAATGAAAGCTATCCGGGCAAATCCGATAAAAAGCTTACGAACAGAGTGAGTATGCTTTGAAATTCTATATCCAATACACTCATTACGTACAGAATAATAGATAGAAGTATTACCTGCTGAACTTCTATCAAATACCGCAAACTAAGTATTATGATAAGAAATTATTTAAACACCTCGCACTTGGTTAAAATTGCGTGGAGGAATGTTCTCAAACAGAAATCAGCCTTCTTAATAAAAACAGGAGGTCTGACAGTGAGTATTGCTTGTGGATTATTCATTTATTTATTCGTTCAATACCATCTGAGCTTTGACCAATTCCATTCTAAGCCTGATCAAATTTACCGAATAGTAACCGAGATGCACAGGGAAAACATTGCTTTTAGTAAAGGAGTACCAAATCCATTAGGTAAATTCTTAAGAAACGACTATTCCTATGCGGATAAAATAGCTCGTATAGTGACTTTTCGTGATTATTTAATATTGGTACCGGAAATCAAAAATGGTTTTACTAAATACAGAGAATCGGAGGGCATCGCTTTTGTAGAGAGTGATTTTTTTACCATTTTCAATTACCCATTAGTAACCGGGGATAAAAGCCGTCTTTTGCAAGAACCCCATTCTGCTATTATTACGGAACGTTTATCGAAAAAATATTTTGGTGATGAAGACCCTATAGGGAAAACCATTCTTCTCCGAGATAATGACTATTTTAAAATTACCGGGATACTTAAAAATTTGCCATCCCATTCTGATCGGCAAACAGAAATTTATGCTTCTTTCAACACTTTAAAGACATTCGAGCCCTGGTATTATAGCGATAACTCGTGGGGTGGTATAGATGATGCTACCCAATGTTTTGTCAGACTTAATCCGGGAGTCAATCCATCGGAGGTTGAAGCAGCTATGGAGCCCTATGTTAAACGATTTCGGCCCAATAGTAAAAATGTGCATCATTACAAATTACAGCCTTTAAAAGAAATGCACTTTGATGACAGATACGATGGAGTGATTAGTAAAAAAAACCTGGGCATTATAGTTGTAGTTGGCCTTTTTATTCTATTTACTGCATGTGCCAATTTTATAAATATGGCCACCGCTTCGGCAATGAAACGAACTAAAGAAATTGGTATCAAAAAAGTAATGGGTAGCAGCAAATCAGATTTATTTTGGCAATTTATCCTGGAAACATCTTTAACCACCTTATTTTCTACCATACTTGCATTAGGACTTTCTCTCTCGATCTTACCCTATCTCAATTCATTCTTGAATACTGACCTCCAGGTGAACTGGTCCAATATGACTCCATTGCTTTTATTTGTTGTCTTTCTGTTTTTACTGATTACTTTTTTAGCAGGCGTGTATCCGGCTGTGGTCCTCTCCGGATTTTCAGCAATAACGGCCATTAAAGGCAAAATTTCGATCCAACAAATTAGTGGAATAAATACAAGGCGTACACTCATCCTTTCCCAGTTTGTGATTTCTCAAGTTTTGATATTGGGCATGATTACCATTGCTTACCAACTAAAATATATTAAATCAGAAAACATGGGGTTCACAAAAGAAGGGATTGTGATGGTGCCGCTTGGATTAGATACTACTGGACAAATTAAGAAAGTACTCAAATCTGAAATTTCCAGAATGCCTGGGGTGCTTGATATTTCTATTTGTAGAGCTGAGCCCGCAACATTCAATAATTGGAATAACTCTATCAAATACGATGGAAGTTCTGAAGAAGTTAATTTTAGAACGAATATTAAAGCTGCTGACTCTGACTATCTTGACTTATTTGGATTGGAACTTATAGCAGGCCGCAATTTATTCCCATCGGATACAGTACGGGAATATATCGTGAATGAAACGTTAGTAAAAAAACTCAATCTTGCTTCCCCTGATCAAATTTTAGGAAAAACGATCACTGCCAATGGTGGATCTTTAAATGGCCCGGTGATCGGAGTAGTTAAAGACTTTCACGACAGACCTTTGCAAGCATCTATCAGCCCATTAATCATCACTACTTACAGCGATGATTATGGACAATATGCTATAAAATTAGACATGCATAAGGCAAAAGACCTATTGAAGAAAATAGAGTCTATTTGGTCCGCAAAACACCCCAAAGAATTGTTTCAGTATCAATTTGTAGATGATAATGTAAAGAAGTTTTATGAGGCCGAATCAAAAACGATGATTATGATTAAAATTTTTACTCTCATGGCTTTGTTTATTGGCAGTTTGGGTCTTTTTGGCATGATTTCTTTTATGACTGCCAATAAAATGAAAGAATTGAGTATCAGAAAAATTTTAGGAGGAAGCCTCAATCACTTAGGTTGGATTTTGAGCAAAGAATTTATTTTATTGATTTTAATTTCTCTTGCCCTGGCTGCACCGATTGCGTATACCTTCATGAACCGATGGCTTTCTAATTTTGCCTATCGCATTGACATGGAACCGGAGATATTTCTGCTGGGATTTGGTATCACCATCCTGGTCACGGGTATCACAATTGGATTTCAGATTATCCAAGCTGTATTAACCAATCCTATAAAAAGCTTACGAACAGAATAATTTTATGTTGCAATGCTGCATCCCAACCTGCACTGCTGCATCTTTTGGATTAACTGTTATACCGTGATATACTACTGTACGATTTCGTACACCCTATATGCTAAAGTGACTTTATCATTATATTGATTATCAGGTCTTTCTGTTTTTGGTATAGTTGATGAGCGATTAATGGTAAGATAGCGGATTCAAACCCGCCAATTTTGTCTGGTAACTCATAAAACTTTCAACATGTACACTAATTATCTCAAACTAGGTTTTCGGAATCTGATAAAAAATAAATTGTCGTCATTTATCAACATCACCGGAATGAGTATGGCTATTGGATGTACTATGGTTGTATTTGTTTTCCTGGATACTTGGTTTACGATGGATGAATTTCATTCCAAACTGGATAGAATACAAGTGATAGAACGAATTGCAGAAAATCAATATGGAAAACAGGAATTCCTTAGTGAGTCACCGGTGCCTGTTGGCGACCTGATGGTTGAAAAATTTCCTCAGATCAAATCACGTGTGCGGATGAACTATGTAAACGCATTAGTCAAGCAAGGCGATCGGGTATTTAAAGATCAAATTACATTTACCGATGATGAATTTTATACTTTATTTGATTTTCCGTTGAAATGGGGCAATAGAAATTCAGTGGTGAGTCAAAACGGAATTGTGTTGTCAGAAGCATTGTCCGAAAAAATTTATGGGGATGAAAATCCGGTTGGCAAAATCATAGAACTGATCTTTAACCATGAAGGTGAAGATCTGAAAGAAGGGTTTACCATCACAGGAGTAATGAAAGATAAAAAACTAAATGCTTCTTTTCACTATAGTGCATTAGTTCCTTTTTCTAAAATGGTCTCTCTCGGGCTCACCAAACGAGATGATTGGTCAAACTATACCGATATCACCTTTCTAGAGTTAGAATCCAAAACATCAAAACTGCCATCCAATACAGCCTGTAGCGAGCTGCTGGCTTTGCATAATGCAGCTAACAAGGATTCAAAAATTGAGGCATTCCATTTTCAGCCTCTCAGTGAAATGCAGTTCCATTCTTATAAATTAAAGTATTCCAGGTTTGCCAATACTCATATCATTGGACTCATCATGCTTATTTCCATTGCCATCGGCGTTCTGCTGCTTGCTTTTTTTAATTATATGAATATTACCATTGCATCCGCTTCCGGTAGATTAAAGGAAATAGGTATTCGTAAAGTAATTGGCAGTGAGCGAAGACAGATTATCGTGCAATTTTTAGTTGAAAACCTGGTTCTGTGTATAGCCGCATTGATACTGGGAATGATTTTGACCAAACTGCTTTTTTTACCTTGGTTTTCAAGATTAATAATAAATGATTTGTCAGAAGGATTATTTACCAACAGCCATGTATGGATGGCTCTCGGTATACTCACTATACTCAGTGTATTTGGGGGTGCTGCGTATCCTGCCATATATATTTCATCTCTTCAGCCAGTAGCTATCGTCAAAGGAAATCCGGGACTAGGAAATAAGAATGTTTTTAGGAAGTCTTTGCTGGGATTTCAATTTTGCATCACTTTTTTAGGCATTTCTATGGCTTTGGCTTTTACCCGGGAGTCAAAACTCTCGAGATCCAAATCCTGGGGATATGATCCTTCAGGAAATATTGTGGTCAGGTTAGATGGATTGAATAAATATGAATTACTGAGCACGGAATTGACAAAAAATAATCAGGTAAAAGCGATCACCGGTTCTTCTCAGCGACTGGGCAGGGATGTTAAACAAATTGCCATTAAATTCGATGGCCATGATCAGACCATTTCATCTCTTCAGGCAATGGGAGGTCTGGCTACTCATTTTGGAATAAAATTACTCAATGGAAGAGATTTGAATAAAGATTTCGAAACTGATATTTCATCCTCAGTAATAGTAAATCAGGCCTTCCTTAAGGCAAACCATATTAATTCAGCTGTAGGGAAATCAATAGAATACGATGGAAAAAACTATTCGATTGTAGGAGAAACTAACGATTTTCGATATGAAGATTATGAACATAAAATTGAACCCTTGATCATGATGGCATGCAACCCGGATGAAGTAAACTTTGCCTATGTAAAAATAGCCTCGGTAATGGGAGCCGAAGCTCACACCCTGGTGGAATCGGTCTGGAAGAAATTGTTCCCCGATAAGCCATATGAATACTATTACCAGGAGAATGTTTTTGATAATTATTTTTATGGCTTTACCCAGGTCATTCTGATATTGTCAGCAGCGTCCTTTATCATGGTATTGGTATCCATATGCGGCATTTTTGGACTGGCACTGCTCATTTTGTCCCGAAAGATGAAAGATCTTTCCATAAGAAAAATACTGGGAGCCGGTATGAAGAGCATCAGTATGCAGATTTTCAAAGAATTTACCTGGTCGATTTTGATTGCTTTTATTATAGGTGTACCGATTTCCTGGTTTCTCACCCAGGCCATTTTTTCACAATTTTCTCCTGAGTCTGCTGTTTCGTTCATTCCATTTATGTATGCTCTGGCTGCCGTATTGACGATGACTCTGTTGAGTGTACTATGGCATTTATACAAAGCAAATACGTTTAACCCGGTTAAATCATTACGCAGCGAATAAATAATCCGAATCAAAAGGCAGAGCCAGACTCAGAGTATATCGGTCTGATGCTGTCTTCTGATGGTCAAATCTGAATAACATGTTTATCAATTATTTAAAACTCGCCTGGAGAAATCTTTTAAAAAATAAAGGTTACACTTTAATTAATGTACTTGGACTGGCAATAGGTTTGGCAGCCTGTATGCTGATCACCTTATACGTATACCATGAGGTGAGTTATGACCGGTTCCATGCGCGGGCAGGTCGTATTTACAGAGCCAATATAGAAATCAAATTTGGAGATAATCATTTAGACTTAGCTGTCTGTAATCCACCGTTTGGTGAAACGGCTTTAAATGAGATACCCGGAATAGAAAATTTCACCCGCCTAAGATGGTATGGTGGCTTTTTAATGAAGAAGGGTGATGAAAATATACGTGAATCGGATGTCGGGTGGGCTGATCAGTCTTTTTTTGATGTATTTAGTTTTACTTTTTTAGCAGGTGATCCTAAGACCGCATTAAGAGATCCCAAATCATTAGTCATCAATGAATCTATTGCCAGAAAATATTTTCCCCTGGAGGAGGAGCAAAGTTTTAGTACTGTAGCAGGTAAAACCATATTGATCAATGATCAGGAAGAACGAAAAATTACCGGGGTGGTTAAAGACTTACCCCAGAATAGCCATTTCCGGTTTAAAATGTTTGTACCCCTAGTAGAAGATGAAGATGCAAAAGAACCGACCTGGGCAGGATCTCAAAGCTACAATACTTATCTTTTAGTAAAAGAAAATGCAGACATAAATGCAATGACAGCTGCATTAAATAAAATGCTGGATCAAAACTTAGGTGTTCAGTTAAAACAATTAATAAATAAAACACTCGAAGAATTTAATGTTCAAGGTGATTATTTTAAAGCCAGCCTTATGCCCTTGAAAAAGATACATCTCTATTCTGACAAAATAGGCGAGCTCTATGGCAGTGGTAATATTCAGTATGTATACATCTTTTCTGCCATTGCCTTATTCATATTGATTATAGCATGTATCAATTTTATGAATCTTGCGTCGGCAAGATCAGCAAAGCGGGCACGCGAAGTGGGTGTGAGAAAAGTCCTCGGCTCACAGCAACACAGTTTGATCGGTCAATTTTTGTCAGAAGCCATGCTGACCACAGCGATTGCTATGATATTGGCTTTATTCATTTCCAAAATGGTTTTGCCTTCATTTAATATTTTGGCTAGTAAAGAAATTTCGTATGAGTTACTGTATTCACCGGCAGCTTTGGTTTCCATTTTGTTCCTTATTGGCTTGGTGGGTATGCTGGCTGGACTTTATCCTGCATTTTACCTTTCCTCTTTCCAACCGGTAACAGTACTAAAAGGAGATTTGGCAACCACTAAAAAATCAATATTTCGAAATGCACTCGTCGTATTTCAGTTTACTACATCAGTAATTCTGATTACAGGCACACTTATCATATACAAACAATTGGATTTTATCCGCAAAAAAGACATAGGGTACAACAGGGACCAGGTATTGATCATTTATAATACCGATCAATTAGTCAACCGATTAGATGCGTTTAAAAATGAACTTTCAAATCTACCTGGAATAGAAAGACTTACCGTATCAGGATATCTCCCCGTTAATTATATCAGATCAAATGAATCTTTTTTCCCCAATACTACCATGGATACGAAAGAAGCGATCTCCATGCAGGAATGGGAGGTGGATGAAAACTATATTCCCACTCTGGATATGAAAATTACAGAAGGGAGAAATTTTAATAAAGAGATGAAAACCGACAGTATGGCCATCATCATCAATGAAGCTGCTGCCCGATTTTTGGGAAATAAAGATATCATTAATAAAAAATTCTATAATTTCAAAGAGGAATCAACTAAAGAGCTAAATGAATATCATGTCATAGGTGTGGTGAAAGATTTTCATTTTACATCCATTCGGGAACAAGTGAAGCCCCTTGCTTTGAGATATGTAAAGAATACGGCCAGTATTTCTGTTAGAATAAATAAAACAAACACTGTTGCTGTATTGTCCAAAGTGAAAGAAGCATGGAGACAGATAGTACCCAATTTGCCGTTTGAGTATAGCTTTATGGACCAGGATTATGATAAATATTATAAAGGAGAAAGAAAAATCGGTACATTATTCAATGTATTTGCTGCACTGGCGATTTTTATTGCTTGCCTTGGATTATTGGGACTTACTACGTATGTGACCGAACAGAGGACAAAAGAAATTGGAATAAGAAAAGTATTGGGTGCTTCGGTAATAGGAGTAACTGCTTTATTGGCAAAAGATTTTGTCCGGCTCATCTTGATTTCTATTTTCATTTCATTACCTGTATCCTATTATTTTATGAGCAAATGGCTACATGAATTTGCATACAGGATAAGCCTGGAATGGTGGATGTTTGCGTTAGCTGGTTTATTGGCCGTTTTGATTGCATTCGTTACGGTGGGTTATCAATCAGTAAAAGCCGCTTTGATGAATCCTGTGAAAAGTTTGAAAACGGAATAATAACTATCTGATGCTTAAATTTGAATAACATGTTTACCAATTATTTGAAACTCGCCTGGAGAAATCTTTTAAAACACAAGGTATTTTCATTGCTCAATATCATGGGATTGGCATTAAGTATGTCAGCAGGGCTGATTATACTGTTATTGTATCAAGATGGGTACAACTATGATAATTTTCATACAGATCCTGAAAGAATCTTTAGGATAAATACTATAGAACCAAGGGAAAAGGGAAGCACGGAGCCTTTTGCAACTACTTCAGGGCCTTTAAATAGATTTATCCAATCCAAATTTTCATGGATTGAGCTCTCTACATCGTTGGTAGTTTTTGAAGAGGAAATGGTTTCAAATAACCAACGATTTAGTTTTAAGGGGAAAATTACAGATAGCAATTTCTTAAAGATCTTTAATTTTCAATTAGAACATGGAGATGCCACCACCGTTTTGAATACTCCTAATTCTATTGTGTTGAGTAATGAATTAAGTAAAAAATTATTCAAAGATGAAAATCCGGTAAATAAAACAATACAAATTGGTACGTATGGTCTCTTTAAAATAAGTGGAGTACTCAGGCCTTTTCCTGGTAAAACGCATTTTGAGTTTGATGCATTGATATCATCTGTACAACCCAATGAAGTTGAAAATTGGCAAAATTATTATTCTACATATACCTATATTAAAGTTAAGCCAAATATCAACAGGGAAGAATCCATTGCTGAAATGAATGATTTAGTTAATCCTATTTATAAGAATTTATCAAAAAAAAACGGGGAAACCTTCTTGAAGCTCGATTTACAATCCCTAAATGAAATTACTCCGGGATATAGTATTGCCCATGCTATGGGAAAAGGACTACCCAGGCACTTATTGCTTATCTTGGCATTTATGGGGGTGGTTGTTATGATTTCTTCTATGTTTAATTATACCAACCTCACTCTTGCCAAGGCTTTAGGCAGAATGAAAGAAATCGGAGTGAGAAAGGTATTAGGCGCCAACCGAACTCATATAGTGATGCAGGTGATGTGCGAAGGGATTGTGATATCGATGATCGCTTTATTGATCGCCTGTTTGTTTATGCATTTCTTTAAATCCGAATTGAGTAAATTGCAAGTGGTGAACTTTTTTGATTTAAATCTTCATGTCACCTCTTTATCTCTTGTTTATTTTGTGCTTTTTGCATTTTTGGTTGGCATTGCTGCCGGGGCATTACCAGCAATCACACTGTCCAAGATTAATACTATTTCCACTCTCCGTAAGTTGGATAATATTAAATTATTGAAAAGAATTAATTTAAACAAAGCATTGTTGATTTTGCAATTTGTGTTTAGTATGTTATTTATGATGGTAGTTACTACATTACATAAGCAAATACGGCATTTAATAGATATGGATTATGGTTTTGACACCAGTCTGGTATATAATCTTCCACTCCAGGGTATTTCATATGAATTGGCTAAGTCAAAATTTTCCACAATACCCGGTGTGGAAAAAATCTCGGCTTTAGATGCCCCAATGGGAACCTATTACGGAAATACCATAAAGCTAAAAATAAAAAAGGAAGATGTAAACAGTGATGTAAATACGTATTCAATAGATTCTGAATTACTTCCCAATTTGAAACTCGATTTGGTTGCAGGAGAAAACTTTGCAATAAACTCTAGCACAAAAGAATTTAATCATCAAATATTAGTAAACGAATTATTTGCTGATAGGTACAAACTGGGTAAAGGCTCTGAAGTAATTGGTAAAGTGGTTTATATAAATGATACGGTGACTGCTACTATCCGTGGTGTGGTCAAAGATTATTTATTTAAACCTGCTGATATTTATTTAGAACCATTAGTACTACAAAATGTACCATCAGAATGGAAGCTCCTAAATATTAAATTATCAAGTACTAATACTGAACAAACCATTTCCTCATTACAGTCGGGTTGGAATGAAATTGCCCCAGGTTATGAATTTAAAGGTGAATTTTATAATGCCGTGATTAAAGCTAACTTTACTATATATCATGATGTGGGAAAAGTGATTCAGTTTTTTACTTTATTGGGTATAGTAATCGGCATGATGGGCTTGTTAGGAATAATTATATACACCGTAGAGAAAAAACAAAAGGAAATTAGTATACGTAAAGTAGTAGGAGCTTCTGGTTATAAGATTATCGTGGCAATATCAAAGAGCTTTCTGCTTTTACTGGTGTTTGGATTTGTAATCTCCATTCCAATAGGGGTTTTTCTAAGCAGAATCATCCTGGATAATTTTGCAAGTCGGATTTCACCGGGCTTGAATATTGTTTTACCTGGATTTATTATTTTATCAGGTTTAGCCCTGGTTATTATAGGATCGCAAACTATCAAAGCCTCTGTTTCAAGCCCAATAAAAGCATTGCGATCGGAATGAATAACAAGGTATATGATTTAAATATTTCAAATAAAGAATATATCGTATAGGAGTAAAATCTGTCGAACCATTAATCCATATTTTCAGTCCATTTTCGAAATTACGTTCGGTCTGACCACGAAAGTCATTTCATTTTGTTTTTCGTGCCTATTTGTTTCTACATGAGAGCAAGTCATATTACCTTCCTCTGTGATCTTTGATCGATCAAATGCAAATGAACTAAATTCTAAATACAACAAAGAATAGAAATAAAGAATACACTACTGTTCGTTTTCGTACACTTTTTCAATATGGGTTTAATAAATAATATGCTGATTACTAATAATTTGTGGTTTTGGCACGCATCGTGGATTGTTTACAATTGTAAGAGATAGAAAATGGTATCCGGATGATTAAAATTGATTTCACATAACATTGAAAGTTAGTGTATAAACAAACCAATTCAGTTTCAATAGTATGGTCATTGCTGAAACAATAGCAAAAAAATATTTCAACGAAAATAGTCCGATAGGAAAGGGATTGGATCATCTCACAAATAGTTCGTTTTCAATTTTTATGAGTTAAGAAAAATTTATCTATTTAAAAGCTAAAATCCGAAAATCATGTTTACCAATTACCTCAAAATCGCCTGGAGGAACATTCTTAAAAATAAACTGTATAGCTTCATCAATATCGGTGGGCTGGCGGTAGGCATGGCGGTAGTAATGCTCATTGGGCTATGGGTTTGGGATGAATTAAACTTCAATAAGTCCTTTGCCAATTATGAAAAGTTGGGCCAGGTACAAATGTACCAGACTTTCAATGGAGAAAGAGGACCGCAAGTAGCTATACCCTTGCCATTGAAAAAAGAATTGGAGAAATATCCCGATTTTAAAGAGGTTGCCCTTGCATCATGGAATTCCGAACACATCTTAGCTTACGGGGAATCTAAATTTTTCAAAAATGGCATGTATGTAGAGCCTTCGTTTACAAAAATGTTTTCCTTACCTATATTAAGTGGTTCATTGGACGGCCTGTTTGATGTAAATGTAATTATGCTTTCCGAGACATTGGCAAAATCACTTTTTGGTTCCGACAATCCAATAGGAAAAACAATCAGAATCGATAATAGGGATAATTTAAATGTATCTGGAGTTTTTAAAGATTTTCCGTTGAATTCAGAATTTGCAGATGTAAAACATTTGCTTTCCTGGAAATATTACGAGGCCCGGAATCAATGGGTGAAAAACTCACTTACAGAATGGAATGATAATTCCTGGCAATGTTATGTACACCTGGGTGAACAGTCGACTCCTGATCTGGTTCATTCTAAAATCAAAGACATTGTACTTCAAAATGTAAATGCTGACAGAAAGTTGGCCAAACCTGAAGTTTTTATACATCCTATGCAAAAATGGCATTTGTATAGTGGAGTGGAAGATGGTAAAATGAAAGGGGGGCGAATACAATATGTATGGCTCTTTGGAACGATCGGATTTATAGTGCTCTTGCTGGCCTGTATTAATTTTATGAATTTGAGTACAGCCCGCAGTGAAAAACGAGCTAAGGAGGTCGGAATCAGAAAAGCCGTGGGTTCGGTTAGAATACAATTGATCAATCAATTTTTAAGTGAATCAATGCTCACGGTTTTCTTGTCATTTTTCATAAGCCTTTTGTTAGTTATGGCTTCAAAAACCTGGTTCGCTGATTTAGCCAATAAAACAATCGAATTACCTGTTTTAAATCCATATTTCTGGACTTTTAGCTGTTGCTTTCTGCTTATTACCGGTTTATTGGCTGGTAGTTATCCTGCGTTGTACCTTTCCTCATTCAATGCCATTAAAGTTTTAAAAGGTACATTTTCATTGGGCCGGTATGCGGCTTTACCACGTAAAGTACTCGTCGTGGTTCAATTCACCGTGTCGGTTGCCTTGATTATCGGAACCATCATCGTGTTTCGTCAAATTCAGTATGCCAAAAATAGGCCTTTGGGTTATGATCGCAACGACCTTCTTTTTATTTATCTAAATACCCCGGAATTGCAAAAGGCAAACTTTGAAACCGTGCAAATGGAGCTAATGAATACGGGAGTAGTTGAAAATGTCTGTAAATCAAATAGTCCCGTAACCCATGACTGGTCTAATAATTCTGATTTTCATTGGGAAGGCAAAGAGCTCAACTCTCACCCCTTGTTTAATACCGTATCGGTCAACCATGATTTTGCAAAAACGATCGGTATGCAGATTGTTCAGGGGCGGGACTTTTCAAAGACATTTGCAACTGATAGCACCGGATTGATCATTAACGAGGCAGCCGCCAAAGTGATGGGTTTTCAGGATCCCATAGGCAAGACTGTAAAAAGAGGTGATTATGCCTCATTGCAAATTATCGGTGTGGCAAAAAACATGATCACGGGCTCACCTTATGAAACTACCAGACCTTCTTTATATTTTATTGATAAAAATTGGTACAGTTTATATACAGTCAGACTCAAAAGCGGTTTATCCACTTCCAAAGCAATAGAAAAAGTAGGACAGGTATTTAAAAAGTTTAATCCGGGAAGTCCATTTGCCTATTCATTCGCAGATCAGGAATACAATAAAAAGTTTGCTACGGAAGAGAGAATTGGAAAGTTAGCTGGTTTTTTTGCCACTTTGGCAATCATGATATCTTGTTTAGGCATATTTGGTTTATCAAGCTTTATAGCCGAGCAACGTACCAAAGAGATTGGTGTAAGAAAGGTTTTAGGAGCCAGCGTAAGCAACCTGTGGAGATTGCTTTCTAAAGAATTTATTGTTCTGGTTTTAATTTCCTGTCTCATAGCTATTCCCATATCATCTTATTACCTGCACGACTGGTTAAAGTCTTTTCAGTACCGCACGGGAATAAGCTGGTGGATAGGTGTAGCGGCCGGATCGGGTGCCTTGTTGATTACACTATTGACTGTAAGTTTCCAGACCATCAAAGCAGCTTCGAAGAATCCGGTAAAATCCTTACGAATGGAATAGAAAAACCTAAATCATTAAACATCTATACTCTGCAGAACGTGTTCAATAATTACTTTAAAAAAACGAGTCTTTCATCAATTTTATTCATTCTTCAATCCAGCATTCCACAACAATAAACTAAAATATATGATCAAAAACTTTATTAAAATTGCTCTAAGAGACCTTTGGAAACATAAGGGACTTACTGCCATTAATATAATTGGACTAAGCCTGGGACTTGCCTGTTTTATATTGTTTTTACTATATACATTGAATGAACTGACCTACGACCGGTTTCATACCGAAGCGGACAAGATCTACAGAGTATACCGATACACGGAATCTATGAGGGGGGAATTATCAGAAGGGGATCCGTATCTTCCTATTCCATTGGGTCCTGCAATGAAGTCAGATTTCCCTGATGTGGAGTCAATGGTGCGTATGCGAGGCGCCTGGGATGAAAATTTTGTTCGTGTCCAGGGTCAAACCTCCCGGCTGGGTATTTCATTTGCAGATTCAAATTTTTTTAGTTTTTTTTCATTCAATATATTATATGGTAATCAGCAAAGTCCACTTCATGAGTTAAATAATATAGTGTTGTCAGAGTCTATTGCATTGAGATTGTTTGGAGAGAAAAATCCCGTTGGTCGGAGTATGGAAATACAACTAGGCAACCAGTTCGAAACATTTATAGTATCGGCTGTCACTGAGGATATGCCTTCCAATACTTCCATTCCTTTTAAAGCCCTATGTACTTTCGAAAAACTCAAATCCCTCCCCCGAATGGAAAGACGCTGGACTAACTGGGGTCATTCATCGTATTTCACTTTTATAAAACTTAGAAATGGAAGTGCACTGGCGTTGGATCGATCAAGAATGGATCAGTTCAGAAAAAAATATTATCCCAATGAAGAACAGGAGTTGCGGGCAGACGGAACATGGAAGGGGACGGGTACACCGGTAACCTATAAATTGCAACCAATTAAAAAAATTCATACTCAACCAGAAGTATGGGGAGGTATATTACCTGCAATCAATCCTACCAATAGCTGGATCTTACTTGGAATTGCTTTTGCAATACTTATTATAGCATGTATAAATTTTACCACATTGTCTATCGGTCGATCAGCAGGCAGATCCCGTGAAATAGGAGTAAGAAAAGTAATGGGTAGTAACCGAACTGGCCTGGTGAGTCAATTTCTAACGGAATCTTTATTACTTACTGTGTTTTCTGCAGGATTGGGTTTAGCAGGGGTATACTCTTTACTGCCCGTATTCAATAAAATATCAGATCGCCATTTGGTTTTTTCTTTTGACCAGTTTCCAGAAATGATCTGGATGTTGGGTTTTTTAATAGTTCTTACAGGCATAGTTGCAGGATTATACCCGGCGATGATATTATCCGGCTTCAGGCCGGTGGAGGTGTTGAAAAATAAAATCAAATTAGGGGGGTCCAATATTTTTACGAGATCATTAGTAACTATTCAATTTACAGTTTCCATTGGGTTGATCATATCTACTGTAATTATATTAAAACAGATAGACTATATGATCTCAAAAAATCCGGGTTTTAATAAGGACCACGTAGTCATATTGGATGCCGAAGGTACCGATTCAAAAAGAATACTGAAACTATTGAGTCAAAAATTGAAATCCATACCGGGAGTAATCGGTATCAGCGGCAGCGAATTAGGACTTGGAGCCGAGGGAGGATGGAGCAGACAAGAATGGGATTACAATGGAGTTCAATATCAGGCTTACGAATATTTTGTGGATCCGCATTACCTGGATGTTATGAATATCACTTTACTCAGTGGCCGCAATTTTTTACCAGACTTTTCACAAGACACGTTAAGCTCAGTGATCATCAATGAAACTATGATGAAAAAAATGAAGTGGACTTTGGAGACTGCTTTAGGTCAGAAATTGGTAAACTATCATGGGGAGGCAAGCCAAAACCATCCTACTGTGATAGGTGTGGTAAAAGATTTTAATTTCAGATCGATGGCAGTAGCCATTGGCCCTCAACTTTTTCATCAATTCAGTAGTTACGCTCCATTTAAATTTTTTATTAGAATAAGACCAACTGATCAGGCAGAGACTTTGAAGGCAATTGGTAGTGCCTGGACCGAAGTAGAGCCTGTTTTTCCTTTTAAATATTCATTTCTGGATGATGATTTAGCAGCCTTTTATAATTCAGAAAAGAGATTGGGACAAATCATTAGTTGGGCTGGTGGAATCTCAATATTTCTTGCCTGCCTTGGTTTATTTGGTTTAACAGCCCTGACTATTGTTAATCGACGCAAAGAAATTGGAATACGAAAAATAATAGGGGCTACCGTATTCGATATTACATCCATAGTATCAAAAGAATTTGTATCCTTGATTATAATTGGTATTGGTATTGCCATACCCACGGCCTATTATTTTATGAATAAATGGCTAAATAATTTTGAAAATAGAGTCAGTATTGGATGGTGGGTTTATTTACTCACTGCAATACTGGTCATCAGTGTATCCATCTTTACTATATGTATTCAATCTCTTAGAGCTGCATCAGAAAACCCGGTAAAATCCCTCAGGACAGAATAAGTGGAGTAATACAAACTCAGGTGGAGTTAGTTGCTCTTGCCGGTTTAATCGGTGTGATGGTATATACTCTTTTTGCGGTAAGAATAAGAAAAATACTTATGTGTTTTTCTTATTCTTT
>CAYNIG010000076.1:0-17735 GCA_964396995.1 uncultured Saprospiraceae bacterium | reverse complement strand
AATGATAAAATCTTCAAACCTTTATCCGGTGTTTAGTAAAGTATCCAGGTCAGCATATCTCGTTTTAACGGGTGTCTAGTAACATTCTACCAGCTACTCATTCAATCTTCTTACTTCAGTATAGTCACATTTCCCTTTTTCTGAAATTTTTGCCCATTTCCACAATTTACCGTTAAATAGTAGCCAAAGGCATCAGGATATAGTTTTTTGCCTTTATAAGTACCATCCCAGCCATCATTTTGACTTCTCGATTCAAATACTTTTTGACCCCATCTGTTGTAAATCATCAATGACATAGAGGTAATATTATTTGCCCGTAGATATAAAATGTCATTTTTACCATCCCCATTCGGAGTAAAGGCATTGGGTAAAAATATAAATGGCTCTGCACAATCGGGTTCGATAACCGTAATCGTAACTGGAACATTTTGCACGCAGCCTTCCGGTGTGGTAACCGTAGCAGTATATATTGTGGTCTTTGTAGGCTTTGCTAACGGATTCGAAATGGAAGAACTGCTTAAAAAGTCAGTTGGAGACCATCTGTACGTATATCCGGGGATATTGGTAGAAGTAATCTGTGAGCTTTGACCCCATCTGATCGTAGGTGGAACTGCGGAAGCCGTAGCTGTCGTTACTGGATGTACCTTTACGGTCACGGTATCCATGGAAATACAACCATTGGAGTTTGTTACAGTCACAGTAAATAAAGTACTGTTTATAGGCTTTACCTCCGGATTAGAAGTATTAGCACCGGAAACGATGGTGTTGACAGGGCTCCAGGAATATATTAATCCGGACGATGACCCGGTGGTTTGTACATTTAATCTTGTGGATTGTCCGGGGCAAATACCTTGCGGGCTGGCTGATGAGGCATCCGTAAATATTTTTGCAGAGGCTACTGATACGGTATCCATGTTCATACAACCCAGTGAATCTGTGCCGACCACTTTATATGTTTTTCTCACAGAAGGTATGATTTGAACGGTATCTGTTTTTGCTATCGATTGATTGCCATCAAACCATTCGAATTTGACTTTTGACTTATCAGAGATTGCGGATAGGCGGACAGGATTATCTGTACATGTAACGGAATCTCTAAAACCTGCAGAGACCTTGACTGAAGCAGGGATTACAATGATTTGTCGTATCGTGTCGCAAAAAGGGTTGGCCGGGTCGCTGATTCTTACTCTAACCACCTGCGTATTTCTTACCAGAATTTTTGGATTAGGAGAATTGGGTTGGTCAAAAAATTGGGCAGGCGCCCAAATATAGTTCAATCGTTCATTTGCATTGGGGTTAATATGAGTAGAGACACCGGAACAAACCAGTACACTATCCGGTAGTGATACTGAATCCAGCGCCGGCACTGCAATTACCATAAGTTTAATGGTCTTGGATACCGTACATTCAGCGAATCGTTTGTCTGTGACCTGCATTGTAAAAAAGGTGGTACTATTAACTTTTGCTATAGGATTATATAAAGTAGAATCAGTTAAGAGATTTCCCGGTGACCATTTATAAATCAGATTAGTATCTTGTAAGCCATTTGGATTTAATTCAACCGGAGTATTGCGACAAGTACTTAAGCTATCCTGGGTTAATTCAATATCGGCCAGGTAAGGCAATACTAAAACGCTATCAGACACTTGACATTTGGAAATGGTATCGGTGATGGTTACAAAATATTTCGTTTGTTTATTGACTGAGGCAATAGGATTAGGCGAAAACGGATTATTTAAACCAGCTGATGGTTTCCATTCATAGGCGAGTGCAGGGTTTCCGCCCGGATTTAATTCCTGTTGGGATTGTCCACAAACAGGAACGGTATCTTTCAATGTGGAATTTATAGTGGCTACCGTTACCTGTACGATCAAAGTACCTGCATGAAAATGGAGGCTGGTATCATATAATAAAGCTGTGAACACCCGGCTACTGTCTGCGATAAAAACGGGATTAACTGCAGTGGCTGTATTCACTTTGTCAGCAGGTGACCATTCGTATCGGTAAGCAGAATTTGCTGTGGGGTTTAAGTTTATTAATTCATTTTTACAGGCACTCAGACTATCTCTTATTTCAAAAGGTACCGGTAGAAGCACATTTATGATTTTGGTGGTTTCATTTCCACATCCATCAGGAGTTGAAAGGGTGACCGTGTAATTTCCTGGTGCTGGATACATAAACGTGGGATTACGATTCGTAGAAGTATCAGTATCAACAGCAGAAACACCAAAATCCCAATTAAAATTTGAAATCGATGAATCAGCTAAAGCATTAAATACGACAGTGAAGCGTTGGGCTGTCTGAATTGCATCAAAATCTAAGGCGGGTTTCCTTATTAGTTTTACAAGAACAGAATCTCTGAACATACACCCGGTGGACTTATCTGTTCGGATAACGTACAATAAAATTTCATTTTCAGAAGGGCTGGTAATAGTGGGGTGATCTGTGGTTTGATCTTTAATAATAATCGAGTTGGCTTCCCATAGATAGTCATATCTGTCTCGCAAAGAATCTGAAATGATATTATTTATCTGAATGGTATCGTCCTGGCAAATCGTGTATTCGTTTATAAGCAATCCGGGAATAGTAACAGGGCTGACTAATACCTTTTGGCTACCAATCACTTCACCGGTAATGGTATCTATAAGGGGCGATACAAACAAGGTCGGCTTCACTGTATTAATAATAGTAGTTGGATTGGAAGAATTTGGATCGGAAAGCAAATTGGCCGGACTCCAGTCATAGCGGTAAGCAGGGTAAGGTCTTTTATTTATGTTTATAGTACTGTTTAAGCATGTGGTTATACTATCTGTGATTTCAAAATTTACAAGAATTTGTTTTACAAGGGGTTGAGTACATAATTCATTGCTCCACAGGCTAATGGTATATCTACCTGGATCTGAATATTTATATTTGGGATTTTCTGAAGTCGAAGTATCGTCAGTGACATTAGGAACACCAAAATCCCATTTAACGGATTTGATATCCAGGCTGGTATTTGTAAAATTCACTTCATTTCCATCCAAGGTATAGCTAAAATCCAGTTTCCTTTTATCCAAAACATGCACCTTAATGGAATCCTCCAGTATACAACCCATCCGGCTATCGATGGAAGTATATAAAATATAAGTCCCAGGGGTATGGAAGGTAATTTTAGGGCTTGCGGTAGTGTCTGCATCAATGATGAACTGGTTGTTTTTCCATACATACTTATATTTTCCCGAATCCGAACCATTCAGCAAGAATGGTAAATGGGTCGTATCACCCACGCATAAAGTAAAATCGTCTGCATTTTCAGATTTAAAATCGGCACAATTTGAAACGGAAACTTCCCAATCCCGGTACACAGTACTCAATAATTCACCATTGCGATATTCCTGAACTTTAATACCCAATAAAAAATGCCCTAAATTCTGTGGGATTGCTGAAATCATTCCGGTCCTGGGATCTAGACTGAAAGGATTGGTTGACCCTCCCAATTGATTATTTTCACTGTATACATTGGGTATCCAGCTGATATCGGAAGACTGGTTGTTTGGTGGTACCGGGATAGGAATCGCAGATTCCTGGTTAAAGCGCTGAGGAGTCCATAAACTATATACTAAAGAATCTGAATCCGTATCTATTGCAGAATGATCGAAATTATATTCTTTTCCGGCACATAAAAGAGTAGGTGACCATTTTTTAAAGAATGGAGAACTATTGCAGGTCTTCAAACCCGTTTCGGGCAAAACCACATTCCAGCTTGCTCCGGTAAAGAGAGGTTCGACAATATTCTGAATAACCATATTCCTGCAGCATCTTTGATAAATTAAATTGTATCCTCCGGCGCGGAAGGGAAGTACAATATCGGCAGTATATTTTGCTTCTTCAATACAATCTGTTGGAATTGGAGCTAATATACAGGCATCTTTAATAAGGCTGCGATCTAATGGGATGGATTGTTTAGTGTAATATAAATAGACAATGCCCTTATTTCCAAGTTTGGTAAGTAAGTTGCCTTTATTGTCAAAAATTCCGACAGCGGCAGGAGCATCAAATTGGGCTACGCCATTGATACAATCACGTAGCATAGTAAAGGAAATCCGATAGTTATTATTTCCCAAACATTCATAAGTCATTGTACCACCAATCACATGAGTAGCTTTTACTTCGAAGCATATTGCAAAGAGTAAGAAAAATATAATTTTGAATCTCATGATCATTTTAGTTTTTTAGAATTACATTAATTATTTCCACGCGCCGTTCCTGACTGGCCTCAATACTAAAGACAGATAGTCTTTGATTTATCAAATCATCACTAATACCTTGTTTTGATTTTTCTTCACCAAAGGGTTCATGGGTAAAGCTCAAGTGCTTGGTATCTAAAAAGGATTTAATGATTCCATTTCGAAACCTCAAAACCTCATTCTCTATTGAATTTATTCTTCGTTCACTCAATAATTTATTGTAGCTGGTTTCAGCCCGTGGGCTGGCATATCCTTTTAAAATTAATTCAATTTTATAGCCAGCCTTTAGCTGGCTTACCATTTGATCCAAAAAGAAAGTAAATTTTTCGTAATTGCCTTTTATTGAGTCTTCAAAAAAGGCATCGTATTTTGAAGCATACTCTGTCTGCACTGCTGAAGGTAAGTCTTTAATCCATTCGGTTTTATATTGCTCCCGTCGATTATAATAAGTGGTAAAGGTTTCTCCATAGGTTTTATTTGTGGTTTTTTTCTTGGACTTTATATCCGGTTGGTCATTATCAAAATATAGGGCTATAGGAATTAGATCGGGTAGGGGCTTAGGTGCGAGGAAAAGATCTTTACGAATACTATCTTCCGTACTATTTGCCGTGGAGAACTCCATACTTTCGGGGATATAGCCTTCCTTTTCTGCAGTAATCAGGAATGAATGGCCTTTTTTAATCACAAAATGAAAATCATTTGCTTTATCATTATAGGAAGAATCCATCGTGTTATCGGTAAGATCTGATAAGATGATTTTGGTTTGTGCCAATTCTTTCTGAGTCTCTTTATCAAAAGTGAATGCATGCAGGGTCAATACATTGCGGTCTAAATAAATGGTTTTCTCTATTATTTGAGATTTATCTAAGCCATAGGTAGAAACGGTTTCTTTATTGGGGAAATAACCTGCATTTTCGGCCAGTATTTCATAGTTTGTATTGCGTGAGATGTCCAATAATACATCACCATTACCGGAAGTAACGTATTGATTTGGTAATGAAGCCGGATCGGTTTTGTTAATCAACTGAACTTTAGAACCCGGCAATACGGCATTGGTCTTTTTATCCACTATTTTCACAAGCAGTTTTAATACCGGAGGCTCCAAAATGAGGTCGTAGATGTCGTTACAACAAGCTTCCTGCAATTCATCAATATAAAAAGATCCTTTTCGATTAGAGGATAGCAACCCTTTTTTGCCGTCATCATCCAGCGAAAAATACATATCGTTATAACTTGAATTTATGGGAGATCCCAAATTCAATACCTTGAGTGGAGACTGGTCTGTTAGGATTACTTTGTAAATATCAAACCCTCCATATCCTAAGCGTCCATTTGTACTAAAATATAATTCGCCCGTCGTAGAATGAAAAAATGGGGTAATGTCATCTTCCGCAGTATTGATTTCCTTTAAATTGAGGGCTTCAGAAAAACTGGTATCATTAAGTATTTGAGAATACCATATATCCAATGCCCCCATACCGCCGGGTCTGTCGGATACCCAATACAAAATTTCTTTTCCGCTGTTCCGGTCCCGACCTAATGTGGGTTGTGTATTGGTAAAACCGGGCAAGTTAATATGGTTGGGTAATTTTATGGCCCGGCTATTATTTACATTTTTATAATCACGATAATATATATCACATCGGATCTTATTTGATTCTTTATTTTCACAAATGGTGTAAAAAATTTTATTCTTTTCAAAATTAGTTGCAGTATGGGCGGTATGCTTCAACGAAATATTTAAAGAATTGAAATTGGTATCCGGAATACCGTTTTTAACAGATATTACTCTACCAAATAAATTTTTGGGACAACAATTTTCAGTTGAATCCACAAACCGATTAGAAGAATAAAATAATTTGTCTTCGATTCGGACAGGGGCAAAATCAGTATACATTGAGTTTATTTCTTCGCCAAACTTGTTTATTTGAGTCCCTTTAGGGGTCAATGTATCGTTCATTCTAATCCATTCTAAGGAAGCCAATGCTTTTTCAGCCTTCGCAGTCAGGTCAGCATCCTCATCCTTATTTTCAGTTAAATACCTTTCGTACGATTCTTTGGCTACAATATATTTACCCTGGAATTGTTGCATGGATGCTACATAATATTTAGCAGATTTATATTTATCACTTTTATCCAAACCAAGTACCGCAGTATACAATTCTTCTGCTTTGGTATATGTATTGAATCTTCTGGCCGATTCGGCGGCATACCATAACCGTTCTATGTTTTCGGAATTAAACTCCAATGCTTTAAGATTATATCTCAGGGCTGAATAATAATCACCCTTGTCATAGGCATCGTCTGCCGCACGAATGTATTGTTTTAAAGTTTGGCCTGAACCCACAGAGGAGATCAATAGAATTAATAATAGCGTGGAAAATATATTTCTAATCATGTTGGCAACTATATAAATTGGTAAGCAATTGTAATTTCCTGTTAATAAATCGGGCAGAACTTGGGCTTATCAAAAGGTTTTACTTTATTTATGAAATAGATGAGCGATAGCTCTGGCCCCCCCTTGCGACCTGTGGTAACGTTGAACGGCGAGGTATTGATATCGTAACTGAGACCTATCTGAAGATCGTTGATTTGAATTTGAAGAGCCGGCGCAATGGCATCTTTAAGCCTATAATTCAGGAGGAGCCCGATGGAATGGTTTTTACCTGCCTTTTGATTGATTGTAAATTTCGGCCCTGCTCCTATAATTATTTCATGAAATGCCCCCTGAAATTGGCCCAAGGCATTTATCATTAAATCCCAACCGGTGGAAATGCGATTTACGGATAATAAATTAACCGCAAGTCGCATGGGTAATTTTACTGATTTATCGTCAGTATAGAAAGGACTTCGCGGACGATTTACATGGAATAGGGATAGTCCGATATCCCATTTATGTAAAGGTGATTTTTGTATTCTGTAATTAATGCCCAGAGATACATCCGGTATCAATACGGATTTCCGGTCAAATGCATCGGTCACAGCACTGGATGCAATATATTGAGAGCCATCCCATTGCTCATCAAAAGCAAGGTCATCCAAAGAGAAAGCCCTTCTTGAAAGACCCAATTGGCCTCCAAATGTGATTATCGATTTTTCTTTTATTGGAATGGAATAAGAACCATTAAATCCAAGCGTTGCCAGATTCAATTGGCTGTCTCCGGCTTTATCATAATTTAGAATCAAACCTGCTCCCCAAAATGCAGGCTTACAGGATCTATATAATTTAAAGTCAGCTGCTGCCGTAGTAGTATTATAAGGGACAGGTACACTGGGCCATTGATTCCTGAAATTGGATGCCAATCGTATGTCGCCATTAAAGATTCCGGTCAACGCCGGATTTATATTGACATGAGCATTATAAAATTGACTATAATGCAGGTCTTGTCCAAAAATAGAAAGATGAGCACAAAGTACCAGTAATAGAAAAATCAACCTGGATATTGTCTTTTGGAATTTTATTTTCATTTTATATTGGGTTATTTATAAAACTCGCTAAAAATATAAATTTTTTCTAATATGACCTTCCTATTATTTGCAAGCATGATGGCGAATAGAAATTGGCTTTTATATGTGGCGCAGGGTTTCAGTCAAAGGAAGGGGAAACCGTTCTAACTTTCTAAAGAGAGATAATGAATAGAAAAGGTATTTGGGTATACCAAGGCAGCAAAACAAATAAATGGTTTTTTAAAAATAGGTACAGCAAGTATAAAGACCTATTTTTGGAGTGGAATGATCGGATTGGGTTTTTACAAAGAATAAAATTAAATGTCAAAACTCATCTTCACCTCCGATCCATTTCGCTCATAATGCACCCGGTCGCATAATTGTTTTATGAGGAAGATACCCCGTCCGCCATCTTTGGCTATGTTTTCAGGCAGGGTAGGGTCGTTTACTTTATCCGGGTCAAATCCCTGGCCTTCGTCTTTTACTATCACCGTGATGCATTGCGGCTGCTCTTCAATCTCAATTTGTACGCATTTGCATTCGTCACATCGGTTACCATGTATAATAGCATTGTTCACTGCTTCGGTGAGGCTGATGAGGATATTGGGATATTTATCCTGGTTTATGGAATATTTGGTAGCTAATTGCTCTACCAGTTGTTCGATCTCCCCAATGCAAAGTGGCGAAGAAGGAAAACGCCATGTGCTGCTACCCATCAGTATAGATGCGTTTTGGTTACTTATTAAAGTTTGTATTTCCATGTTCGGTACGGAGAGTTTTCATGTACTCTTCGACTATAGAACGATAATACGGTTTGATGTCGGGGGAAACAGTTTTATATAAATCGATCTCAGCCTCGCGTTTTTTCAAATACTCCTGTAATGAGGGAGGCAATTTTCGTTCCAAATCCTGTGCTACCTCTGATTTTCTTTTCTCATCTTGTTTTCTTTCGCGCTCTGCATTCTCGGCTTCGAGTAGGCGGGTGAGAATTTCATTTTGCCTCATCATCATTTCATTGGTTAGTTTTTTATTTACGAGGTCAGTTTCAATTTTATCCATGCCGTCTATGATCTGTTGTAAATCTTTGGTCTTTTCACCATGGCTTTGTCTTTCCTTTTGTAATTCTTTCAACGCTTCCCGCAGGGCCGCTTGCCTGGCAGCAGCTTTGGCAAATTCCTGTGAGCCGGCACCTTTTCCCTGTTCCATTTTCTTTTTCATTTGTTCAAGAGATTCTTTCATTCCCTTTTGGCCCTCAGAAATTTTATCCATTGGCTTTTGGCCTTCGCCTTTACCGGATTTTTTAGGATTGGCACAGGCTGCCCCGGACATCTGTTGATTCATATTATCCAGTGATTCAGAAAGCATGAGTGCCAGATCATTGACATTTTTCATGGTACGCTGCTGGTGATCACCGGCTTTGGGTTTATTGCGCTCTTCGAGTTCGGTAAGTGAATTCTCCATCTGTATCTTTATTTCGCCTACTTTTTCGGTGACGAATGCCTCCAATTCAAATACACGCTTACTTAAAGCCTGCAGGCTATCCTCTATCAAAGTAAAGTCATCTTTGATTTTAAATTGTTGCTGCATAATTTCATTATAATGCGGCGTATTGATTGCGGAGGTGTTTACATCCTTGATCAGGTTTTCCTGGTCAAATGACATGTTTACCAGATTTTCGAGCAACTGACGCAGTGCTTTAGCATCTTCCTCATGTTCTTCTTTTTCCTGTTGCTGCATTGAATTTTCCATGGCCTGGGCCATGTCTTTCATTTTATTAGCTGCTGATTTTTGAGACTTGGAAGCTTTTTTATTCTGATTTTGCTTCATTTCCTGTGAGCTTTTTTCCATGTCTTGTTTTATATCCTCAGTCTTTTCTTTATTGTCACCCAGTTGTTTTGGTCTTTCCAGTTCTTTATTTTTCTCTTCGAGTTCTTTTAATTTCTCCTGTAATTTCTCGAGTTCCTTATTCAACTCTTCCTGTTTCTTTTGAATTTCTTCTTTGGTCATTTCTTTTTTATCCTCTCCACTATCCTGCTTTTCGCCAGTTTGATTCTGGTCTTTCTTTTCATTTTCACTGTCTTTTTTATCTCCGTTTTGATCTTTATCACTTTTTTCTTTATCTGCTTTTTCTTTATCTGCTTTTTCTTTGTCTGCTTTTTCTTTGTCTGCTTTTTCTTTGTCTGCTTTGTCTTTGTCTGCTTTGTCTTTATCCGCTTTGTCTTTATCCGCTTTGTCTTGGTTGTTAGTATTTTCTTCCTTCTCCTTTTTATTGTTTTCTTCGCTCAGCTTTTCTTCTTCTTTTGCCATTTCACGCAATTTTTCTATTGCTTTTTCCATTTCATGCTCTACTTCCAGAGTTTTAAAGAGTTCCATCATCCGATCGAGCTCTTTTTCCATTTCTTTGCTCTCCATTTTCATTTCATCCATCATTGGCAGCGTTTGCTCTTTTTCCATTTGTTGTAAGAGCTCTTGTATTTTATCCATGAGTTCTTTCATCTTTGGATCCTGTAACTGCTCAAACATTTTTTGGATTTGTTCTTGTTTTTCCATAATTCGCTCGGATGTCTGTTCGAACTTTTCCTGATTCTTAACATTTTCCTCGAACATTTTTTTAGCATCGGCTATTTTCTGCAAAAGCTCTTTCTGCTGCTCAAGTAACTTTTGCATTTCCTTTTTATCCTGCCAGTTTGCATTTTTTTCCTGGATCATTTTCTCACGCAGTTCATTCATGCGTTCTTGTATTTTTTTACTTTGTTCCAAAGCTTGCTTCAGATCATCTCTGATCTGATCATTATTTTTTGCATTTTTACTTTCAAGTTCTTCCCTGGATGCCATGCGCAATTGCAACACATTAGACTTTACTGATTTAGGCCCATGTATTCCATCATTATCGAATAATTCAAAGAAATAAGAAAGCTGATCACCGGGTTTGAGGTCAATCTCACGGGTATCCCATTGATGCTGATACGAGGTTTTATTGCTTTTGCTTATCTGTATAGGTGTTGAGATGACTTGCTCCTGTTTACCATCAGAATGGATTATTGAATAATTAAATACCAATTTGGTAAGTCCGTAGTCGTCGGAGCCGTTCCCTGCAAAGTACAACAATCTGTTTTCACTACTGCTGTCTTTAAACTCTTCTAACTGAATGGTTGGATATTGATCTGCAATGACTCTCATTTGAAAATGAACAGAATCCGGAGCAGGTATAGCTTCATTGGAAATATAGATTTTGTAGTTTTGATCTTTTTGTGCATTATGAGTGTAGGTGTAATAACCTTCCCCTTTTTTACTTATTTCTTTTGGACTTTCGTCACCAAATGCCATCATTATTTTATCGGTATTCTCTGCGTCTATTTGCCAAGAAAGTCTGGTGCCCTGCGGTACCAATAAATCACCGATATTTTGTACTAATTCAGTCTTTTTACCGAGATATCCCGGATAATCGAGTTTGATAGAAAAATTACTCAGGTTTGGTTTCTTTAAAACCGCAAGTTCATAAGGTTTGGAATTTACCGCCCCGCTATACATTTTAAAAGGAATATTCTGCTGTACATTATTAAAAGTATAGGTATAGTGATTGGCATCCACCTTAGTCATTCTATAGGGGTACTTTTCTACTTCTATAAAAACTTCATTGGGGAGTACGGATCCCTCCACCTCCATATCCAATGTAAAATTGTCGAACTGGACTACGGCTGGTTTTTCGTTTTTAAGTTTAAAATGAAAAGGAGCTGCTTTTTCAAAGTCCTGATCATTTCGAATAATTCGTTTAGCGCTGTCTCTGATCAGACTGGGTGCCGCTACTAATAAGGCAAGTAATAATAAAAGAGGTGGTAAAGCAAACCGAAGATGTTTTTTATTCTTGGTGAGATCAATAGCATTTTTAAAAGGAACCAACTGTATCTGAGAACTTTTTTGTTGAATACTGGCTTCAATCAAACCAGCCGTTTCTGCCTCACTGTATTGGGATCGAAGTTGCAGAACATTGAGCAATTTATCTTTTACATCTCCAAAATGGTCGCCTATAATCCTGGCGGCTTGCTCATATGAAATGATTTTGCCTAATTTAAAATAATGCATTAATGGAGTCAATACCCATACTGCGGCAGCGATGCCGGTAAATCCGATAAATGAATAGAATAGAGCTTTGCGTATTTCTTTTGAAAAATAAAATTCACTTTCTAACAAATTATAAGCTAAAAATAATATCAGTACTGAGCCCGTAGTGAATAAGGCACCGCGGATAATTTGATTAGTATAATATTTGCGGGTAAACTGATCCAGTTTTTCAAGCAATAAGTTATAATTGTCTTTCGATGACATATCAGCTGGTTTTAGTATAAGTTAAAGGCTTTCAAAACGTGCAAGGTACGGTATAAAAGACTAATAGTCAAGGGGTAGAATTTTAACTTTCCGGAATTAATTTTAAGAAAAATTTTGCCGCCAAATCTGGTCCAATTTTTACCTATACTAATTGTAGGATTAAAGCAGAAGATTGGCATTATTTCGTTATTTTGGGCTTTTTAAAAAGGTAAATAATATGCGACATGGTATTATAAGTTTTCTTTTTCTAATTGGTATCAGTTCCACTCAGGCTCAGGAATCAATAGCAGAGCGGGACCGAAGAATGGAGTGGTGGCGGGATGCCGGTTTTGGATTATTTATTCATTGGGGGGCCTATGCTGTACCTGCGGGCATACACAACGGTAAAGAATCAAAGGAAGTCGGCGAATGGATCATGCATTCTCTGAATATACCTGTGGCTGAATACGAAGAATACGTAAAAGAATTTAACCCTGTGAAATTTGATGCTAAAAAATGGGTAGCCACTGCCAAGAAAGCCGGTGTAAAATACATTGTTATTACATCAAAACACCACGATGGATTTTGCCTTTGGGATAGCAAGGTGACCAATTACGATATCATGGATGCGAGCCCATTCAAAAGAGATATTTTGAAAGAATTGACTGAAGCCTGCAAGGCAGCCGGCATTCGAATGTGTTTTTACTATTCCATCATGGACTGGCATCAGCCTGATGCAGAATCGAAAAAAAACTACCCGCATCAACATACCGAAAATCCGGATTGGAATAAATACAGAGAAACTTATCTGAAGCCTCAGATTAAAGAATTAATGACCAATTATGATCCCGCCGTGATGTGGTTTGATGGCGAATGGATTCCGGAATGGACAGAAGATCAGGGGAAAGATTTGTACCATTTTATTAAGGATATCAACCCTAAAATAATCATTAATAACAGAGTAGGAAAAGGCCGTAAAGGAATGCAGGGAATGAATGAATATGAAGAAGCCGCAGGTGATTTTGGCACACCGGAGCAGGAAATACTGGAAGGTACTTCCAGTTACGATTGGGAATCATGTATGACTATGAACGATACCTGGGGTTACAAGAAAAATGATCAAAACTGGAAATCATCAGAAAAATTAATCAAAAACCTGATAGATGTAGCGGCCAAAGGTGGAAATTATCTATTGAACATAGGCCCAATGGCAGACGGGCTTATACCAAAAGAAAGTGCGGACAGGCTGCAAGAAATGGGCAAATGGATGAAAGTAAATGGGGAGGCAATCTACAATACCCGTAGCCGATCGGATTACAAAGAAGGTGACCATATAAAATACACGGTAAGCAAAGACGAAGCATACACTTACCTCATTGCTGAGCAAGTCTCTGGATCTACCCTCACCGTAAAAAACATATCACCAAAATCCGGATCAAATATGTATATGCTGGGAAGTAAAAAGGCTTTGAAGTGGACCCAACTCTCCAATGGAGATTACCTGATCACTTTACCTAAAAAAATTCCGACCAAAATAGCGTGTGTAATTAAGATTGTAAACTAAGTCAATGAAGATTGATCAATTAGGTGAATTTTTAAGGTTTAAATTTGATCTGAAAGGTGATCTCGTAGTAATTTATTCCGAATTAGACGCGGTATATAAACTGACGAATGAACAGGGAGCATTTACGGTAAAATGTTCGGTTCCGGGTAAGGACATTTCATTGATTAAAATGGAACATGCTGCTGCACGGCATTTAAATCAGAGTCCAATCTTCACATTTCAAATTTCAAGTCCCGTATTAAGCAAAGAGGGGAATGAATTTGAAATCCTTGAAGATCATATCATCCGGGTATTTCCATGGATTGATCTTCCACTGCAATCTTCAGTACAACCCATGACAGATGCCAGTTATCAAAGTATTGGTGTATTGGCAGCGAATCTTACCAAATCGTTTGCAGATTTTGACCATCCTGCAGCGCATCGATTTATCAAATGGGATCCATCCGGAGCAAATTGGATCAAAAAACACCTGTACCTCCATCAGGCCAACTGGGAAGGTGTTTTTTTAGCCTGGCTGGATAAAATGACCAGCTTACATGAAAAATACGATCCAAGCTTGCGAAGACAAATATGCTATGCTGATCTGAATGACTACAATGTCCTGATGCGATGGGATGAAAATGAATTGGCTTATAAAGCGGCTGCTATCATAGATTTGGGCGATATGGTGTATACTCATACAATAAATGAAGTCGCCATAGCCTGTGTTTATTCCTGTCTGCGATCTCCGGATCCTCTTTTAATTGCTGGTCAAATCATCGGATCGTATCACCTGATTTTTCCGTTTACTGAGGAAGAGCTGGAATTATTGTATTATCATATTGCGGCAAGGATGATGATCAGTCTGACTGTATCTGCTATCAATAAAGAAGAACATCCTGAAAATGAATATTTGCAGATTACCGATCAGGATGCCTGGGATCTGGCAGATAAATGGAGGTCTATCCATCCTCATTATGCACATTATTATTTCAGATCTGTTTGTGGGCTGGAACCATGTCCGCAAAACAAAAGCTTTATTGATTGGGTCAGCACAAAAAAATTTAATCAGGTTACTGCGTTTGCCAAACATATTAAAATCCTGGACTTATCCATCGGAAGCACAGAACTTGGCAATGTACCTGACTATGAAAATGTGGAGGCATGGGCTAATAGATTGTCGGAAATAAAAAAAGAAAATAATGCAGAGGTATTGATTGGACGATATCTTGAAACCAGACCAATATATACATCAGATCGTTTTAAATATGAAGACAATCACGGACCAGCCTGGCGTACAGTACATATTGGACTGGATTTATTTGATGAAGCAGGAACAATAGTATATGCACCAATGGATGGGGAAATTTTCTCCATGGCAGATAATGCAGGCGATAAAGATTATGGACCTACTATCATCATCCGGCATAAGGATGGAGATATGGAGTTCTATACTTTGTATGGTCATCTTTCTTTAAACTCCCTTGCCATCCATAAGCAGGGTGATAAAATAAAGGCTGGTGAACAAATAGCTTATATAGGAAATTATCCGCAGAATGGAAATTGGCCGACGCATCTTCATTTTCAGGTCATACTGGATTTATTTCACTATACATCAGATTACCCGGGAGTTTGCCATTTTGATGCAAAAGGCGTATTTAAATCCACCTGTCCTGATCCAAACCTTATCCTGAGACTTCCCATAAGGGAAGCTACCGATTATACAAATGATTTAGTAAACAGAAGAAAAAACGCATTGGGCAAAAACCTAAGTGTATCCTATAAAAAGCCACTTATTATTCCCAGGGCCTACCGGCAATATCTTTATGATCATACCGGAAGGAGATATCTCGATACAGTAAATAACGTTGCACACTGTGGTCATCAGCATCCGGCTATCATCAGTGCTGCTGAAAAACAAATGAGATTGCTCAATACGAATACAAGATATCTTTATCCTCAGTTGATGGAATTTGCAGAAAAACTGAAGTCATTTCTGCACCCTTCGTTGAGTACTGTTTATTTTGTCAATTCTGGGTCGGAGGCAAATGAACTGGCTATACGCATAGCCAAAACATATAGTGGCAGAAAAGATATGCTGGTATATGAACACGGATATCATGGTAATACCTCCGGGTTGGTGGATCTTAGTTCTTATAAATTTGATCGAAAAGGAGGGAAAGGAGCACCTCCTACCACTCATAAGCTTAGCATGCCCGATGTTTTTAGGGGTAAATACGGCGGAGATGAAATTCAATACTTAAATGAATCAAAAAAAATAATTGATCTTTTAATGGATAGCCAAAGAAAACCGGCGGCATTTTTGGCGGAATACATTTTAAGTTGCGGAGGTCAGGTAGTTTGCCCACCTCATTATTTTAAAAAACTCATTGAGTACCTGCAGTCAAATGATATAGTATATATTGCAGATGAGGTGCAAACGGGGATTGGCCGAACCGGAATGTTTTGTTCGTATGAATATGCTGATGTCCTGCCTGATATAGTAACTTTCGGAAAACCATTGGGCAATGGCCACCCTCTTGGGGCAGTTGTTTGCAATCAAAAACTGGCTGATGCCTTTAATAATGGAATGGAGTATTTTAATACATTTGGAGGTAATCCGGTGAGTTGTGTGATCGGTCATTCTGTATTGGATATAGTAGACCAAGAACACTATATGAATCATGCAAAGAAAATCGAAAATGCTTTTTACAATGGATTTGAATCTCTAAAAAAAGAATTTCAAATGGTTGCAGATTACAGAGGACATGGCCTTTTTCTTGGAATCGAATTCTGTATAAATAAAGTGGATAAAAAGCCTGCCACAAACCAGGCAAAATACCTGGTGCATCGGATGAAGGAATCCGGTACACTGATGAGTACCGACGGTCCTGATGATAATGTTATTAAAATAAAACCACCCATGGTATTTGATGAAAAGAATGTGGAAGAGGTCTTGTACCGAATGAAAAAAATATTGAATGAAGACTATATGAATGCATATTTTTAAAAAATGGCATATTATTTTCTACTTTTACTTGGATTCTGCGTTAAATTAAATGAATGAAATTTTTTGATGTTGGACCGGTCTTAATAAATGGTGTTGTCGGTTACCTGATTGGTAACTTTTTGATGAAATACCTTGATTTAAAATCGTATCACCCCGCTAAATCTCAGAAAGTAAAATATCTTGGCCTGGTTGGAGCGGCCGTAACGGCCATTTTTAGTGTTTTCGATAGAGACCTGCTATTTAATGAGTATTTATTGATTTTATTTCTTTCCATTCTCTGGTATTTATTTCCAATCATCAATTCAGACAAGCTAAAAAATGTAATCTTATTATTCGCTCCACTGATTATACTGCAAGTCGCAGATATTGTAGCCAGTATGATCCGTCCATCTCTTCAGGGAGAAATAGGTGAATTTAGCGCGTTTGGTATTTTCTGGCTTATAGGCTTTGGCATATACCTGACCAGGCAGAAAAACAAGGACGATAAAATCCGAAAAGCCGAAGAAGCAGAACGATTGAGACTTGAAAATCAAAATTCATTGCTTGAAACTTTGGTGAAAGAACGTACCGCTGAAATTCAGAATCAACATGAAGCTTTGCTTAAGTCAATGGATCAATTAAAAACCACTCAAGCCCAATTGATCCAATCCGAAAAAATGGCATCACTCGGTGAATTGACTGCAGGTATAGCTCATGAAATTCAAAACCCTCTCAATTTTGTAAATAATTTTTCTGAAGTAAACCAGGATCTGATAAATGAATTAAGAGAAGAACACACCAAACCCATGTCTGAACGCAACGAAGAATTAGTCGATGAAATACTTCGTGATATCCAATCCAATTCTGAAAAAATAAACTTTCACGGACATCGTGCAGCCAATATTGTGAAGAGCATGCTCGATCACAGCAGAAAGAGTACAGGACAAAAAGAACTCACCGATATCAATGAACTCTGTGATGAATACATCAGGCTTTCTTATCATGGGCTTAGAGCAAAAGATCAAAAGGAAAGTGGTCAGAAAATGTTCCAGGCTGATTTTAAACTTGATCTGGATCCAACGCTTCCGCCAATACTGGTGATAAAACAGGATATAGGGCGCATCCTGCTCAATCTTATAAACAATGCATTTTATGCTGATAACGATCAAGATAAGAAAATGGCCAAGAGCGGAGTCAGGTCAACTTATGTACCAAACGAAAT
>CAYNIG010000075.1:0-17757 GCA_964396995.1 uncultured Saprospiraceae bacterium | reverse complement strand
TGAATCAGTTACTTTTTTAAATGACATCTGCCTCATGGCCCCTGCTGCATTGATAGAACCCATTTTTAGTTGGGGACAAGCTGAAGGCAATTCAGTCGAGGTATTTTTATTCCTGCACGGAATAAAAGTTTCAGCCTGGTTGTACTTTAATGATCAGGGTCAATTGAAAGATTTCGTATCCGGTGACCGATATGCTTACCAGGGCAAAGATCAAATGAAGAAAATAAAATGGAGCACTCCGGTATATAAATATGGTGAATTCAATGGGTATCGCCTTTGTTCCGAAGCCGGAGCAATTTATCATTATTCAACTAATCCATTGACTTATGCTACTTTTCGAATAAGTCAATTGGAGTATAATGTAAGAGAATAAACTTATTGTGAACTGAATGGGGTTATATCCATACCGCAGGTGGAGGTGTTGGTACATTTTGTTCTCCTCTTTTCCTTCTGATTTCCAATTGCAGGCTTTCTAATCCTTTTTTCATAGCCCATTTGTGATTAAAACTAAAAATCGGCCTCAACAACCAGGTTAGTTTGGATAAATAAGGTTTATCGAAACTAATATCCCAATCATAGCTTACTTTACAGATTTTCCCTTCCTGTTTAAATGTCCATACCCCTTTTCCATTGAGATCACCAAAAGCACGTAATGCAATTTTTTCATTTGTTATTACTTCCATCACTTCAAATGTCCATCTAAGTGTATAGGGTAAATAGCCTTTTGTGTATAAGCTTACTATTTTACCAATGCCACTGGTGTTGCCATCCTTTATGGTCTTCACTTCCAGGTATACTGAAGGCCACCATTCAGAAAGTCTCGATGAGTCTTTGATGATAGGATACACCTCCCCTACCATGGTTGGTAATTCCCAATTGGTAATAAAATGAAATCTTGCCATGATGAGTATATACGAAAATCAAGAGCAAATAGATTTTTTCAAAATAGGTGATTATCGAGGTTTTCAGCATTAAACAGTTTGGATGGTACAAATCAAATCCATCTAATTCGTTCTAAAAAAATGAGAATCACACGTTTGAAGGCTACCTGCTCACCGCTCCAACTCCAATAATCCAAAAGAGCTGGGAATATGAAAATCAGGTGTTTTGCTATCCGGTTTTACCCAACTGATCCATTTGAAATCTGCTTTATCATCCGTAAGCCCGATGCATTCTCCGCGGTACAAGCCTGCCTGGATTTTATTTCTTTTGAGAAGTCCAAATTTTTTCAAGGATTTTTTACTCAAAGCAAACTCTAATGTATAACCTTCGGCAGTGCTGTTGGTTTTGAGTTGAATATCTCCGGATGGCCATGTCCAGGTATTATCTGAATTGCGATAATGTCTTGCTATATAATCATAATTACGACCCAAGGGATCCATTTCCATTCCATAGTAAGGATCCATTTTGTCATTTTTTCGCATAAATATCTCTACCCGATCCGACTTCAATACATCGTGTTTTGTATTTTTATCGGTATACAATAAAATCTTTTTAGGATCCTGCACTACATACAAACCATAAAACCAGTGCTCATCGTGCAAACCATAGAAAGCCATCGGCGGCGGAGATCCTTCATTCCAAGGGTAGCTAAAATCCGTGAGCTTATTGGCCTTTGACCAGGCAGGGTGATCCCCTTTGCCACTCAATACCATCTCCTGGTCATTTATTTTATTTACGCGGTAAACCTTAGTCTGGGCTTGGAGGGTCATGAGGTGGATCATTAGAATTACAATGATGCCTAATTTATTGAACATTTTAATAATTATCACAAAAATTAACTGAGCATTATCTTCTTTCCTGTCTTTATGGAAGCAAAAATAGCGTCCATAATCTTTAAGTCTTTCAGGCCTTCCTCACCATCTATCGGCACAATTGGTTTTTTCCCTTCAAGCAGTATAGCAGACATTTCATCCATTTGTACAGTTTGGTGAGTGATGTGCTCATGGGTAAGTTCCCCTTTATTCGTTCTGGCCTTTATCGGACCATATCCTGTGGAAGGTTGCATCTCTGCAAATCCTTTTTCACAGTTGAGATAAAATTTGTCAAGGCCATTCATGGCATAAGTAGACAGGCAGGAAGCCACTGCCCCACCTGGAAATCCCATTTGAAAAGTGATCGTTTCGTCCACTCCTTCTTTAAATTTCACTTTATCGTTTTTCACTTCTTGCGCGGTAACCCAGATGGGTTCTTCGCCAATCATGTACCTCGCTCCGTTTACGGCATAAATTCCTATATCCATCATTGATCCGCCCCCGGCCAATTTTTTGTTTAGCCGCCACTGTGTGGGATCCCCTATTCTAAAACCGGTGAGACCCTGGAAAAACAAAGGCTTACCCAACTCACCCTCTTTTCGCATCCTTATAATTTCCAGCGTTTTGGCTTCGAAGTGCATTCGATATCCTACCAGCAATTTTACATTTGCTTTTTTACAGGCATCTACCATCATCTGTCCTTCTTTTGCATTTACCGCCATCGGTTTTTCTGATATTACATGTTTACCAGCGGCCGCTACCCGAAGGGTGTGCGGCATATGCAAAGAATTGGGAGTGGTAAGGTAGACAGCATCTATATCAGGATTGTTTTTTATAGCATCAAAATTTTCATAGTTATAACAGTTCTTTTCTGGTATTCCGTATTTAGATTGCCAACTGGTGAGTTTGGTTGGTGTGCCGCTGATTGCACCTACCAATTTTGCTTTTTTGCAGGATACCATAGCATCTGCAACCCTGGTAGCATAGCTGCCCAATCCGAGTATCGCCACTCTCAATACCGGTCCTTCATATTCTATTTCTTCAACTTTTTTTCCTTCCCGGTTAATGGTGGACAATAATGGCATGGCCAGGATGGGAGCAGATATCTTTCGTAAAAATTTGCGACGAGTACTCATGATATATAATTAAATTTTAAAATTGAATTAGTGAATATACAAAGAGGTACAAAAGAATTGCCCATTCCATCTTTCTTTTCTTAGATCAGTAAATAATTTTTGTGCTTTTTTATCCAAAATCAATAGTACGAAGTAGATTGGATGATGAAAAAGCATTTGAAATACTTTGACTTTTATGATCCCATAAAAATTTCTGGTCCAGGTAAAAACCACCTAAGGACCAGGCAACAGTTGACTATATTAAATTATTATGATTTAGGCGCTAAACGCACATTTACAGCATTCAGACCTTTCTGACCCCGTTCGACTTCAAATTCAACTTTGTTAAATTCCTGCACTCGCTCAGTAAGACTATTTACATGCATAAATATGCTTTCCTGGGATTTATCATCCCTGATAAAGCCATAGCCTTTCGATTCATTAAAATGAGTGACAGTACCTCTGCGAATAAGTTCGGCAGGTTCCGGCTCTGCCCTTTTGGGAACTCCAATTTCAATATCTTCAGCATTGATGACCAGTTTTTTCGTTGGATCCGGAGGAGTAGAAGTTACGTTTCCATCTTCATCTACATAGGAAAACATACTGGTCGGATTAGGGTTATTTTTACGTTCCTGCTTACGCTCTTCTTTTTGTTTTTTATTTTGTTTCTTCTTTTTTTCTCTTTCTTTTTTATTCCATGATTCTGCCATAATTTAAAAAGTATTGGTGATAAAATATGGAATAAGACAAGAGAAAGCAACATTGCTCGCCGGTGGTAATTCCAAATTGTACTGTCAAAGGTAAGCTTATTAATTGATGTGCGATGCGGGATTTACAGGGCAGGCATGCGAGGGTACGATAAAAAGACAAATAAACAGTAAATGGGGCACACTGGCATGAGCTAAAACCACCCGGGATAGAACTATATAGGAAATTTCCCTATTTTAATCACATGAAAATTGACTTTCCAGAGATTAAATCAAATCGAATTTATGCCATAGATATCATCAGAGCATTGACTATGATCCTGATGATATTTGTCAATGATCTTTGGTCCCTTAAAAACATTCCTGCCTGGCTGGGGCATGTAGAGCGAGGGGTTGATGGAATGGGTTTGGCGGATACCGTATTTCCGGCCTTTCTTTTTATAGTCGGTTTATCATTACCCTATGCCATGGATGCCCGAAGAAAAAAAGGGGATACGGAATGGCAACTTTTACTTCATGTTGTATTGAGGGCTATTGCACTCTTGATTATGGGTGTGTTTTTGGTCAATGGGGAATCTATCAATGCCTCAGCAACCGGCCTTCCCCGATATTTGTGGAATTCCATTTGTTGCCTTTCCTTTATCCTGATTTGGAATCAATACCAGAATAGCACAGGAAAAGGATATATTTTCTTCAACCAATTTCTTGCTGCAGCGTCATTATTCATTTTGGCATACTTTTACCGGGGAGGTAAAGATGACGCACTCACTTCATTTGCTCCGCAATGGTGGGGCATATTGGGCTTGATCGGTTGGTCTTATCTGGCTGCCGGAATCCTTACTGTATTGTCAAGAAATAATATTTATTTGGTTTTAATCGGGTGGCTGGCATTCGCTGTTTTAAGTATGATTTCGCATGCTGGTATGATTCCAAAATCTTTTCATTTTATTCCGGATGCCATTCGGGGAGGAACCCTGGCTGGACTAACCATGGGAGGAGTACTTACTTCGTATATTTTTCAATACTTTAGAAATAAAAATGACCACCAGTCAATGTATATGGTATTGTCCACTTTCTCAGGTTTGTTGATACTGGCATCTATTTTAGTAAGACCGTATTGGGGACTGGCAAAGCTCGGTGCGACTCCGGCCTGGTTGTTTTTGTGCAGTGCACTGACTTTAATTTTATTCCTGTTTATCTATTGGTTGGTAGACATAAAAGGCAAATCGACCTGGTTTGATTTTATCAGGCCTGCCGGTACCAATACTTTATTATGTTATCTGATACCGTATTTATCATATGCTTTTATGAGATTATTTCATCTCCATTTACCTGCTTTCCTTTTAAACGGTCTGATAGGACTGATAAAGAGCCTTGCTTTTGCTCTATTGTGCGTGTTTATTACCGGAATGCTGGCCAGGGGAGGGATTAAACTCAAATTATAAAAAATTGAGGTAAAAATAAAATTAAGACCGGGGCATCTTAATCGATTCTATCTGGCACAATTTATTGTCAGCACGAACTTATTTTACTGTTTTTAAGCCTTTTGAAAGCCAATCTTTCATTCCACCGGCATAATCGTAGATGACTTTGAATCCATGTTTTGATAATAATGGTAAAGTCTTGCCACTTCGGCCTCCGACGGCACAATACACGACGATGGGCTTTTCTTTATCCAGCTTTGTGATTCGGGATTCGAAATCAGGCGCAGAAAAATCAATATTAATTGCTCCATTTATTTTACCTGTATTTTCTATTTCACCGCGGGTTCGAAGGTCAACCAACTGGATTTTTTTGTTTTCAGATAGGAGCACTTGTAATTTATCAGCATTTATTTTAGTCTGAGCAGTTGTCCATGAATGGAGTAGGAGAAATAATAAAACACCAAGTGCATGCTTCATTGCAGTAAATTTTAACTTTACAAAACTACGGTTTGATGTTAAATTAGAAGAATAAATATTTTTATGGCCATGTATTTAAGAAAGAAATGGAAAAACCAATCGTAATTTACCTGGAAATATACACTACGTAATAATCGTGCCATCAATTTGATTTATTTTTGATATACAACTTAAAACAAAAATCTATGACATTTAAAAATGCAATCAGTTGGTTTGAAATACCCACTTCCGATTTGGATAGAGCGACTGCCTTCTATGAAGCTATTTTTGACACTAAACTTATTCCCCTGGATATGCCGCAGTTACAAATGCGTATGTTTCCACTGGAAGACATGATGACCGGTGTAGGAGGGGCACTTAGTTACGCTCCCGGATTTTACAGCCCATCCTCCACCGACGGGACTTTAATATATTTAAATGCCAATCCCGATGTACAAATCGTACTTGACCGCATCGAAGCTGCAGGTGGTAAAATCATTGTGCCTAAAACAGAGATTTCACCCGAACACGGCTTTATGGCTGTTTTTGCAGATACTGAAGGTAACCGTGTGGCTTTGCATTCGGTACCTGCTGGTATATAAATAAAAAGTGATACAATTCATTTTGAATCTATAACGCGCCTTATCCAACCCTTTCCATTGGCATGGAGTCAACCTTGTTTGAATCCACGCAATAATCCCTTATTTTTAGAGTGTAAATTAACATATTAAAAAAATATTTAATATATCTTTGCCGTTAAAGATCGAGGAACATGTTGCATATATTATTTTGGTGGTGGTTGGTAATCGCCGTTTTACTTTCAGGTAACACGGATATACCGGAGTACAGAACACCGTTGAATATAATGAATAAAGCAATACCGGATAATGCTTCATTATTTACCTCTCCGGTAAAACGGGCCATTACCTTGTCGGGTACATTTGGTGAACTAAGGCCGAACCATTTTCATGCAGGATTGGATATAAAGTCATTAAATGGAAAGACAGGCGAAACTATACATGCTGCAGCAGGCGGTTATGTTTCCAGGATAAAAATATCAGCATACGGATACGGAAGGGCATTGTATTTACAACACCCCAACGGCCATACCACTGTATATGGCCACCTTGACCATTTTATTCCGGAAATCGAAAACTATATTAAAAAGGAACATTACCAAAGGGAAAGATTTGAAATGGATCTGAGCTTACCAGCCGGTACATTTACCATTACCCCCGGTCAGGTAATAGCCTATATGGGTAACTCCGGAAGTTCTACCGGCCCACATCTGCATTTTGAAATCAGGAATTCAATGTCAGAGCATGTGTTGAATCCATTGGAATATGGCATCCCGGTTCAGGATGATCTGCCACCATCGATTTATTCAGTAAAATTATATGCTCAATCTTCCGGTACGGATATTCCGCTTCATACGCTGAAGATCAGAAATGAAGATGATGATGAAGGTAGAAAATACATATTAGAAAAGGACACGCTTGCGATCAGCAGCACTATGGCAGGCATAGCAGTCAAGGTCTACGATCGGGCATTCAGCAGCAGTCAGCGATTGGGTGTGTATGGCATAAAATTATTTGCCAATGACAATTTGATGTACCATTTTGATATGAAGAATTTTTCATTTGATGAGATGAGATATTCCAATGCACACCGGGATTACGAAGAACAGGTAAAATCAAGACAAGTGTTTCACCGGCTTTTTAGATTGGCAGGAAATAAACTGCCTATTTATAAAGAACGGCAGGATGATGGCTGGATCAGTTTGGAAACAAATGAAGTAAAAAAGATCAGAATCGAGACCTTCGATCATGCCGGCAATATTTCAAAGCTGGAATTTTACCTGAAACAAGCTGCAGGACCTCCTCCTGCCTATCCAATAGGAGATAAATTCATTTCATATGACCAGGATTTTGAATATACAGATCAGGATTTAAAAATCTCCATTCCTAAAAACAGGCTTTATTCAGATACCTATTTTAATGTTGAAAAAATATCTGCAAAACAATATTTATTACCTGTTTTTAAAGTAAGCGATATCGGTGTACCCTTGCATAGATCGTATGCTATATCCATAAATGCAAGCAATATACCTGCCCGATATAAGAAAAAAGCACTAATAGCTATGGTTCAAGGCGGATCGGTTTCTAATCAGGGAGGTAAATGGAATGAAAACTGGCTGGGTACCAATGTCAATTCATTTGGCAATTTTACGGTGATGATCGATACCGTGGCTCCAAGAATCAGACCCGTACTGTTTAAAACCGATATGACCAAAGCTACTGAGATGAAATTTAAAATCTCAGATAATTTTGGAGTGGGCGGTACTGCTGACGAAATGAGTTATAATGCTTGGGTTGATGGCAAATGGATACTGATGGAATTGGATTCCAAATCGGATGTGATCAGCCATACCTTTGATGACCGGATAGCCAAAGGAAAACATATCCTGAAAATAAAAGTCACTGATGATAAAAACAATGAAAGTAATTTCAATCAATCCTTTATACGATGATAAAAACCGGAAGCAAAATACCCCAGTTTAAAGCATTACTACAAAATGGGCAGGAGATATCATCCAATGAGCTGAAAGAAAAGAATGTAGTATTTTATTTTTATCCTCAAGATAATACCCCTACCTGTACGGAAGAAGCATGTAACCTGAGAGATAACTATACTCGATTGCTCAGGCAGGGATACACGATATATGGCGTAAGCCCCGACTCCATTCGAAAACACACCAATTTTATTAAAAAATACAAATTGCCATTTGATCTTATTTCAGATCCGGATCTCAACATCATCAAACTATTTGGGGTATGGGGCCCTAAAAAACTTTTTGGCCGGGAATACGACGGAGTGCTCAGAACTACCTTTATAATAGAAAAAGGGATCATCACCCGTATCATTGATGAGGTGCATTCAAAACAGCATGCCGATCAGATATTAAAGTCGTAATTTTCGTGAGATCAGATGCATGAATACAAAACAAGAATACAGGTTATGGGCAAATGAACGATTAGAAGATCTTCCTTTATTTTTACAACCTTGGCTATTGGATGCGGTATGCCTGGATGACTGGAATATCGCATTGTATCACAATAAGGAACACAAGTTAACCGGGGCTTTGCCCTATTTTATTTTCAGAAAAAATGGAATCAAAATCATAGGTATGCCCTACCTCATGCCTTATATGGGGGTGTATATTGATTATCCTGCAAATCAAAAACGTACGACTTCTTATGAATATGAAAAAGAGGTGCTGACCGGACTGATTGCACAGATACCCTCTTCTGTGTATTTACAACAAAAATTTTTTCCTGAATATACCTATGGATTGCCCTTCTTTTGGAAAGGATACCGATTAGACTGGCGATATACCTATCACTTATCCCTGAGGCAATCTGAAGAAGCAATATGGGATCAAATGGAAGGATCTGCAAGAACACAATTACTTAAAACCATGAAAGCGGTGACGGTAGAAAAATCAGATGATACCCGTGCTGCTTATCAATTGGTATCCCTTACCTTCAGCAGACAGTCATTAAAAGTACCTTATAGTTTGGCTGAGTTTGAGCGAATGTATAAAGCCATAAAGGAAAGAGAGGCAGGATCATTGTACGTAGCCAGATTAAATGAAAATAATACGCCGGTTGCTGCCATGTTTATGGTAAAGGACAAATCAAAAGTGTATAACCTCGTTTTGGGCAGAGATCATAATCGTGACCCGGGAGGCAGCATTCACGGTATATTGTGGAAATGCATTCAGGAACACATCAGAAAGCACGATCTATTTGACTTTGAAGGCAGTATGTTAGAAGGACCTGAAAGAATGTTCAGATCCTTTGGAAGTATCAGAATGCCCGTGTTGCAGGTGACCAGGTTTAAAAACAATATATGGCGAAGCATTTTCGCCCTGACCGGAAGGTAATAAAACAAATTTAAAAAATCGTTTCAGCAATCTTCCTGGTGGTGTCACTGTCGCCCATAGTATAAAAATGCAATGAGGGTACTTTGGCTGCTTTCAATTCTTTGCATTGTGCAATAGCCCACTCAATACCTACCTGTTTAACGGCTTCAGGAGATTTTGCTTTATTCACCTCGTTTACCAGGTCAGCAGGCAGGTTAATGAAAAAGGCTGATGGTATGGAATTGATCTGGCTTTTTCGAGTAAGGGGCTTTAATCCGGGCACGATAGGTACATGGATACCATGATCACGACAAAGTTTTACAAAATCAAAATACTTTTTATTATCAAAAAACATTTGGGTTACAATGTATTCACCGCCGGCTTCAATCTTTTGCTTTAAATATTTAATGTCACTCTCCAGGTTGGGAGCTTCAAAATGTTTTTCAGGATAACCAGCTACTCCTATACAAAAATTTGATTTTGCACCATCTTTTATGTCAGCATCGATATATACCCCTTCGTTCATATCTTTGATTTGTTTGATCAGGTCAATAGCATAAAAATGACCACCCTGTTCAGGAATAAACTTACCCTCAAATTTTCTGGCATCGCCCCGCAGAGCAAGTACATTATTGATTTTGGCATAGGCCATGTCAATTAATGCATCTTCCGTCTCCTCTTTAGTAAATCCGCCACATAATAAATGCGGTACCGTATCGACTCCATACCGGTTTTGAATGGCTTGTGAAATGACCACAGTACCCGGTCTTTTGCGCATTGATATTTTTTCAAAAAAACCTTCATTGGTCTTTCGGTAAATAAAATCTTCACGATGATAAGTCACATCTACAAAGGGAGGACGAAACTCCATCAGCGGATCGAGTATATTAAAGATAGAATCGATGCTGCCTCCTTTCAATGGCGGCAGGACTTCAAATGAAATCAAGGTATTGCCATTGGCGCGTTCAAAATACTCAGTAACTTTCATGTATTGGTGCTATGGATATAAGGCCGCAAATATAAAACTATTACTATGCAGTACACAGCCTGTGTTTACAAAATCAGTATTGTTTGAATACCACATTATTTACTTGATACATTCATAGCCATGCGCAACCTGAGATTGGTACTGGACGAAATACTGCCTCTCAGTTTTATTTTAAGTCTCAGATTAAATTTGTCTCCGGTAAAAATATCGGTAGCATCGGTCAAAGAAGGAAAAAGCTGCAATGAATTGGTGGAATTTAATGGTACCGGCTCGAGGTAAGCTATTTCTTTTTCAATGGAAAAGGATGGATTACTGGCTAACAGGGAAATCTTTTCTACCTTGGCTAAATCCAATTGATTCAACTGATCGATCAGTTGTGTGCTCCCGGTACGAATAATGAGCAAAGAAGAAGGGGACACATTAAACGTGGAAGAAAGTACTTTAAAATTAGTGTTCAGATTTTGCAACAAAAATGAATAGGTTTCCACTGTGTTTAATCCACCCGGGACATTAATCAATTGGTCATATTCCATTTTGAATAATACATTTGCGTCATCTTTTCTGCATTGAGAAAAAGGAAAAATCAACACGAAAAAAAACAGATACTTCATCAACGAACCCATACGTATGCAGATAATTTGTAAAGATATGGTCCTTTTTCCATTCAAAGCGGAGACACAGGTCATTTTAGATTTTATATAGTATTTTTGCCCGATGGGTGCCAGTTTATCGATTATCATAGTAAATTATCGATCCTGGCATCACCTCAGACCATGCCTTCAAAGTCTTTTATCCGAAACTCATCAATACGAGATAATAGTGGTGGATAATCATTCTGAAGATGATTTAATAGAAAAATTTAAATCTGAATTTCAGAGTGTATTGTTTTTAGAAACGCCTGCTAACCTTGGATTTGGTGGTGGCTGCCACCAGGGGGTGCTGAAAGCCAGTAAAGAATACCTGTTATTTCTTAATCCTGATACCCTTGCGAGTAATGATTCAATACAAGCGATGTTGAATTTGATCAGTACCAATAAAGAATTAGGAATTGTTTCCTGCAGACAACATTCAAATTTGAAAAAGCATTTTTTATTATTGCCCGGTTTGCTGCGCCTGTCCGGCATAGTGCGTTCAATAGAAAGCCGTTGGATAAAACGAAAGATGTTTGGCATAAAAAAAACGAATGGAATAGAATATATTGAGCCTGAATGGGTCTCTGCATCGGTATTGATGATTTCCAAAGAACTATATTATGAAGTTGGGGGCTGGAGTAAAAACCTATGGATGTATTTTGAAGACCCGGACCTGTGTATCAGGGTTCGTCAAATGGGATTAAAAATAGCGCTTGTTTCAAATTATATGATCCGTCATGAGCATGGCGGGGCCACCCGATTGAATAAATCTACTGCCATCCTGTCAAAAGGAGAAGTATTGATTTCAAGACACGTTTATATACAGGAACATTTTAAAGGAATAGAAAGACCCGTTGCTCATATTTTCGCAATTGGTGAGTTTCTGGTATTCGGTACTTTTCGCGCAATGGCCGGAATCATTTTCTTTTTTATTCCGGTATTCAATATTCAAAGTCATATCTGGTTTAATATGTTCCGGTACTATCTTCAGGTTATTTCAACTCAATCCTGGATCAGTCCCAAATTAAAAAAGATATGAAAATAAGTGGATTTACTTTCATCAGGAATGCTGCAAAATTCTATTACCCTATAAAAGAATCCATTCTTTCTGTATTGCCTGCGGTAGATGAATTTATCGTTGCATTGGGTAAAAGCGATCCCGATGATGATACTCTGGCTATAATAAAAAGCATTGATTCAGACAAGATCATACTGCTTGAAACAGAATGGGATACGGCGAGATTTCTCCAGGGCAGTATATATGCTCAGCAAACTGATTTGGCCAGGAATAAGTGCACGGGTGATTGGTTGATTTATATACAAGGAGATGAAGTATTGCACGAAGAGGATATACAACAGATTCAAATATCATGTGCAGAACATCTCCATAACGAGGAGGTGGAGGGATTGGTATTAAACTATATTCATTTTTGGGGAGATTATAACCATATTGCCAGAGGTCATGCCTGGTACGACCGCGAAGTCCGTATAATAAAAAATCTCCCTCAGGTGCATTCCTGGCGGGATGCTCAAAGTTTTCGTTTTCATCGTGATTCATTTGATCAGGACTATTTTAAAATAAAAAATACGCGACCGTTAAAATGCATTCGATTAAATGCCAGGGTATTTCATTACGGGTGGGTAAGGCCACCACACATTATTAAATTTAAAAATGATGAAGTACGAAAAAATTATAATTCAAATCTTTGGAAAGAAACTGATCCCTTTTTTGACTTCGGACGCATGGACTACTATTCCATTTATACCGGATCCCATCCTATGGTAATGGCCGATAGGATAAAAGAACACAACTGGAGTCATTTATTGAGGTATGCAGGCCCCCTGGTATTAAACCGATCTAAATTCAAACATGAAAAATGGAAGTATAAAATACTGACCTTGATTGAAAAAAAATTATTTGGAGGAAAAAAGATTGGAGGTTTTAAAAATTACCTCCTTATCCGGTAAGAAACGGATATGAAAATAAAGGAATCGAGGTTCCGGTCATATTAAATCCTGTCGGCATGCAGCAGATCACGTTCTTTAAATGATTCTATAAATTTGAAGTGAAATTATTTAACACTTGAGATTAGTAAACCATCTTCAATCTTATAATTCAATTTCTTTTTGGAGGTATTGAATAATTACTTTCACCATGCCATCCTAATGACTTTGAGCGTACCCCCTTCGTAGTATGGCCCGGCGAACCAATTCATCAGAAGCCGAAATACGATATCCAAGTCCATTGTATTGACCAAACTTGTATTCTGTAGTTAAAAGTCCATATATTTGGAGACTAAGAAATGAGTCTGATCAAAATACACATTCTAATTCAAAGGCTATGTATGGTCGTTGTTTTTGCAACTGTTTCATTTTCATTCCTATACTGTCAAAAAGTAACTGTATCTGATGAAATACAATTGCGAAATGATTTGTCGTATGATCTGGTGGGTAAAGTCGATAGCCTGGTGATCTTATTCCGGGACAGGGGTAATAAATACGAAATCAAAACCTTTGATAATAATCTAAAACATAAAGAAGATATAGAAGTCACTTTGAGTGATAAAGGATGTACGATACTGTCCACCATACCTCGTGACACTTCCTTTTTTGTGATGTACAGCTACCGAAGCCGTGGCGATTATTATATTCAGGCAGATCAGATCAATGCCAGGGGTAACATTATCAGCTCGGATACAGTAAAAGTGTATGAATCCATGCTTTTTAATCCTGATATAAAAGTAGCCCGTTCGGAAGACAGATCTAAAGTCCTGTTTTTTTCAGTGCATGAACAACACGAGTTGAGAGTGGCATTGTACGATATCAGTAAACGGAAAACAGCCTATAACCGAACCATACTCTTTAATGAAACCGACCTCAAAGATGATTTTAGAAGTTTACTGGTGACCAATGAAGGAGATTATCTCCTAGTATTTGAAAAGAATAATTTCCGCTCTAAAAAGGACAAACATATTTTTGAAGTTCATCATTTTTCCGTACAATCGGAATCCAATACCGCATTTGTAATACCTGTATTCAGAATAGTTAGTTTTCACAGTAAGTTTGTATACGATAATATCAATAAACAATTGATCGGCGGTGGCATTTATACTCAGAAAAATCTATCCAGGGCAGAGGGTATCTATTTTGTTCAACATTCCCTGCGACCCGGCTCCGTGGAAAAAGTAAATGCATTTCCATTTGAAACCAGATTTGATGAAGAAATAAAAAGAAGATCAAAAGATAAAAACGAATTCAACCAATTGCAAGTCACAGATATTGCTCTTAAACAAGATGGCGGCTTGCTTTTGATCACCGAAATAAAAAAAGAATACGAACGCAGGGCTACCTATAGTGGTACTACCAATAGGGGATTTAATAGTCCCTATGGCTTCAGAGCTCCATTGCTCGTAGACTACTATTATGAAGATATAGCCTTATTTTCCATTTCAAAAGAAGGAAGCCTGGAATGGTCAGATGTCTTGCATAAAAAACAATATTCACATGACGATGACGGTATGTATTCCTCTTTCTTTTTGTTTAAAAATCCATCCAGGCTGAGGCTGATCTACAATGATGAAATAAGTGCTGAAAATACAGTAAGTGAATACATAGTTCAGAGTAACGGCCAGTATCAACGCAAGAGTGTCCTCAGTACAGAATATGTAAGGTTACAATTGAGATTCAGAGATGCATTACAGGTGGCTTCCAATACATTTATAGTGCCTTCACAGCGAAGCCTCCGATTGAATCTGGTGAAAGTAGAATATTTATAATATTTTTACTGCTTTCTGTATTGATTTTATGAGTATTTCAAATTCATCTGCCTTCTGCATTTTTGTAATTCTTTTCTTCCTGGTTACTGGCTGCAAGAGGGATCCGGAACAATCAAAAACACTGATACCCAAATACCCACAGGATGAGCTTACTGTTCAGGAAGGACAAAATCTATTTATTACACATTGCGCTAACTGCCATAGTTTTGAAGAAAATAATATCGGACCAAATCTGGCAGGGATTACGAGCCAATTAGATAAAGAATGGATTATAAAATTTATTAAAAACCCAGTTGCCGTAATAAATAGCGGAGACGCACGGGCTACTGAACAATTTAAAAAGTATAAACAATATATGCCTCCTTTTCCCCAGTTAAAAGAGGATGAAATCAACCAAATATTGAGTTATATACATAAGTTTTCAGAGGGCGAAAAGAAAAACAAAGTAAGCAGGCCAGGTGCCCTGATCGATCCCATAAAAGAAAAGATTGCAATTTCTGATCATACTCTGGTGATAAAAAAATGGATTACGATACCACCCAGTGCTGAAACTGCTCCTGTGGCCCGAATCAACAAACTGGTGGACCTCAAAATAAAAAATAAATACCGGCTGTTAATTCACGACTTGAGAGGTAAAATGTATGAACTCCTTCAGGACAGTGCCCGGGTATTTTTTGATGTAAAAGCACAGCTACCCCATTTTATGGATCGCCCGGGATTGGCATCGGGCCTGGGTAGTTTTGCATTTCACCCAGAGTATGAATCGAATGGATTGATGTATACCGTTCACACGGAACCTGATTCCACTGCAATTGCTGATTTTCCATTACCACCAGGAATAAAATCCGCTGTACAATGTGTCCTCACCGAATGGAAAACAAACGACATCAGCTCTCCTGCTTTCATCCCTGTCTCGAAAAGAGAACTCATGCGGGTAGATATGAACACCGTAATTCATGGGATGCAGGACATTCAATTTAACCCAACAGTGAAAAAAGGCACTTCAGACTACGGCTTGCTTTATATAGGAATAGGCGACGGAGGTATCGCCTTAGCCGGTCATCCGGAAGTAGCTGACAATATCAACCATATTTGGGGCTCCGTGATCAGGATAAATCCAATGGGCTCAAATAGTAAAAATGGAAAATACGGCACACCAGCTGATAATCCATTTACAGACTCATCAAATGCCGTAAAAGAAATATGGGCACGGGGATTTAGAAATCCACATTTACTCTCATGGGACAGGTCGGGTACTGGCAAGATGTTTATAAGTAATATAGGCCAACACAGTGTAGAAGAAATCAACCTCGGAGTGAAAGGCGCCGACTATGGGTGGCCCTACCGGGAAGGCACTTTTTTATTTGACCCAAAAGCCAATCCTGAAGTAGTATACTCTTTACCACCTGATGACGGCCACCATTATTCCGATCCGGTGATTCAGTATGATCACGACGAGGGTAATGCTGTAGCTGCCGGTTTCGTTTATAATGGGAAGATCAAACTTTTAAATGGAAAATATATTTTCGGTGATATACCACGTGGATTATTATTTTATGCTGAAAATAAAGACATGCAGAATGGTAGCCAGGCCATTATAAAAAAATTCCAACTGGAAATGGATGGTTTAAAAACAGACCTGGAAACCATCACTAAAAACTCACGGGTAGACCTCCGAATCGGAATGGATCATACCGGGGAACTATATCTTTTCACCAAAAGCAATGGGGTGATTTACAAAGTGACAGATATGAAATGAATATGATTAGTGTATCGGAAGCAAAAGAATTAATCAAAAAAAGTATAAATCCAATTCCTGCAAGGTATTTGCCCATACCAGACACCACGGGTTGCATTCTTGTTGAAAATGTATATTCACATTACGATGCTCCTGCCTTCCGCCAATCGTCCATGGATGGTTATGCATTTATACACGACGACCTGATTAACAATACAGAAATCAAAGTGATCGATGCTGTAGCCGCCGGAGATACCCGATCGGTAGCCCTGTCTTCAGGAATGGCGGCGAGGATATTTACCGGTGCGCCGGTACCCGATGGAGCCGATACTGTAGTAATGCAAGAGAAAGTAAAAATCATTAATACTGTACTTACTATAGAGGATCACCAGATCAATAAAGGAACTAATGTAAGAGAAAAAGGAGCTGAGTTAAAACAAGGATCACTGGTCATTGAAAAGGGAAAGGAAATAAAAAGCAGGACCATCGGCTTTCTTGCCGGACTGGGTATTGCACAGGTAAAAGTACATCCCGCACCTTCAATAGCTGTGATCATCACCGGTAATGAACTTCAGGCTCCCGGTACACCATTAGAGCATGGCAAAGTATATGAATCCAATTCATTTACCTTAACCGCTGTATTAAAGTCATTGGGTATAGAAAATGTTTTGATTTTTTATGCACTGGATAATTTGGACGAAGTCACGAAAAAAATAGGGAAAGCCTTAGAACAGGTTGATATGCTATTATTGACCGGAGGAGTGAGTGTAGGGGATTACGATTTTGTCGTACAGGCAGCCACTAAAAACGGTGTAAATCAACTATTTCATAAAATAGCACAGAAACCGGGTAAGCCTGTTTTTTTGGGTATGAAGGAGGATAAAGTAATTTTGGGACTCCCCGGTAATCCGGGTTCGGTGCTTACTTGTTTTTATGAATATGCAGAACTGATCATCAGCCGCCTAATGCACAAACCCAGTGCCATACTATATAAAACTGCATTGCTGAATCAAAACTATAAAATCAACCGGTCGCTTACCCATTTTTTAAAAGGCTACGTGAATGGAAATCGGGTAGAAATCCTGGATGCCCAGGAATCCTTCAGATTAAAATCTTTCGCAGAAGCAAATTGTTTGATTGTCTTGCCTCCCGGCAAGGAGCAGTATTATGCTGGAGATGAAGTAGAGATACACTTGTTGCCGGGCTGATTCAATGTATTCGCAACTCGGACGCTTTCATAAA
>CAYNIG010000074.1:0-17775 GCA_964396995.1 uncultured Saprospiraceae bacterium | reverse complement strand
TGTCTTTATAGGCATAGTTTATATTGAAGTTTGTATTTCTTCGATTTTCCAGAGTTCGGGTATTGGCGTTAAGTATGGAGTCTATTTTTCCATTATTATTCATGGTGCCGATATTGGTATGACTGAGAGTTTTATCTACCCCATCATAGATATTGCCATTGATTAAAACTCCGATTGTATTTTTTGAATTGATCAGATAGTCGCTTCCTATCCTGTAGTTGAGCCTGGGGTATTTTACACTATCACTTTTGTTTTTAGTAACTTGGTCAAAAAACAAACCACCTTGTTCCCGGTAAAAAGTAAGGTTCTCATGGTTTATTCCGGCTCCGGCTGTGATGTTCGTAAAGAAATTAAATTTATCCGTACGATTATTCAGGTTAAGAGAAAGATTGCCTTTCGGAGAGATGCCCATTCTAAAATTGGCTGACACGGAGCCATTGGTACCCAGACTCAGATTTCTTTTAAGTCTAATATTGATGATGCCCGCGTTGCCTTCTGCTTCATACTTAGCGGAAGGATTCAGAATAACCTCAATAGATTCAATATTATTTGCATTATAACTTTTTAATATGGAGGCTAAGTCTCTTCCATTCAACCGGATGGGTTTGTCATCAATATAAACTTGCACGCCGTTTTTACCTTTCAAGGTGATGTTTTCATTATTGTCTATCACGACACCGGGGGCTTTACGCAGGATTTCAAGACCATCGCTTCCTGCAGAGCTTACATTATTCTCCACATTCAATATGGTTTTTTCAGCTCTTATTTCTATGATGGGTTTGACTGCAGATACGGTCACCGTTTTTAGTTCTGTCACATTATCGGGGAACGACAGGTTGCCGGCATCCATTTTGCCACTCTGGTATTCAAATGCAGAGGCATAAAAGTCTGGCTTACCTACGTAAGAAACTTTGAAGAGGTAATTCCCCGGCTTGGTATTTTCAAATTCAAATACACCATTGGGATCAGTAATCGCCCCTTTTGTTAAAGTGCTGTCTTTGCTATTGAGCAGCAATACGGTTGCAAATTCATATGGCGCCGATTTGGAATCGGTGACTTTGCCAATAATAATGTTTTGTGCAAAACCTGTATTTAAAACTGCAATAAATGCAAATGTTAAGAAAACGAGTTTATTTAATTTCATAATGATAAAAGACCTTTTTTAACGCCCATAAGTTGCATTCAGGATAAGCTAAGTAATTGTTTTGCGACCAATATTTACTCTTGACCGACCAATTCAGTCAGTTTTATAGACTAACATTTTTGAGAAAAACTACTGGATTAATTTCTCAGGTCAAGACCCCACATCAACTTGTTTCGCAATGTTTTAAGGAAAGAATGACCGTCGATTTTTAGCAGGTTAATATCAAATGAATTACGGGTAATTTTTATCACATGATCAGAGGTGACCAATCCATAGGTAGAGTCCATAGTACATAAAAAATTATCAGACCTGCCTTCCACATTAAATTCCAGGAGGGAATCATCGGAAATCACTGCTGGTCTTACATTCAAATTGTGCGGAGCTATTGGTGTGATCACAAAATTGCCGGAGTGCGGAAATACGATAGGGCCACCACAGCTGAGGGAATAGCCTGTGGAACCGGTAGGTGTAGCCAATATCAGCCCATCTGCCCAATAAGTATTTAAAAATTCGCCATTTAATGTGGTGTGTATTTTTATCATGGAGGAATTATCTCTTTTCATTAAAGTAAAATCATTTAATGCAAAGACTTCATGATCAAATATCGGCATATTGGATTTTATACTGAGCGTTGATCTTTTGTCGATTTCAAAATGGCCGGCTTTGAGTGATCTGATAACAGCCTGTATTCCATCTTTTTCGATTACAGCCAAAAAGCCTAAACGACCCAGGTTAAATCCCAGGAAAGGAATGCCACTGTCGCCACCAAATGCAACTGCTTTAAGCATCGTGCCATCACCACCGGCACTGAGTATAAGATCAATATTAAATTCACGGAGTTGTTCTTTTTTGCTTAAAAGCGGAATATGGTCTAATACAGAACTATCGGTATTGGTATATTGATACAATTTAAATCCTTCCTCAGTGAGATGGTCAGCCAAGGACTGATATATACTCCTGGCATCCTCTTTCAGTTCCATTGAAAACAATAATACCCGCATAATCCTGTTTTAAAAATCTTCTTTAAAATGTAAATATACTCCGCTTTGTCCGAGATGATTTATGCTCCAGTCCATTTGCAGCATGGAGGTATTTGAAAGTAATAAGTCCACACTGGCCCCGGTAGAGTATAGCCACCTGTTACCAAAAGTATTGGTATTGGAATAAAAGACATTGTTTACGTATCCGGTGCTCCCATGAATTGAAAAGCCCAATTTTAATGGTTTTGATTTTATACCCAGCCGGGTATCGGGTAATATTTGTATAGTCTTATCAAGGAATATAAATCGCTCACGAAATCGTAAAAAGAAAAAATCCATGCCATCTACTACATAATATTCATACCCTTTGAGATAATTATCTCCAAATCCGAGAGCACGGCTGTTATAATAAGGAGGCTGATTGCGAATAATAGATCCTTTAGCTCGGATCATGATACCGGCATTATGTCTTTTATTCCAGGGGATAAATTGCTGCAATTGAATTTGTGTAGTGAGGGTGTTTAGGTCACCGGTTTTGCCTATTCCTTCCTTTGTAATCTGAATTTCTGCTAACCTTCCGCTACTCGGGTAATATTTTAAGTCCCGGTCATCATATTTAAATTCATATCGCAGCGATAGGTATCGTTGCTGGTTGTTATTCAGAAAAAAATCAGGATTTAAATCTTTACTTATTGCCGGTATGGTAGTATTGGCATTGTATTCCAGTCGTATGCTTTGAAATAATTGCAAAGTGGTACGATGCTCCAAAGCGGTATTGACCCTGAACCTATTCAGGCTGTATTCATCTTCAGCTTGTGCTTTGTGAAAGACCAATTTATTTTCAATAGTATTGTAATAAGCTTCTTTATTCCGGGTATAAAATACATTGGATGTAAATCTCCAGCTTCTGTCTTTTCCCCAAAACGGCCAGGCATATTCAATATCCACTTTTTGACTATAGCCTCCCTGTAATGTAATTTTTAATGCGTCTGCCTGACCGGTTAGATTGGTATGTATAAATTTGATACCGTAGTTGGTTCTTTTTAATGATCCATTAAATTCATCCCACCATACATTAAAATTGCGATCAGCAAGTTCAAATATGGGTACGGGATAAATATACCAACCTTCCTCACAATGTATTTGTATGGTGATGTGATTGGTTTCTGTATTCCATTTCTTTATATTTATGGTTACCTCTTTAAATAGACCAGTGTTGAGTATTCTGGATCGGTTGCGGCTGAAGCTTTGAGTAAGGACGGTCTGATCTATACTATCATTTATTTTAAAATCGAGTTCCCTCCTTATAATGTAATTTTTGGTTTTCACATTTCCTGTATAGTCTATCGAGTCTATGTACAGGATTTGTCCGTTAAGTGTAAATAGTATAAATGAAAAACCGAATAGAATGGTTATCCTAATCATAGGAAACGGCAATTATACATCCAGGTATCGCATGAAGGCATCGTATCTTTCCTTGAAATTATCCACCACTTCCTCTTCACTATAGGAGGCAGTTACATCATACTCAAATCGCCTAAGCGCTGCAATGATTCGTGATACATCCGTTTTATTTACCTTTAAAGTGAGCACAATCTGGGTATCCGATGGTCGACTGATGATGCTGCTCAATACCATGGCATGTTCTGACTCAATAATATGCGATATTTCAGACAAGCTATACTGACTGTCATGCACATGAATGACCAGTATGCTTCCAGGCTCTGAAAAAGCAAAGCTCTTATTGTAATAATCAAATAAATCATTGCGAAGTATGGAGCCTTTATACCTATTATCATCCGAAACTACCGGTATAAGGGTGATATCGGATTCAGATATCTTCTTCATCACTTCAAATAGATGATCTGACGGGCTGGAGTATAAGCTGTCCAAGGTGTACAGATAGGTTTCTATAGGGGATTCTGTGCCATGTTTAATTATCTCATCTTCATTTAACAAGCCAATAAATTCACCTTCACTGATTACAGGTAAATGAGCAACGCCATATTCCTGCATTTTGCGCAATGCAGTCTCGCCGTCATCATCCGGGTGAAGGGGCTTTACTTCTTCTGATATTAGCTCATGAGCAATCATGTTACCTTTTTAGATTGAGACGAAAGTATTTTAGTTCCGGAATATTAATATTTTGTTATTATCAGCCATTTAATTTTCTTTTTTCCATTGCATATTCTGATTCAGACAAGAGACCTTTTTTCCTGAGTTCATCCAATTTATTCAGCTGCTCCAGTAGAACATCATTTTGAGGTTCGGCTTTGGGTTTTTCATAGGGATCTTTTTCAAAGGCAGCATAGTGTCGATATCCACTGGCTTTAAAATCATCCCATTGTTGCTGTATACGTACAAAAGCGAGGTCATCGTGGCTGTTCAATTTTTCAAAATCAGTGAAGCCGTATTCTACTGCTTTAGAAATATGATAATATGCTTTTTCTCCTTTCTCGGTAAGTGAATAAGCACAGGCGATATTAAAATGAGAGGCAATGTCTTTTGGCTCTACCTGAAGCGATTTTTGAAAATCCTCTATTGCTCCTTCTAAATCAAACTCTTTATATTTTTTTATTGCAGTCTCTTTATAAATATTTCTTCTGCTGCCACCATTGTATTCTGGCACTTCCACATTTTTCCAAGGCCTTGATGGCTTTGGCGAATGGTTGTTTTCCTCGTTTCTTGATTGCCGGGTTTGCCATCCATATTGTCTTGGTGCAGGCTGTTGCCATCCTTGCTGAGCCATTTCAGGATTATACTTTTGGTTAAAATCCTGATCAGACATCATCAGTAATCTTAATCCTTCAAATAATCCAATCAGGAACATCACTGGAAATTTGGCATTGAGAAATACCATAAACATAAAAAAGTAAAATATTCCAGAGCCTGGTTTGCGTAAGTAAAATTTGTGTGCTCCTACGGAGCCACCAAAAATGGCAAGTATAGCAGCTACTAATCTGTTCTTCATTTAATAAAAACAGGGTCAAGATACAGTATTCGTATCAATTTTGCAGGTTAATACCGTAATATCGTCAGGAAATGTCTGATTTCCCTTAAATTTTTCAAGTTCATCCATGAGCAGTGTATTGAATGAAATAGAGCTTTTAGTGTGATTTTCAATGATAAATTTTTCTATGTGTTCCAGATCAAAATACTCCGCACTGGGATTGATAAGGTCAGTCAGTCCATCTGTAAATATCAATAATACTGACTGCCCGGTTATGTCTTCCTGCCCTGTATCTAAAAATGGCAGTTTGGGAAAAGCACCTATCACCGTGGTGCCAACATTGAGGGCTTTCATTTTTTCACCATGATATAGTAATGGCGAAATATGTCCACAATTTATATATTCTACTTTTCCTTTCTTAGGGCATACATCAGCTATAAAAAGTGTAAGAAAACGTTCACCGCCCGTAAGTTCAAACACAGCATTGTTTAGATTGTTTACCAACGCATCCAGTGTGGTAAACTGTTTAACCAGTTGTTTGATAATAGCCTGGAGGTTGCTCATGAGCAATGCAGCAGATACCCCCTTTCCGGATATATCGGCCAGGCAGATAAGGTATCTTCCGGGTTCTATTACCAGGCAATCGTAATAATCACCACCAACATTAAAATGAGGTCTGTAAATGCTGGATACTTCAAAATGACTGGTTTTGGGCAAGCGTTGAGGAATGAGCAGAGCCTGAACCTCGCGGGCCAGTTCTATCTCTTTATTCATTCGTTCCTGTTCTACCTGGTTTTTAAATAATCTTTTATTTTCTGAGGCTACTGCTATAATATTGGTAATGGTCTGTATAAATTGAATTTTGTGGTATAAATCTTCTTTATCAGAGACCGTGACCAAGGCATAGGCTATTGCATATTCTTTATGATATACTGGTATGATGATATCGAACTCATGAACTGTTTCCGGATCCGATGATTTTATAGTGTATAGGTTATGATGTTTTTCCAAAACATCCAGTATGCCTTCCGCTTCATAATTTTGTTTGAGATTGTATTGTACTACTACATTCCAGTCTTTCTCTTCACGAATAAGCAATAATATCTTAGACATGCCCATTTCAAAACTCAGAAATTCGCGATACATTCTGAATAACTCTTCCGAGGCCATATTGCTGTTTATGGCCTGGGTTATATTAAGCAACCGGTGTATTTGCATCTGCTTTAGAGATAGCTGATGCTCAAGCTGCCTTAGTTGCTGTACCGTTTGTATATTGGTCTCTGCCATTTAATCAGGATAAAAATATAAATTGTTTACCTGGATGGGAATTTCTTCAGAGGGATTAGTAAAACATTTACAAATACCCGGGGTTTTTCTTAATAATAGCTTAATCTTTCCCTTCTCCAAATGAAGAAGCCTGTACATAATTAGAGCACAGGCTTCTACTTAATTAAAACCGACTTTTATTGAAGAAATTTTATACCGCGCTTGTTTCTTCTTTCTTTGAATAAATGCCCTGATGGACGGAATGCTGGCTCAGACATTCAAACCTGTATCCCTGGCGGCTAAAATAATCCAACACCTTTGGTAAAGCATAGTTAAGATTTCTTTTAGCTTTTATACTGTCATGAAACACTATAATGCTCCCGGTTTCGGCATGGTCGATTACATTACGCAGGCATTGTTCTTTGGTGATTTCCTGATCAAAATCTGCGCTCAGTACATCCCACATGATGATTCGGTAATGTCTTTGTAAAAACTGTATTTGAGAGGGTTTTAACCTTCCAAAAGGAGGCCTGAACAACGATGAATGCACCATGGTTGCACAATTGCGTACATCGTGAAAATAGGGGAGGTTTTCGGTATTCCAGCCATTGAGATGGTTGAAAGTATGGTTACCTACGGTGTGACCCTGATCCAGTATCTTTTTAAATATGTCAGGATGCTGGCGCACATTATTACCCACACAAAAGAAGGTAGCTTTAGCATTAAATTTAACCAATTCATCCAATACCCATGGTGTCACCTCTGGTATGGGGCCATCGTCAAATGTAAGAAACATCACTTTTTCTTTTGCGGGCACTTGCCAGATAAAATTGGGAAAGAAATTTTGAATTAACTTTGGAGTTTTAATCAAATACATAATTTGTCTTTAAAATTGTTCATGAGATATGGGATAATGTCGTTTTGCAACCAAAAATTGCCTTTGTCTAATAGGTCAACGCTTGCTAAATAAAAATCGTTGCCACCAATAGCATTTTTAATTTCAGAACAAATGTATAATGGTTTTCTCATATTAAATATTTTTGTAATATATTTTTTAACCAAAATTCTTTTATTAAATGTCAGTACGTGTCAGATTTGCTCCGTCTCCAACAGGTGCACTACATATAGGAGGTGTAAGAACTGCCCTGTATAATTACTTGATTGCAAAAAAAAATGACGGAACATTTATTTTAAGAATTGAAGACACTGATCAGGGGCGTTTTGTACCAGGCGCTGAGGAATACATCAGGGAAGCACTGAAATGGTGCGGTATTGAGCCTACCGAAGGGCAGGGGTATCAGGGAGCATTTGCTCCTTACAGGCAATCTGAGAGAAAGCAATTGTACAATAAATATATCCTGGAATTAGTGGCGGATGGCAAGGCATATTATGCATTTGATACAGAATCGGAGCTGGAACATATGCGTGACAGATTGGCAAATGAAGGGGTACCTGCACCCAAATACGATGCTACAGTTCGCCTCACAATGAAAAACAGCTTAAGCTTAGATCCAGGCACTACCAAATCGTGGTTGGAAAGCGGAAAACCCTACGTAATCAGGTTGTTGGTACAGCCGGGAGAGCAGGTTAGTTTTGTCGATACCATTCGGGGAGAGGTGAGTTTCAATAGTTCAGAATTAGACGATAAGGTATTGATCAAAGCGGATGGCATGCCTACATACCATTTTGCAAACGTAGTAGATGATCATTTGATGGAAATCACTCACGTGATCCGGGGAGAGGAATGGATTAGCAGCACGGGTCATCATCTCCTATTGTATAAAGCCCTGGGCTGGTCCCATCCGGAGTTTGCCCACCTCCCCTTGATTATGCGACCCGATGGTAAAGGAAAACTCAGTAAGCGGGATGGAGCTAAATTTGGCATACCAGTTTTCCCTCTTTCATGGAATGGTGCCAACCCGGAAGAAAGTATTATCGGATTCAGGGAATACGGTTTCGAGCCCCAGGCGACAATTAATTTTCTGGCCTTTCTGGGCTGGAACCCTGGTACTGATCAGGAAATATTTTCATTAGACGAATTGGTTAAATCATTTGATATCAGCAGAGTCCACCTGGGTGGGGCCCGATTTGATATGGATAAAGCCAAATGGTTTAATCAGCAATACATCAGGCAAATGGCGGTAGAAGAGATACGCGCAAAATTAACTCCTCTTCTGATAGATCAAAACCTTTTCGTCACTGATCAAAAATTAGATTCAATCATTAAATTATTTCGTGATCGAATTCATTTTATTAAAGAAATTCCTGAGCAGGCTGCCTATTTATTTGAGGAGATTGAATCGGTAGATATGGAAGCATTAAAAAAGCAATGGAAACCTGACCTTAAAGATAAAATCATTGCATACACCAGCGAACTCGCTAAATTAAATTCTTTTGATTCCCAGGCACTGGAAAACTACGCTAAAGAAAGGCTCAAAGACTTCAATCTTAAACCTGGTGAAGTATTTCCCATTTTCAGATTAGCCCTGGCCGGAAGTCTTCAGGGCCCCACCGTATTCCAAATGCTGGAAATATTACAAGTAGATGGGCTTGAAAGAATACAGAAAAGAATCGATCAGTTCAGCAGAATTGCCTAAATTCATACAATCATGCGTAAAAAAAAGGAACAGCCAAATGTGCATAAAGAACTCAAGGATTTTGATATTAAAGTAAATCATTTTGGGGAATTGAAGTCGAGTCTGAGCATAGATAAAATAAATGAATTTTTAAATAAGCATGTGCCTGATAAAAGAGTAGGTGACCAATCAGAGGAAGAGTAGGGTGATTTAGGGGCGAATGAGCTCTGAAATACAATTGGAAGTCTGACTGCCAACCTTCAAAACGGTAACGGGACAAAAGCAAATCTCCTAACTAATTTTTTTCTCACCATGCAACCTTTTTAAATCGGCCCTTGTCATTATATTCGTTAAATGTCCACTACAATTTGGGGTAATAGGCCGGATGAAAAAGCATTAGTTGATGCTTGTTTGTCAGGTCAGAGGACTGCACAGGCAAAATTGTACGATCAATATTCACAGGCGATGTACAACGTTTGTTTGCGTATGGTCACCTTACCTGAAGAAGCAGAAGACCTGCTGCAAGAATCATTTGTGGATGTTTTCTCCCATTTGCAATCATACCGGCACGAATCGACGCTAGGCGCATGGATAAAACGCATAGTTGTAAACAGATGTATAAACCGGCTAAAGAGCAGGAAATTACAACTGATAGAGTTGTCACCAAATCACGAACCGTTCCTTGAAAAAGAAGATACATACGATTTTGACGATGAAGATTTAAGAGTGACAAAAATAAAGAAAGCCATCACCTTTTTGCCCGAGGGATATCGGACGGTGCTTTCACTGTATTTATTTGAGGGATACGATCACGCTGAAATTGGAGAGATTTTGAATATTTCAGAGGAAACCTCCAAATCACAATACAGCCGAGCCAAAGTGAAACTCAAAGAATTAGTAATTCAATTAAAATAAGAAGATGAAAGAAGATAAATTAAAAAAGTTTATTCAAGATCACCGCGAAGAGTTTGAGACTGAGCGACCCTCATCTCAGGTATGGACACAGATAGAAAATCAATTGAATCTTCAATCTGCAGAAAAACCCAAGGCCAAAACCATCATCTTCAAAATGATGAAAATAGCTGCTGGTGTTTGTCTTTTGCTATTAGCGGGTGCAGGAGGTGGAATATATATGCAACACATGAAATACGGGGAAGCATCGGTGATAGCCAACCAGCAAAACCGAGAAGAATATCTTGAAGCAAAAACCTATTTCACCAACCAAATTGACTCCAAACTGCTTGAATTACAAAAATATAAATCCGGAAATGATGTGATCAGTGAGCTGAATCAAATTGATCAAATCTCCTCCGAATTAAAAATGGAAATCCTGAAAAATCCTGATCAGGACAAAGATTTACTCATAAAGCAAATGATCATGCAATACCAGCAAAAACTCTCCACGCTGAATAAAATCCTGGAGAAACTGGAAAACACCAACCCATCTAATCCGAATCAATCAATCAAATCAAATAAATCAAATGATACGCTTCAATTATAATCTAATCCTGTTGCTCCTTGTACTTCCTTTGCTCTCCGTAGCAAAAGATGGCGACTTTACTAAAAACATTCATAAGGAATACGATGTCCCGGTCAATGCGACAATAGAACTGATCAATAAATATGGATATGTAAAAGTTCATGCATGGGACAAACGCATAGCCAGCATTGATGTAAATATTCTTGCCAATACCACCAGCCAGGAAAGAGCTAATGAAATATTTGACAAAATCAATGTCAATTTTACGACTACCAGCAATTATATAAAAGCAGAGACTACCATTGCCAGCACTAACGGAAAAAACAGCTGGTGGGACTGGAAAAGCTGGATTGGTTGGAATGATAATAAGTCTTCATACAAAATCAATTATGATGTTTACATCCCTGTAGATTTATATCTCAAATTAAACCTTAAATACGGTGATGCATTTGTTGATAAATTGGAAAGAGATGCCACATTAAAGATCTCTTACGGCCACATCAGGCTGGATGAATTAGCCGCTAACCTGGACCTGGATCTCGCCTACGGTGATGGAAATATGGGAGATATAAAAGATGGTAAAATCCGATTGCGATACAGCAAGATTTCCATGTCTGATATGCAAAATGGCAATCTTGATTTTCGATATTCTGATATAAAAATGAAAAACGGCGGAAATATAAAAGCCGAGTCTGCTTATGGAGAACTCAATGCTGAAAAAATAAGCACTATTGACATCAGTAGTAAATACGATGATATACAAATCAGTAGTATTGACGAAATCTATGCCAGTAGCGGATATTCCGATTTTGACCTCGGAAAAATAAATAAAAGATCCAGCTTTACTTCATCTTACGGCGATATCATTATTCGGGATATAGATCCTTCTTTTACTAACGTTGATTTGAAAACAAGCTATACCGATATCAGAATCAATTCTCATGGCAATAGTTATAAACTGGATGCCTCAGGCAATTATGCAGATATCAAGACCACATCCGATTTTAATAGTACATATTTGATAGATAAGTCTAACTCAAAATCGGTAAAAGGCTATTCCAAATCTGAAAATTCCGGTGGACTGATTCGGGCCACTTTATCCTATGGAAGCCTGAGAATAGACTAATCCGCAACCGCAAAAATGTGGCTGTATTTATAATAATGGAGCCAAGTGGAGAGTCAATCTTTCTTAACCACACCAATCCAATTCGGTGATCCTTCCAAAGATATTGCCTATTCAAGCTTGATTGTTATCTTTACCTGATGCATCCGACTGCGGTACTCAAAAATGACCCCAAGCTGATCAGAAGCTGGGCTATGTTTGATTGGGCTAATAGTTCTTATTCCCTCGTTATATCTTCTGCGGTATTTCCTGCTTATTTTGCTGCAGTTACGGATAAAAATATTCTGGTTGGCACTTCCTATATGCCCAATTCAGCCTATTTTACCTTTACCATATCGATTGCCTATATCTTTGTGGCCTTAGGGCTTCCTGTACTGAGTGGCATAGCAGATTATAGCGGAAAGAGATTGTATTTCCTCAAGTTGTTTACTTTGATAGGCTCTGTTGCCTGTATTTCACTGTATTATTTTAAGGGAATGAGCACTCTTTGGTTGGGTACAGTGGGTTTTATGGTGGCCAGTATTGGATTTACCAGTAGTTTGGTTTTTTACAATTCCTTTTTGCCCGTCATTTCTACTGAAGACAGGTATGATCATACCAGCGCAAGGGGGTTTGCATATGGTTATATCGGATCCGTTTTATTGCTTGTTTTAAATTTACTGGTAATTAAATATCATACTTTCCTGGGCATACAGGAAGAGTCATCTGCAGTGCGGCTTGCTTTTGTAATGGTGGGGCTTTGGTGGTTTTTCTTCGCTCAGATTCCATTTAGAAAATTGCCTCCGGATTCTCAGAATAAATTTGAAAAGGGAATTTGGAGTAAGGGATACCAGGAGTTGTTAAATGTTTGGCATCGACTCAGAAATCAAAAATCTTTGAGAAGATTTTTATTGGCATTTTTCTTTTACAGTGCAGGGGTACAGACAGTATTATACCTGGCAGCCACTTTTGCAAGTGATGAATTGAAATTTGGCGGTTCTGAACTGGTTTTAATCATTCTGATTCTTCAGCTTGTGGGATTGGTTGGTGCTAATTTCTTTGCCTGGCTGTCAAGGATAAAAGGGAACAAATTTGTATTGCTGATCATGCTTACACTATGGATTTTAGTATGTATTGGTGCCTTTTTTACTTATTCAAAGACTGGATTTTACTTTGTGGCTGCCGGAGTAGGCTTGGTGATGGGGGGGATACAAGCCTTATCGAGATCGTCTTATTCTAAATTGTTAGATGAAAATGAAGTGGATGTGACTTCCTATTTCAGCTTTTACGATGTGTTGGAAAAGCTGGCTATCGTCGCAGGCACATTGAGTTTTGGTTATATCAATGTCTTAAGCGGCGGTATGCGCAATTCAGTACTGGTATTGATTTTTTATTTCGCGATAGGTATTTGGATTTTATCCACAGTCGATATGAGCATGGCTGCAAGAGAAACAAAACGGAAATGATGTTTTTAACATCAATACCTTCTACTTCCCGAATTCAACAAAAAAAAAGAGATCTTACAAGCGCAAGACCTCTTTTCATCTTTATTAAAATTATTCGCTTACGAATTATTTCTTTGCAGCTGGTTTGGCAGCGGCTGGTTTGGCGGCAGCAGCAGGTGCGGCAGCCTTGGCAGCAGGGGCTGCAGGAGCTGCTTTTGCTGCTCCAGGAGCTGCAGCAGCTTTTTCTTCTTCTTTTATAGCCCTGGTTACATTTACAGAAGCTATTGGAATCGCTCCATCTGAAACACTCGCTATACCCTTGGGCAAGCTAATGTCACGTATTCTGAGTGTACCCCCAACCTCGATATTTGTGATATCTGCTTTTATTTCATTTACCAGGTCCTCAGGGCTTCCCTTTATTTTTATCTTTCTTGTTCTTTGTACCAGTTTGCCACCTGCTTTTACACCAGCAGCATACCCTTCCAATTTTACCGGTACTTCTACTTGTACTGCTTTACCGGGAACCAATTCCATAAAATCAATATGAGATATCGCATCTGTCACAGGATTGAACTGAAGCGATTTCACAAATACAGGGATACCGCCTTCTGGAGTAATTAATTTTGCAATTTTAAACTCAGAGGTATAGATTAATGATTTTAATTCATGTGGTTCCACAGAATAGTGATACGTATTTTTACCACCGTAAACTACACATGGTACCAGTTTTTTAGCTCTTTCATCTACTGCACCACGAGTGCCTTTAAGATTACGTGCTTGTGCTTTTAATTCTATAGATTGCATGATATCCTATTTTATCGGGCTGCAAATATACGACTATTTCCTTGATTTAAAACAATTTTTTATAAAGAAAAAATATTTGGCAGATTGTTGATTATCAATCCATTAAATAGTAATTAATCGACATATAACTGTGCTATCGACCTGTATTCATGTACTGTGCGAATCGCTTTGCAAAATAATTCTGCAGATGAAAGCACTTTTATTTTTGATGTTTTTTCTTTTAATGGTAACGTATCGGTTACGATGAGTTCGGTGATAAATGATTTTTCAATTCTTTCATATGCATTGCCAGAAAGTACTGGATGCGTACAAATCACTTTTACTGAACTAGCACCTTTTTTTTGTATAGCCTCTGCAGCGGCACAGAGCGTACCGGCAGTATCCACGATGTCATCTACCAAAATAACTTCTTTATTTTCAACTTCCCCAATAACCATCATAGAACTGACTTCGTTGGGCCTGGCCCTGCTTTTATCGCAAATCACCAATTCAGTATTAAAATATTTGGCATAATTCCGGGCTCTTTTTACACCACCTACATCAGCACACGCGAATATGGTTTTGTCGGTGATCATTTGTTTTAAATAGGGTTTGAAAATGGCCTCACTCCGTAAATGGTCCAATGGAATATCAAAGAATCCTTGTATCTGATCTGCATGCAAATCCATAGTCATTACCCGGTTGGCCCCTGCCGTTACCAAAAGATTAGCAAGTAGTTTCGCAGTGATTGGAACCCTGCTTTTATCTTTTCTATCCTGCCGGGCATATCCAAAATAGGGAATCACCGCGGTAATGTATTCTGCGCTAGCCCTCCGCGCCGTATCGATAAATAATAATGTCTCGAATAGATTATCTATAGGTGCCTGAGTGGATTGAATAAAAAACACATAGGCACCACGTACGGATTCGTTGACTATAGGGTGCATTTCTCCATCACTGAATTTTTGAAGTGACATATCTCCCAATGGCTGTCCATAATTATCCATTATTTTTTCGGATAAATATCTTGAATTTGTACCGGAGAATACCTTTACCACCATGGGCATCAAAGGTAGTAATTCATACCTAATACCAATTCATTATTTATTTAAATCAGGGGAAATCAAGGCCTTATTTCTTACATAGTGACTGGTAGATTTCGCGATAATATTTTTCGGCAGTCTCCCGTGGATGAAATTTCAGCAGGTGTTTTTCTCTTTTTATGGCAGTCTGTTTTAAATGACTTTCCTTATTTAATGAGTTCAGAATGGAAGCCAATTCCTCAGGCTGATCCGGGTTGAAATAAATAGCTACATCGCCACCTGCTTCCGGCATCGAAGAATTAACGCTGGTAATTACCGGTACATTAGCGGCTATTCCTTCCAGTACGGGCAGGCCAAATCCTTCACCTAAGGAGGGATAAATGACTGCATTGGCATGGGTATACAACATTCTTACTATGGATCTTGGTAAATGAGGCAAATGAAAAACCAATTGGGATAGTTTATTTTGATGAATAAAAGTATTTATCTCTTTAAGATAGTTATTTCCATCTCCAGCAATCAATAGCGGCAATCGTTGATCAGCCGATTGCCTTAACATAGCTTCTAAAATAACTTTTAGATTTTTGCGATAGGTCACTGACCCAACATAATAATTATAATTTCCCGGCAACTTATATTTTTTCAGAACCGCTTCCATATCTGCTGGTAATACCGGCGTATCGAAAACCGGATCATAAGACTGATAAATCACCTTTATTTTTTTTTCAGCTACCGGAAACAAATCAAGAATGGATTTTTTGGTGGCCTCGCTGATGGCTATAATGATTTCGGCATTCTTGATTGCCTGACTGGTTTTTATATGGTAAATAGTCCTGTCAAATAATGAAAAGTCATTAGGGAAGAATCGGTAGAGAAGGTCATGTATGGTTACCACATAAGGTACATTCAAGTTTTTTTTCAGCGGCAATGCATTACTCAGGCCATGGTAAATATCCAGATTCGCTTTATGGACACTTTTATCTAAATTGATCGATCTGTAATACCAACCCGGATAGTCTAAGGATACGGTAGAAACTTGTGGCGCTGAACAAATGGGTTGGGTAAGCTCATTCAAAACAGGGTTTCCATCGAATAGGACTACCTCTAAATCTTCATATGAGCGGAGCAGCAATTGGATTAAAGTCCTGCTGTAATGACCCAAACCGGTTGTGTTGTGAAAAAATCGTTTCGCATCATAGCCAATTCTCATGCAATGGGAAAATCATTGAATAATATGTTGCCATCACCATCTACATGAATGATTTCATCAAAAGGAAGAGATTTGATTTCGGCATAGGAAACATCCTTATTGGTCACTACAAACCATTTCAACCTGGAAGCATCGATGATCTCCTTTGACAAAAGGTGAACTTCTTGTAATTCTAAGGCTCTTACTTTATCAGAATAGGTGTGCCAATAATCATCATCCAGTTTATACTTTAAAAGGGCATTTAAAGATCCCGATACTGCTGCATTGGTCTCCCAAATACCGGGTAAAGCCAAAACCTGATTATTTTTAGTCTTTTCAAATTCATGCTCGGTGATTGTTTTTTCACCTGCAATAGCGTTGAATTCTGATATGATTTCAAGTATTGTATCTTTTGTCTTATCTATCTGAACCTGGGTGTATACTATAAAAGCTCTTTCTCCCCTGGATTCTTTAACAAATGCACCCGCACCGTATGTCCAGTGTTTATCTTCCCTTAGGTTAAGATTGATACGGGAAGTAAAATCACCACCCAATACATTGATAAGTGACTCCTTGGCTATTTCCGAAATTTTACCATAAGGTGGGAGAGTGTATCCAGCCAGGACCACCGATTGCTGTACTTCAGGTTTATGCAGCAAATACAAGGTTTTTTTCGATTTATTCAGAATGGATATATCTGTAGTCCATTTTATTTCAGATTTTCCAGTCCAGTCATTTAGCCTGGTCATTAATTTCGATTTAAGGTCCTCCATGGTGATGTCGCCTACTACGGAAATCACTGAGCCCCCGGGAACAACCCATTTTTGGTAATATTCCTTTATATCGGTTAAAGTTAATTCTGCAACACTGGATTCAAACCCGGCGCCGGATAGCGGTAAACTATAGGGGTGTGATTCTCCGTATAAAAATTTGGGCATGACACGCAGAGCCATTTGAGCAGGATTCATTTTCTCACGTTGTATTCCTGCAATTTGTAAGGATTTTATTCTTTCAAAATCAGCTTCAGGAAAGGAGGGGTGTAATACAATTTCTGCAAATAAATCCAGGCTTTGATCCAGGCTTTGATTTAAACACTCCAGGGTTACATACGATTGGTCCAGATCAGCATACGATTTTATAGATGCACCTAAAAGACTTTGTTTTTCGCTAATTTCGAGCGCATTCAATGTACGGGTACCTTCATCCAGCATATTCATTGCCACCGATGCCAAGCCCGGCTTATTGCTGTAATGATCAGAATTAGTGCCTCCATTCATCATCAGATTTATTACCACAGTAGGAGTATTTATCCTACGTGCGAGTACGATTTCCAATCCATTTTCTAATCTTGATTTTTCAATAGAGGGAAACGAGGATGAAGGGGTATGTCCTAGCTCCGGTAGTTTAGATCTATCTACCTTCTGTTCTTCACTTTGGTATTCTGGAAACGGTTTGGCAATAATAGTATGCGAACCATCCATCAACCATTTTCTGGCTATTTCAATTATTTCATTTTTGTCAATACTTTCCAGGTATTCGTTATAGGTAATGTAATAATCTGGTCTGTTGCCAAAGATTTCACTTTCAGCCAACACATCTGATTTTCCTCCAAATCCTCCTATGCGTTCTATATTTTTGATAAAACCAGCAAAATAGGATGATTTTACCCTTAGTAATTCATCTTCAGTAGGTCCTTGTTCAAAAAACTCCAGAAACAGGGTGTGAATGATTTTTTCAACTTCACCTATATCATTGCCCGGCCTGACTCTGCATTCGACAATAAAATTACCACAGATTTCTCTGGAATAATTAAAAAC
>CAYNIG010000073.1:0-17983 GCA_964396995.1 uncultured Saprospiraceae bacterium | reverse complement strand
CGTAACGTAACACCGGGGATTCTATGATATAATCTGACGGAATCATTTTTAACCAGCACAGTAGACTGATTTAAAATGGCAGGTATATTTAATTTTTGAATTTCGTTTGGATCGGTTTGGTATCCAATGAAATACTTTATAGCGGATGTACTATCCAGGTCCGTAATCTGAATCTCTGTATTCCATATAAATACTTCTTTCAATGATTTTGACTGATTTAATACGGGAATAGCCGCTTTGGTAATTTTAGTACCGGATAAAGCAAGAGATTCGAGAAATGGCATTTTGGCCAGGTCAGTAATGGCTTTGTCTGTAACCAATGAATTATTCAGGATCAGTTTCTTAAGGTTGGTAAATGCAGTAATATTTTTTATCTCCTCATCAGTCACCGGCATATTGCTCATGTTCAGCTCTACCAATTGGGTCCGGATCTTTTGCAAATCTTTCAATTTACCTGATTGATATGCTGCCCTGACAAAGAAATTTGCCTTCAGTGCCGGTGAGCTGATATCTAAAGGGGTGATCGTACAAAAGGGATCATTTAATGTTTCTATTAATTTATTATTTGCCGGCTCGAAATTAAATATTTCAGCAGTTGGTCTTTTTACCAGGCTGAGAGCCATGAGTATTATTGTATCTCCGTCGGGGTACTCATTCCATTTTTTGGTAAAGTCAGCACCATCCATGATCCATCGCTGTAAAATCTTTATTTCTTCGGGCAATAACTGAGGCTTACCGGAAGGTGGCATATGCTTTTTATCATTTTCAGGCAAATGAATAAATTCAAGCAATCGGCTCATTTCCGGTTTATTTTTATCTATTGCCAATCCCTGTTTTCCACCTTTAATTATGGATTCCATGGTAGTCAGGTCAAGCTCTCCTTTTTTCTTTTTTGGATTATGACAAGAAACACATTTTGCATCAAGTATGGGGTAAATGGCATTTTGATAGAAAGAAGCTTCTTCGTCAAAGGTGTACATTTTTTGTTGTTCTCCTGTATTGCCCCGAAGGTAACCTTCTCCGTGGGTAATAGATGCTCCCAAATGCGAACCTATGATCAATGTCAGTATGGATATTGCTAATCCGATTTTAAAATACAGTTTTTCAGTATTAAGTAAACAAAGCAGATAAATGAGGTAGGCAGTTGCCACCCCCCATCGCTTATGAAATACAACCAATTCATTATCGTATCCACTTTCTTTTGATAATATCAAACCAAATAAAGCAGTACAGAATGCAAAAAAAGAAGTTATCCATAATGAGGTAGTCAACACATCAGTAAAGGATGGGTTAAAACTATTTTTTCTCACCAATACCAGGATCGAAATCAACATCAACATGCCAATAGGCAAATGCAGAGATAAGACATGCAACCTTCCTATAGAGGGCAGGAAACCGGCAATAGCAAGTTTACCTTCAAACAAAAGTAAAAAAGCAAGCAGGAACGCAAAACAAAATGTAATGCCTGATAAAATACGATTGGTGTATTGCATTATTTATTAAGCCAATATATCATTAATCACTGTTCCAGCCACATCAGTCAGTCTATATCGGCGACCAAGATGTTTAAACACTAATCTATCGTGTTGCATGCCCATCAAATGAAGTACGGTTGCATGAAAATCATTTACATGGACAGGGTCTTTGACTATATTATATCCGAATTCATCAGTCTCACCGTAGGTCACACCTGGTTTGATCCCTCCTCCGGCCATCCAAATACTGAAACTTCTCGGGTGATGGTCCCGGCCATAATTATCTTCTTTTAATCCGCCCTGGCAATAATTGGTTCGGCCAAATTCAGATCCCCAAATGACTAATGTTTCGTCTAACAATCCTCTTTGTTTTAGATCCTTTATCAGCGCAGCAGTAGGCCTGTCTGTATCCTCAGCCTGCATTTTCATTTCATTGGGAAGATTACCGTGTGTGTCCCAGCCCTGATGATATAATTGGACAAATCGCACACCAGACTCGGATAGTTTTCTTGCAAGCAAACAATTGGCGGCGTAGGTTCCAGGTACTAAACAATCAGGGCCATACATTTTAATGATTTTATCTGATTCTTTACTAATGTCAGTGAGCTCCGGCACAGCCGTCTGCATCCGGTATGCCATCTCATATTGCTCTATTTTGGTTTTAATCTCCGGGTCTCCAAATTTTTCATAGGACAAGGAATTTAATTTGGAAAGTTCATCGAGTTGATTTCTTCGATCTACCCTATCAAGGCCTTTCATATCATTCAAATACAAGACCCGTTCATCACTGTTACTAAATTGTACGCCCTGGTGCACGCTATCCAAAAACCCATTTGTCCAAAGTTTTGAATATACGCCTTGTCCGTTGCCTCTGCCTCTTGACAACAATACGGTGAAAGCTGGCAAGTTTTTGTTTTCACTGCCCAGGCCATAGCTAAGCCATGCACCCATACTCGGCCGGTTGCCCTGTTGCGCCCCGGTCTGCATGAAAGTAAGTGCGGGATCATGGTTTATGGCTTCGGTATGCATAGTATGTACTACACAGATATCGTCAACTATGGTAGATAATTGAGGGAATAATTCTGACATCCATATTCCTGATTTGCCATGTTGTTTGAAATTGAAGTAAGATCCGACTAAGGGAAACTTATCCTGATTAGCTGTCATCCCTGTCAATCGTTGTCCATTTCTTACCGATTCAGGCAGATCCTGGCCAAACATTTCTCTGAGTTTTGGTTTGTATGAAAAGGTCTCCAACTGAGATGGTGCACCATTTTGGAACAAATAAATAATGCGTTTTGCTTTTGGTGCAAAATGAGGCAGACCCAAGGCTGCCATATTTCCTTCGTCTCCTGAAAAAATATCCTTAACCAATAAGGATCCCAAAGCCATGGATCCTATTGCCATTCCAGTACGCGTAAAAAAATGACGACGGGTAATATTTAAACGGTTTTCTAAAAATTCATTCATTTGATCAGTAGTTTATTTGGCTGCTCTAAGATAATGAAAATCAGTTTTAATATGAAGGCAAGGTAATATTAAAAACAAACCACTATCCCTTTACGATGGTCTCTTCCATGTTGTAAATTGTATGTATCACCTGCATCAACGCGGCTGTTTCAATGGTATCCGGATTTGATTTATTCGATGCTAACTTAAATTCCCCTGCTTGTAATAAATTATTGGCTTTATACGGTGCTTGAGTAAAATTGATTTTTTCTTTTTCGAAATACGTATTCAAAATTGTTTTCTCTGCGTCAGCAGGGATTCGACATACAATAGTGCGAAATGCTTTTTCGATTTTCGACTTGACATCTGATGATTCCTGCATCAGGTTTTGTGCAAAAACCCGTGCTGCTTCTACTACTTGCGGGTCATTTAAAAGTACCAAAGCCTGCAAAGGAGTATTCGTAACCACTCTTCTAACTTCACATTGGTCACGATTGCTGGCATCAAAGGTAAGCATGGATGGAGGGGGAGCAGTGCGTTTGATAAACGTATACATTCCCCTTCTGTAGAGCTTTTTGCCATGATCTTGCACATAGGCTGCCAATTGTCCGCGGCCCGAGGTAGATGATTCCCATATGCCGTTAGGCTGATATGGTTTTACACTAGGCCCACCAATTTCTTCATTGAGTAAACCGCTGCTGGCCATTACATGGTCTTTTATAAACTCGGCCGGCAACCGGGACCGGGTATATCTGCTCAGATATACATTGTCAGGGTCTACAGCATAGGCTTCTTTAGAAATTTTAGACGACTGGGTATAGGTAGCGCTGGTGACTATTTGTTTTACCAATCTTTTAATATCCCATCCATTCTCCATAAAGTCCACAGCCAGCCAATCCAATAATTCCGGATGGGATGGCGGATCACCCTGTAATCCAAAATCTCCGGCTGTTCTGACTAAGCCCCTGCCAAAAAACTCTTGCCAGATGCGATTGACGAATACTCTGGCAGTAAAGGGATTCTTTTTATCAAACAACCATTGGGCCAGGCCCAGCCTGTTCTTTTTGAATCTGGTGGTATCAAACGGGTATAATCCCTTGGGTGTATTAAAATCAACCGAATCTCCAGGTTGATCGTATTGGCCCCTCTTCAGTATATGGGTAGTACGCACCACAGCACTATCTTTCATGATCATGACAGGCACTGGAATAGTGTCCTTTTTATTTACGAATTTTAAAAGGTTTTTCACATCTGCATCCGTAATAAACATTCTGGGCGGATCGGCCAGAGAGGCCAGTGAAATATCACCTACTAATCCTTTTTCATTTACCTGGTTAAAAAAGGCAAACGTGCTGAAATATTCCTTTTGCTGAATGGGGTCATATTTATGATCATGACATTTGGCACATTCAAAAGTCATAGCCAGAAAAGTTTTGCCGAATGTATTGGTCCTATCAGTTACGTATTCGAGCCGGTATTCTTCATCTATCACCCCACCCTCCTGGGTAATCTTATGATTCCGGTTGAAACCAGTGGCCAATATCATCTCTTTATTGGCATCCGGCATCAGGTCACCTGCTAATTGCCAACTGGCAAATTTTTCATAGGAATAATTTTCATTGAATGCATGAATCACCCAATCTCTCCAGGGCCACATGGTACGCAAACCATCATCCTGATATCCATGGCTGTCAGCATATCGGGCAGCATCAAGCCAGGGCAAGGCCATTTTTTCTCCATAGTGTTTGTTAGCTAATAATTCATCGATGATTCTATTGTAGGCATCTGAGGAATTGTCCCGGACAAAGCGATCTTGCATGTCTAAAGTAGGCGGAAGTCCTGTAAGATCAAAAGCAACTCTTTTAAGAAGTGTTTCCTTATCGGCTTCTTCGTTTGGCTTTAGCGACTTTGCTTTCATTTTCTCCATCACAAAATGATCGATTTCATTTTTAGCCCATTTTATGTCTTTACGGGGAACCTCATATTTAACTGGTGGAATAAAGGACCAATGTGCTTTGTACTCTGCACCTTGCTCTATCCACTTTGCTAACAATTTTATTTCATGTGTACTCAATTTCAGATTTGACTCAGGAGGAGGCATCATTTCATCCGCCGTAGTTGAAATAATCCTATTGTACAATTCGGATTTTTTAAGATCGTGTTTCACAATGGCAAAGGTACCCGGGTGTTCCTTCAATTCTGCATAGGCACTATCCGCTATATCTAACCTGAGGTTGCCTTGTCGTTTATTGGCATCCGGTCCATGACATTTAAAACACCGATCGGAAAGAATGGGTCGGATATGAATGTTAAAATCGATTTTGGATGGTATACCGGCGACATCGGATTCGCGCTTGCATCCAAATAACAACATACTTATGGCAACTGCGATATATTTTCTGATTTGGAATAGTTTCATTATTTGTATAAAGGATATGCCAAGATAGGGAATTTTGTAAGATATATTTTAATGATGATAAGATAGTGCGTAGAAAGAAAAAACCGGCCAAGCCCCGAAAGGGAAAATAGCCTTTTATATGCTATTTGATGAAAACTACATGTTTTGAAGCATCTGCTGGAAATCTACAAAGCAAACCATAGAATTCGTAGTTAAATATTAACGAATTAGTAACCAAATTCACCATTAAGGCTCTGACAATTCATTTATTTTCGGGTTCTGAATATTTGCCCATTTCCAATGAAAATTTTCTTTCCACTTATATTCTTGTTCATTATCCACATTTCTTTTTCTCAAGTAAATGATTTTCAAAATAAATATCATATCACAGTAAAAAAATCAAGTATTCCTTGTAAAATAGATGGTGAACTAAATGAACCCGTATGGTCCGCTGCCGGTGCAGTGGGAGATTTTTGGGAAAAATTCCCGACAGATGAGATCAAAGCAAAATTGAATACCACGGTACAGGCCGCGTATGATGATCGTTACCTATATTTTGCCATCACGAGCTATGATAGTACAGATCATTATATAGCTCCTACATTAAAACGAGACCTTTCTATTCGAATGCAGGATGGTGTCTCCCTGATACTTGATCCGGTAAATAAAAAAAGCAATGGTTTCGGATTTTCCGTCACCCCCTACAATGTGCAATCCGAATACCAGTTTGGATCAAATGTCGATGGAGGTGGTGAAGGGCTGAGTTTTGCCTGGGACAATAAATGGTTTTCAGGGGTAAAACGATTTGCAGACCGGTATGTAATAGAAATAGGCATACCATTCAAGACTTTGCGATTTGATTCTAAAAACAAAGTATGGGGATTTAATGTGATACGCAGCGATCAGAAAAATAATAAGTTTTATACCTGGACTAATGTACCAGTACAATTTCCCGGATTCGACCTGGGGTATTTAGGCACTATGACCTTCGAGACTGATCTGCCCTCTTTAAAAAGTAATGCTTCGGTAATACCCTACGTGACGGCCAAAGTAAATAATGAGTCGGAAAATAATATCCATACTTCAGCTTCTATGAGTGCAGGATTCGATGCCAAGCTTTCTCTTACTCCTTCACTGAATATGGACTTTACAGTTAATCCGGACTTTTCCCAGGTAGATGTCGATCAGCAAGTAACCAATCTCACCCGGTTTAATATTTTATTTCCTGAGAGAAGGACTTTTTTCCTGGAAAACGATGATATATTTTCTTCTTTTGGGGCACCCCCTTTCAGGCCTTTTTTTTCCCGCAAAATCGGATTGGACGAAAATGCTCAACCGATACCTATTTTATTCGGTGGCCGTATTAGTGGCAATTTAAATCAGAAACTGAGAGTAGGAGTGATGAATATGCAGACGGGACGCAAAGGTGATGCTGCTCCTCAAAATTATTCTGCCGTTTCGTTGCACCAACGGCTGTTTTCCAGATCCACTATTAAAACATATGCATTAAACAGATCAGCAACTATGAAACCGGATGAGCTCACGGCCAATCCTTTAGCCAAATTCGGACGCAATGCCGGAGCCGAATTAAACCTCTCTGATCAGCAAGGCAAATGGAAAGGATGGATAGGACATCATTTATCTCAAAAACCAAATACCAACAGCCACAATTCCTTCACCCAGTTTGGAGGTCAATACGGAGGCAGGAATTTATTTACCTTCATTGATTTTGCTTCATTTGGCAGAAACTATTACGCCGATATGGGATTTATAAACCGTATAGAAACTTTTGCCTCTAAGGGTGATGATTATAATAGCGGGGATACTACCATTCGCAATGGAATTACTCAGGTATATATGCCCATCGATTATTTTATTTACCCAAAAAACAAGCAAATAATAAGACACAATTTTGGTGTAGAAAATTTTGTAGCATTGTATGCTGACAATAAATTAAGCGATCGCTTTACCAGGCTTCGTTATTTCATTTTTATGCGCAATACGGGCATGTGGTCTTTTCGGTATGATATGCAACAGGATAATCTCAGGTATTTTTTTCCTTTACCCTCAGACAGACCTTTGCCTCCGGGTATCTATAAATATAATAATGCCAATATGGAATATGCTTCTGATTCACGTAAAAACATCATTTACACTACAGGTGTGAGAATAGGCCAGTTTTATAATGGTACCATACAACAATATCGGGGCAGCATTACAGTAAGACATCAACCCTACTGGAATATTGCAATGAATATCGAATACAATTTGTTAAAGTTCCCGGTGGAATTTGGGACTACAAAATTATGGTTGGTAAGTCCAAAGACAGAGGTCAATTTCAGTAACAATTTGTTCTGGACCACCTTTTTCCAGTACAATACCCAGCGAAATAATTTTAATATTAACAGCAGGGTACAATGGAGATACAAACCTATGTCGGATCTGTTTATAGTGTACACAGATAATTATTTTACAGATACTTTTAAAAACAGAAACAGAGCATTAGTTGTAAAGTTAAATTATTGGCTTACTGTATAATGTTCTGTGTTGTGATGATGGAAGTCATTTTAAGTATTAACTTACCTTTTTATTATTGTATTAAATGAAAAAAAGCATAGCTCAGCTCAGACGGTCATACGAAAAGGCAAAATTGACTGAGGATTCCGTTTTGGGTAATCCATATGGCCAATTTCAATTCTGGTTTGATCAGAATCTAAAAGTAAACAAAGAAGATCCTACTGCTATGGCTTTGGCTACGGTGGATAAAAAAGGAAAGCCAACCAACCGAATTGTCTTATTAAAAGAGTTTAGCCAGGAAGGTGGTTTCTCATTTTATACGAACTATGACAGCCGAAAAGCAAAGCAAATAAAGGATAACCCCAATGCCTCACTTCTATTTTATTGGCCCCAATTGGAAAGACAAATTCGCATTGAAGGCAAAATAAAAAAACTAAGCAAGACTGCCTCTGATACCTATTTTCATCAAAGACCCCGTGAATCTCAAATAGGAGCCTGGGCTTCTGAGCAAAGCAGTTCCATTCCTGATCGTTCCTACCTGGAGAAAACAGTCAGTGACCTAAAGCAGTTTTTTAAAAATCAATCTGTGATTCCATTACCTCCGTTCTGGGGTGGGTATACTTTATTACCCCATTATTTTGAATTCTGGCAAGGAAGACCCAATCGATTGCACGATCGGATTACCTATTCATTGGTAAAAGGAAATTGGAAGATTGGCAGACTAGCACCCTAAATAAAGTAATCCATGAATTTTTGTTATTGAGTCCATATCGAATGCGTGTACTTTTTGAAATCCTCGAATAAGCCAAAGTAAATTTAATAATTTCTCCCTTGCATAGATTAGCTTTGAGGTAATCCGAATGAATCAAATGGTCAGATTTGAAATTTATTGTTTTATTCTTTTGTCTCTACACTGTTTTTTTTCGTGTAAAACAGATAAAGCTGTTTACCCAGAAACCGCTACCGATAGTCATAACATTGCCCGGGGTAAAATTTTATACACACAGCATTGCGGGTCATGTCATAACATTAATTTCGATGGAATAGGTCCGAAATTAGGAGGTATCACGGATAGTGTAGATGTCAATTGGCTCAGAGAATTTATTTCAAATCCTGGTAAGCTGATAGAAAAAGGAGAAACCAGAGCCATTCGACTACACACCAGGTATAAAGTAGTGATGCCGCCATTTGCCGGGATAGGTGATACGGCAATTAATGATATTATTGCCTATCTCCATGCACGGAAACCAGCAGTGCTTTCTGCTAAATATGCAGACCGGAAGGAAGTAACCAATGCCATTTCAGATACGATACCATTATCTGAATACGTGCTTAAAATAAAATTTATCAGGCAGTTTCCAGTGACCAATCCACAACAAACGGCTCCACTCGCCCGCGTTCAGAAACTTGACTTCGAACCAAAAACCGGGAAGACTTATGTACTTGATATGAACAGCACACTATATAGATTACATAGCGATTCCCTATCCACCTACCTGGATATGTCAAAGCGAGTAGATAAATTTATCAATCAACCTGGTCTGAGTTCGGGTTTTGCCAGTTTTGCTTTTCATCCGGATTTTTATCAAAATGGATTATTGTATACTGCCCATACAGAGCCAGCTGCTACCAAGCCAGCTGATTTCACATTTGAAGATTCATTGGAATCGGCCCTGCAATTTGTACTGTTGGAGTGGCACTGTCCAAATCCCGATGCCGACGAATTTACCGGTACCAATCGGGAATTATTCAGAATTGACATGGTGAGTAAGGCACATGGCGTGCAGGATATTGCATTCAATCCGACAGTAAAAAAAGGGAATGATGATTATGGCCTGCTGTATATTGCCATTGGGGATGCCGGGGCTGGCGAAAACAGATATCCGTATTTACTGCATTCCAAAAACAGGGCATGGGGTACCGTTTTCCGAATAGATCCTGCCAATCACCCAAAGAAATCCATTCCGGCAAAGAATGGTAACTATGGCATTCCCAAATCAAATCCATTCGTCAAAGAGCCAGGAACAATAGGTGAAATCTATGCCTATGGGTTTAGAAATCCACATCGCATTAGCTGGACACAAAAAAGTCAGTTGTTGGTAAGCAATATCGGGCATCATGATGTAGAGACAGTAGACCTGGTAGAGCCAGGTGAAGATTATGGTTGGCCTTATATGGAAGGAAATTATATCCTGGATCCTATGGGAGACTTAGATAAGATCTATGATCCCATTGAAGGCGATACCATTGCAAAACGGGTGAGCAGACCTATTGCTCAGTTTGATCGGGATGATGCTAAAGCCATTGCCGGTGGATACGAATACACCGGTACTATTCCATTACTCAAAGGGAAGTTTATATTTGGAGACATACCTGTCGGTAATTTATACTTTATTTATACCGATCAAATACTGAAAGGAAAAAATGCTAAGATCTATGAGATGCAAATATCTTTGGAAGATAAAATTATTAAATTAAAAGAATTGTATAAAGACGGTCGGCTGGAACTACATTTGGGGAAGGATGCATACGGTGAAATGTATATAATGACCAAGGCAGATGGCAAATTGTATAAAATCATTGATTGTTATAAAAAATAATCGGTTTATACCAGGGATTTAATAAACAGATGGATAAATAAAATGTATCAAAGCATTGCGCTGACTTTGATTATTCTTCAACGAAATCCAAATCCTTACCATAGGTTTCCTCTAAAAAAAAAGAGGATACAATTGCTATTGTCATCACTATTACACCTGTAAGCAAAGCCCCTTTGACATAGTCGTTTGCATATACTCTTAACGATTTGAATACTATTATCAGCAGCGGTAGCGACCCTCGGACAAAATTAGAAATACTGATGGTTGCAGTCGCCCTGAGATTGGTACCGAACTGTTCAATACTGGTCGTGAGGTATATTACATTAAGGCCTGCCCCAAAGCCCAAGCCAGCAATGATAAAGTAAAACCAGCTGCTACCCATATCCCGCTGGCTAAAAAACAAAATCAAAAACCCCAAACAAATACCGTAAAAAATATACAGTGTCTTCTTTCTGCTCTTAAGTCTTTCACAGAGATAGCCAACAGTATAATCACCCACCGCTACAGCTAAATACAAAAACAATACTGCTTTTCCGGGTTCTATATTACTCACTCCAAAATGCAATCCAAACTGATCAGAAAAGGTGACTAATATGCCAATGATATACCATACCGGCAATCCGATCAAAATGCATAAGATAAATTTAATAAATCTACTTTTATCTGTAAAAAACATAAAAAAATTACCTCTGGAAATACGGGTATCTTTTACTGCATGAAATAATTGACTTTCAGCTACACGCATACGCATGATCAATAAGATTAGACCCATTCCACCGCCAATGAAATAGCAGAGTCTCCAATCAAAAAGCTTACTGATAAAATAGGCAAATACCGCTCCCAATACTCCAAAGCCAGCTATAAAACCCGCGGCAAGTCCTCTCTTATTTTTAGGAAGTTGCTCACTTACCAATGTCACTCCGGCACCGAGTTCACCTGCTAGCCCTAGTCCAGCCAAAAAACGCAGAATGATATATTGATCCAGGCTGTAAGCCATTCCATTCAAAATATTTGCAATGGAGTACAATAAAATAGAACCGAACAGTACTTTTAACCTTCCTTTTTTGTCACCCAATATTCCAAACAGGATTCCTCCTATGAGCATACCAATCATTTGAACGCTTATTAATAACTCTCCCTGGCTCAATATATCTGCATCAGATAAACCGATGGATGCCAAACTTGGCTTTCGAATTATTGAAAAAAGCAATAAATCATAGACATCGACAAAAAATCCAAGTGCACTGACAATGACACTCAATGATAATAAAGGGGATGACAAAAAGGTGAATGCTGTTGACGAACTGGGTGCTTTCGATTCCATCGCGGATTCAATTAATTCTTATTACCAATTCGTCTATTATTCTAATTAAAATCTGGGGCAAAAGATAACTGGCTTTACATCAGGTTTTTTATAGATTTTGGCTATATAGGAAACACCAAGTTCATACCCTCCCACACCCGAAGTGCTGGTAGTGGCGCCAGAAAGATTAAAATCGTATGCCAACCCTACTTTCAGATCTTTTACTCTGGCTCCGAAAATGACAAATGCCGCATCGGCTATTCTGTATCCTGCACCCCCAATAATGGCAAAATCTTTTTCTTTATTTATCAACAACTCACCTTTTAACTGAGCTGCGATTTCAAAATTGCCGGCCAGTGAGTGTAATACAATGCCGGGATAAAATTTTAATAAATCTCCTCTGGGAAGGCTCATGATAGCATGAGCATTAATCAATACATCTTGTTTATCAGTGGACCCGCCGGTACCTCCAGGTGTACCCTGATTGGAACCTAATGATCCATTGGGTTGAGTAAGATGGTACATAGAAACTCCCATATTCAGCGCTGAAGTTTTATCTTTATTTAAAACGGATGAAAGTACCAACCCTACATTAAGATCTGCATAAGTCTTTTTATTATCACCCCCACCCGATGGAAATTGAGGATCACTAGGATCACCAAATCGGGGCGTGCCGACCAAACTACGGGTAGTCCCTCCACTTTGTGCACCGATTGAAAGCACCGTGGTACCAGTCTTGTTCATCGGAGCATGATACGATCCCCCCAGCCAGCCCGATGTCTTCCTGAGTTGAAAGGCATTTCCTTCTCCGGCTACATCCTGGTATGCAGCGATACCAAAGCTAATCCAGTCCTTTTTACGTAATCCTCTGAATAGCGGCGCATCAATACCAATTGCGGGCGTCTGGTATTTTGCAATGGTAGGCCATTGGATTCTGTAATTGCCTGTGATCCGAAAAGTACCATTAAAATCACCTACCAATCCAGGATTCAGTGTAAGAGGAGAAAGATCAAACATAGTATAGTGAATATCCTGAGCCTTTACCTGGGATATGCAAACCACGAATGCCAAGATGATTTTGTGTAAGTACTTCTTTAACATCTGAATTAATAAATGGAACTGAAAGATAAGTAGTTTTTTGGATTCAGTGAGCTTAAAAAGAATTTGGTTTTGAAGCTGGTAAATTCATTGGTTTTGTACAGGATTTGCCTACCAGCGTAGTCACTCCGGGGGAAATCCTCTCCTAAATTTGAATTATAAGGTTTGGAGTAGAATTTTATTTTCTAATTTGTGAATAAAAATTAATGAAATGAGAATTTATATATGTCTGATTATCCTTTGGTGCATCCCTCCTATTTCAATTTCACAATCTGTTTTTTTAGAAGATATATCCTGGACTGAAGCCCGGAAGGTATTAAACAATGAAACCACCATTGTAATACCGCTGGGTGCCGGCGCCAAGGAGCATGGACCTCATCTTCCTCTTTCTACGGATAAAATTCAAGCCGATGGCTTGGCCCGCATAGTGGCGAAAAAAGTAAATGCAATATTTACTCCGACCGTGAGTTATGGATATTATCCTGCTTTCATCAAATATCCTGGTTCTACTACTACCTATTGGCATACCAGCCGAGATATGGTTGTAGAAATCGTAAAAACCCTGGCAGGATTTGGGCCCAAACGATTTTATATTATAAATGTTGGAGTAAGCACGACCCCTACGTTGGCAGCAGCTGCTGCGATTTTAAAAGAACAAGGTATCTTACTTTATTACAGTGATTATCGAAGAGCCAATTTTTCAAGAGTGGATGAATTGCATAGAAAAAGAGCATATGGTGGACATGCCGATGATAGTGAAACTTCAAATGTATTGTATTTAAAACCCGAATTGGTACATATGAGCAAGGCTGTGAATGATAGTTCGGCAAAAGATATTCCCGGGCCAATGACTCCGGTTGTTTTAGAAGGAGGCACTTACAATCCAAGTGGTATAAATGGATATGCTACCCTGGCGGATAAGCGAACCGGCAAACGTTACCTGGAAGCATTTGCCAATACTATTGCAGAAGAAGTTTCAGAAATACAAAAAGCAATATTGCCTGAAAAAACGTATGTTAATCTGAAAGAATATACAGGAACATATATGACGCAGGAAGGAAAAAATCTAACCATTGACCTGGACCAGGATTTTCTTTTTTATACATGGAATGGAATTGAAAAAAGAAACTTTTTCCCCTTGTCTAAGGTGTCGGATGATTATTTTATTTCATTGCCTCTTACTGTTTTGTTTGTTCGAAATGATGCCGGAATAATAAATAAAGCCTGGTGTCAGTTAGCCGGTAGCTCATTTTGGGTATACAAAATAAAAAAATAAAATATGCATATACCTCTGGATCAGGCAAGGACAGCTTTAATCCAAAGCCCGAAGGCATTTGCCGAATTATTTAATCATGGTACCTTATCTATTGAAATCTACAAACCCAATAAGGAGGACTATCAAAAACCACACGACCAGGATGAGGTATACATTATTATCTCAGGCACAGGCAAGTTTATTAACGGCGAAACCATCATTGAATTTAAACCACATGATTTTCTTTTCGTGCCGGCAGGACAGTCGCATCGATTTTTCGATTTTACAGATGATTTTATGACCTGGGTAGTGTTTTATGGTCCGCGAGGAGGAGAATGAAAAATGCAGATCTTTTTTAATAATTTTCAGTAAAATTGAAATACCAGGATTTGAAAGCAAGATTATACAGACTACTTACCCCCTTCCTTATACTTCAGGGCATGATCATGGTCGGTGTATTGGGTTATATGACCATTGAAAAGTACACCCTGGTAGAGGCAATCTACATGACTACTCTGGCCATCACCACTGTCGGATTTGGAGAAGTAAAACCATTGTCAGAAAATGGCCAAATTTTCACGGTAATCTTATTGATATTCAGTTGGTCTACCTTAGCCTTTGTATTGGCCAGAATTACACAATTTGTGGTGACAGGTGAAATAAATGAATATTTTAAAACAAGAAAAATTATGGGTATCATAGCTAAGCAACAAAACCATGTGGTAATTTGTGGATTCGGCAGAAATGGAGAACAAGCTGCTCTTACTCTAAAATCGCATGCGGTTCCCTTTGTGGTAATAGAAAAAGATCAGGAAAAAATTGCCAAATTTATTGAAGAAAATTTTGAAATTTTATATATCCATGGTGATGCCACACTGGACGAGACTCTGATCAGAGCCTCGGTAAAAAATGCCAGGGCGTTGATAACAGCACTTCCTACTGATGCGGATAATGTATTTATAGTACTTTCAGCCCGTTCACTCAAGCCAAATATTCAAATTATCAGCCGGGCCAGCGATGCCAATTCGCTTCCAAAGCTAAAAAAAGCAGGTGCTGACAATGTGATTTTACCCGATAAGATTGGGGGCACACATATGGCGACACTGGTCTCCAAACCGGATGTAATCGAATTTATTGATTTTGTCAGCGGCGAAGAAGGCGAAACCATCAATATGGAATCCATTTCCTTTGAATCTTTACCCGCTGAAATCAAAAACAAAACACTGGATGAGGTAATGAATTGGAAAAAGACAGGTGTCACCTGCATTGGTATCAAAAATGCAGAGGGAAAATTTGTGATCAATCCTGGCGGATCGACAATTATAAAAGAAGGTATGAAAGTAATTGTGCTTGGAGACCACCATCAGATACAGATAATGAAAAAAAATCTGGAAGACTAAATCTCTGTGCTTTAATAAGTGGGTCATACCATTTTGCATAATTAGGCTAACTTTGTACTCTATTTAGTTCTATCGTTAGGCTTATGTTTAGAAAATCCTTATTTGTCTTGATTACCATGCAGTTCCTTACTGCTTTTTTTCATTCTCTCAGTTTTTTTGCAAAACAGGAAGGCAGAAATGATACCGAAAAGCAGCTACTGGATCTATTGGTAAATTACAAACAAGACTTAGGTATGGGGATACACCGATCTACTTTTGAATTATTTACCGGATTAAGTTTGTGTTTTACGTTGATCTGCCTGTTGGGCGGCCTTATAAATGTCTATTTTTTACGACAAAGATTGCCACAGGAATTTTGGCCTGGTCTGTTAAAAATCGAGGTAGTGGTATTTGGTGCGGTTTTTTTATCTATGTTGGTTTACACATTTTTGCCACCAATTGTATGCACCGCACTTATATTTCTGTCAGCTGTTTTTGCCTTATATTTTTCCCAAAAATATACCCTTGATTCAAAATAATTGATGCTTCCTATTCAATTCACATTACTAAAATGAAATATATTATCTTTCTTATACTCATCAGCACTTTCATACTTCAATGTGCCGGCAACAAGGCTGTTACCAAGGAGGCAGTAAAGCCGCTGGAATCGGATACCATGGTTATGGAAGAGACTGAATTCAGAGACCTGGACTCTCTGGTAGTCACACCGGAAGGTTCTGAAACAGAGCCATCCGAAGATCAGACCAATTCTATTGCTTCTTACAGGGCTTCGTATCACCGTACATGGGATTTATTGCATACTTCACTTCGTATTGAATTTGACTGGCAACAAGAGCATGTATCAGGCAAAGCAAACCTCAAACTGGTACCTCTTTTTTATACTATGGACAGCCTTGTCCTGGATGCAAAAACTTTCGATATCCATTCCATCTCCAGTAAAAACAAGTCTCTTCCTTTTACATATGATGGTAACCTCATCACCATCCGATTGGACAGACCATTTAGTAAAAAAGATACATTATTCGTTGATATAGACTATACAGCCAAGCCCAGTGCCAACAGTACTGGAGGAAGTGCTGCTATTACCGATGATAATGGCTTGTATTTTATTGATCCACGCAACACGGATCCATCCCTGCCGATACAACTATGGTCACAAGGCGAAACTGAAAACAATAGCCGGTGGTTTCCTACCATAGATAAACCCAATGAAAGGATGACGCACGACATCACTCTTACCGTGCCGGATTCTATGCTGACCTTATCCAATGGATTGAAGACCACTTCCGTTAAAAACAATGATGGCACCCGTTCAGATACCTGGGTGATGGATCAACCTCATGCTCCCTACCTGGTGATGATTGCAGCAGGAGTCTTTGCTAAAGTATCGGATACCTGGAAAGGCATGAATGTAGATTATTATGTAGAGCCTCAGTATGCCCCGTATGCAAAGGAAATATTCAATCACACTCCGGAGATGCTTAGCTTTTTTAGTGATAAATTGGGTATACATTATCCCTGGAAAAAATTCGCACAGATCATCGTAAAAAAATATGTTAGCGGTGCTATGGAGAATACCACGGCAGTAGTATTTGGAGATTTTATTCAAAAGACACATCGCGAGCTCATTGATGACAAAAACGACTACATCATTGCTCATGAAATGATGCATCATTGGTTTGGTGATTACGTGACCTCAGAATCCTGGGCAAACCTCACTTTGAACGAAGGTTTTGCCAATTACAGCGAATACTTATGGTTTGAACATAAGTATGGAAAGTACGAAGCAGACCGGCACAGAGAAGACGAACTTATGGGATATTTATCTTCAGTGTCTTTTGGCAAAGCGCATAACCTGATTGATTTCCATTACACCGACCGTGAATCGATGTTTGACGCGCATAGTTACAACAAGGGCGGCCTTACGCTTCACATGCTTAGACACTATGTAGGTGATGAAGCTTTTTATGCAGCATTGAATCTGTATCTCCGTAAACATGCGTATAAATCAGTGGAAGTGCACGACCTGAGGTTAGCCTTTGAAGAGGTTACCGGAGAAGACCTGAATTGGTTTTTTAATCAATGGTATTTAGACGATGGCCATCCTGCATTATCATACACTACTCAATATGATGTAACCACGAAAACACTCAAAATATCACTCCATCAAACTCAAAAAAAATCCTATCCTTCTGTATTTGTTTTGCCGATCGATGTTGACATTCACCATCAAAACGAGACCATAGAAAGAAAAAGGATATGGATGAATGAAAGAAGCCAGGATTTTATCCTTGAGGTTGATCAAAAACCGTTGTTGACGGTGTTGGATCCCAATCGTGTCTTACTCACGGAGTGGGATGAGCCTTCACTTACTACTGCCGAATATCAAAGACAGTGGAAAAGTTGTAATTCACTCCAGTTAAAATTAAATGCAATGGGTGCATTGACAGAAGAAAAAGACTATGCAGTAATTTGGAGAGAAGCATTA
>CAYNIG010000072.1:0-17984 GCA_964396995.1 uncultured Saprospiraceae bacterium | reverse complement strand
ATTTACCATTTGGTGAAAACATAGGGAAAGAATCGAATACTTTGTCCTGTGAGACTTTCTCAAGTCCGGAGCCATCCTCATTAATCATAAATAAGTTAAATGAATATCCCCTTGAAGCGGCATGATTGGAACTGAAAATAATCCGTTTATTATCCGGCAAATAATAAGGAGCCCAATTGGCCTTTCCCAATTTAGTTACTTGCTTTAAATCGGAGCCATCGATATTACAGGTAAAAATTTCCATTTCTGTAGGTTGCACCAGGCCCTGGTGCAACAGATCCAGGTATTCTTTTTTCGCTTCTTCTGTTTGCGGCCTTGATGCTCTGAAAACCAATTTGGTACCATCAGGAGAGAAAAACGCCCCCCCATCATAGCCCAGAACACTGGTAACCCGTTTTACATTTGAGCCGTCCAATTTCATGGTATACAAGTCCAGGTCACCATCCCGTACAGAAGTAAACACCATCAGATCTCCTTTAGGACTCACTGTGGCCTCTGCATCATATCCAGGTGTACTGGTAAGCCTGTTGATAATGTTTCCTTCCAGATCGGCTGTGTAAATATCAAAACTTTCATAAATAGCCCATACATATTTACCTGTGGCACTCCTTTCCGGTGCCGGAGGGCAGTCTTTACCGGCAGCATGAGTAGATGCATATACTATTTTTTTGTTGCCCGGCAAAAAATAGGAACAGGTGGTACGACCGGTACCCGTACTTATTCTCACCGGTTTATTTTTTTGCAAATCTGATTTACCTGGGGTTACTGTAAAAATCTGGTCACAACCGTTTGACCAATTGGCAAAATCACTCTGAAATGTAAGTTGTTTTCCATCAAAACTCCAGTAGGCTTCAGCATTATTACCACCAAATGTAAGCTGGGTAATGTTTTTGAGGTGTTTTTCTTCAGGATACTTAAATGGATCCTGACCATCCGTGCGGGTTAGAGAATACCTGGGACTGCAATACAAGCCTGACAAAATCAAAAGAATAAATACGGAATACTTTTTAAAATGAGCCATGTAATTAATTTTGTGCTATGATCATTGGTATCGGAGGAGTGAGCAGGGCAGGCAAAACCACCCTGGCCAATCTGTTAAAAAAACAGCTCAAAGGTAAGACTATTAGCATTCTCAATCAGGATGATTTTGTAAAAAAGACAGGACTGCCTAAAATAAAAAATCACATCGATTGGGAGCATCCGGATTCCCTGGATTGGAAGGAACTCAGGAAAAAAATAATCTCTGAATCAGCCGTCAGCGAGATCATTATAGTAGAAGGATTATTTGCCTTTTACGACACCGAAATAGTATCAAAATATGATTTCTGCATTTTCATGTCGATTGAAAAAGAAATCTTCCTTCATCGGAAACGCAAGGATAAAAGATGGGGCAACGAACCTGAATGGTTCATTCAGCACATCTGGAATAGTTATTTAAAATATGGAAGTTTACCGGAAATACCTTCTGAAGTTTTGGTGATCAATGGCACACAAAAAGTAAATACAAACCAAATCATTTCGTATTTATATTCATAGATAATTATTCATACATTAGCCAGGTGTATTTATACCAAAGAATAAAGCATTATTCAATTCCCGAACCTGCCAAAGTGTATTCTGGTTTGCAGGCACCCATAATCTTAATCTACCGTAAGCTCACACCCGAAGAGACGGCTTTTCTAAACAAAATGATCATTGCCTTCAAATGGCATACCGATGATATAGCCCATGTTGAAATCGATCCACAAGAAATAGAATCCTACGCAAGCCTTTGGAGCAATAATGCCGTAAAGATCGTATGGTTATTTGATGTTCATCCTGAGTCCGTGGGTATTTTTATCCAATTACCAAAATATCATCTTTACCGACTGAGCAGTTTTGATATGTATTATACTGATACGCTGTCAAAAATCGACATAAATAAACAGCTTAAATTAAAAGTGTGGCAAGATCTGAAGGATATTAAAATCAATTGATTTTAAACTGATATAATTTATTTCCCATTCTTTAAAAAAGCAATACTCTGCGGCACCTGATTCCAGCTATTCTCGTTTTCATCTTCTATATAAAAATGCTCTATGCCAGACCGTTTTGCTGCCTTCATAACTTTCTTAATATCTATCTGCCCTGTACCCAATGTCACATCGTTTTCGGTAGGAGTCTGACCAGATAAATTGCCAACCACGCCTTTTTTCAAATCCTTCACATGCATGAGTTTAAATCTTTTAGGGTATTTTTTTATGAGTTTTGCCGGATCCTGACCCGGGTGCTGAACCCACAAGATATCAATTTCAAAGCTGACATATTCCGGGTTTGTTTCCTTCATGAGTACATCAAACAAAGTACCTTTTTCGTATGGTACAAATTCATACCCGTGATTGTGATAGGCAAATATAAGTCCATGTGATTTCAGGTCTTTTCCTATTTCATTGAAAAGGGCGGCTGTTTGTTTTACGGTCTCAATATTCCAAGGTTCGGTATGTGGTATCCAGGCCACCCTTACATATGAAGCTCCCAATTTTTTAGCATTATCGATTACCACTGATCGCTTTTTTAGGATATCATCGTAGGAAACCCCAAAACTGGTACATCGGATTCCTCTTCTGTCGATCATCACTTTAATATCTTCAGCTGTCTGGCCAAAAAGGTTTGAAAACTCGATATTGTCTATGCCAAGTGATTTAATATAATCCAACGTACCTGGTATATCCTGAGCAAATTGTTTTCTAAAAGTATAAGAGACTATAGCCGGTTTCGGTTTCATCATTTTGCTGAATGATTGCCCATTACCGGCATCACTTATCCCCAGTACAATTAGCCAAAGTATGATTATTTTTTTCATATTATTGCATCTGCGCATTTACCGGAACCAACTTGAATATACAACCGGGCTTATCTTCCACACCGATATAAATAAATCCATCAGGCCCCTGCTCTACCATTCTCACCCTTCCTATTTTTTTCAATAATTGTTCCTGCTCATCCGGATTATTCCCAACCAAATGAACCCGGTTTAAAAACTGAAACCGTAAAGAACCCATCAATATATCCCCTTTCCAGGCAGGATATTTATCACTGGTTACTATGGTCATGCCACTGGGTCCAAGAGAAGGAATCCATTTGGTTTTAGGTTGTTCCATCCCTTCTTTGGCAGTATAGGGTGTCATGATTTTACCATTATAGTTGATTCCGTAACTAATCATGGGCCAGCCATAGTTTTTACCTTTTTCGATCAGGTTTAGCTCATCACCGCCTCTCGGTCCATGTTCATTTTCCCATAGGGCTCCTGTTTCAGGATGTATGCTCAGGCTTTGAGGGTTTCGGTGTCCATAAGACCAGATAGAAGGTCTGGCCCCTGGCACATTTACAAAAGGATTGTCTGCAGGAATTGAACCATCATCATTAATCCGATGTATTTTACCCAGGTCATTATCCAGCTTTTGAGGTAAAGTATCCATATGTTGAAAACGATCCCCTACGGTAAGGAATAATTTTCCTTCTTTATCAAATTCGATTCTCGAACCATAATGTATCGGAGTGGTTTTCCAGGGCAACGCAACAAAAATATCTTTACCGTTCTTTAATGAGTTACCTGCCAATTGAGCACAAAACAGGGCTGTAGTTGCAAGCTTGACTCCGGCACTATCTTTTAATTTTGAATAAGAAATATAGAGCAATTGGTTTTTATCAAAATTGGGGTGAGCCTGCACATCCAATAACCCACCTTGTGCCATTGCATAAACCGGAGGAACTCCTTTTATCTCTGATGGTTTGCCATTTGACTGACGGTAGAGTTTCCCCACCCTATCCGTGTACACCAAGTCTCCACCTGGCAAAAAAGCCATACCCCAAGGGCTTGAAAGTCCTTTTGCAATCGTGTCGAGTTTTACACTCATGGATTTATGATGAACAGTTGCTTTGGTAATGCTATCTCCTTCAAAATCAAAAGACTTTCGGTAAGCTATTCCTTTTACAAGATAATCAGCAAGAGAAGAAACTTCTTCGGGTTTCAATGTGGTCACCCATACCGGGTTCAAAGAATCGGCATGCCCTTTCATTATACTGTGGATCAATGAATCTTTGCTCTTTCCATGTTTCCAATTACGATCCACAAAAACATCCCCATTGTCTCCATGACAACTGGAGCAATCCTTTTTAAACGCAGCTTCGGCCAATACCATTGGGTCTGATACGGTGGAGCTCACTGTCTCTTTTTTCTTGCAATTGCTGAAGAAGAAACTAGTAAATAAGAATAATAATATGTAATATTTCATTTTGCAAATTGTTTATTTAAAGTTAAAGTCTGATCATCTTATTTCAACATTTATTTACACTCAAGCACCACGATACTCTTGGCAGGTAAATTGATTTTAATTTTTCCCATCTCATTTTTTATATCAGAAAATGGTTTTGAACTGATTTTATTCTTTTCATTAAAGTCATTGTAATCATTAAATTTAGAAGAGGTGATTATTTTACCCGTGACGGCAGACCATTTTAGATCATTTAACTGTAATTGAATAGGCTGACTTTTTACCGGATCGATATTCACCAGGGATATATGCACAGTTCCTTGAGCATCTTTGGATGAAGATATATTTACGGCTGGTAATTTTCTATCTTCCAGTACATAATCAGGAGAGACAAAGCGGGTAGGTAAATATTGAGCATCCATATGTACTTTATACAAATCGAACACATGATAAGTAGGCGTCAGTAACAAATCCCTGCCTTTGGTCAGGATGAGGGCTTGCAGTACATTTATTGTTTGTGCCAGACAGGCGATTTTAACTCGGTCGCTGTGATTATTAAAAATATTTAAGGTCATACCTGCTACTAAAGCATCTCGCAATGAATTTTGTTGATAAAGAAATCCTGGATTTGTACCCGGCTCCACATCAGTCCAAACACCCCATTCATCCACTACTAAAGCTACTCTTTTTGCCGGATCATACCTATCCATTATGGTAGAATGTTTGGTCACTAATTCATCCATAAACCAGGCATTTTTCAGGGTAGTGAAATATTCCGATTCCACAAAATTAGTGGCTGATCCTTTTTTAGCCCATGAAGCACTGGGGATTGAATAATGATGTAAAGTAGTGCCCCACATCATACTGGGGTTAATATTTTTCATCAATGTTTCAGTCCAATGGTAATCTGCACCATTTGCCCCAGAGGCTATTCTGTTTATAGGTACCCCGGGATAATTTCTCACAAATGTTGCATAGCGTTTGTATTCGTCTGCATAGTATTCAGCAGTCATATTTCCACCACAGCCCCAGGTTTCATTTCCCACACCCCACCATTTTACTTTATATGATTCCGGATGACCATTTTGTTTTCTCAGATCTGAAAGTGTGGTTCCCCCCGGATGATTCAAATACTCGACCCAATTGGACATTTCGACTACTGTGCCACTTCCGACATTGCCGGCTATAAAAGGATCACATTCCAATAATTCACAAAGTGATAAAAACTCTTCCGTACCAAAACTATTGTCTTCAACTACATTTCCCCAGTGAGTATTCACATATTTAGCCCGTTGAGCCCGGGGACCAATACCATCTCGCCAGTGGTATTCATCCGCAAAGCAACCTCCTGGCCATCTCAGGTTAGGGATTTTCAATTTTTTCAATGCCTCGACAATATCCAATCGGATTCTATCTTTTTTAGGAACATTCATGGTATCGGATACCCAAAAACCATCGTAGATACATCGGCCAAGATGTTCGGAAAAATGGCCGTAAATATGTTTGTTTATTTGATGGCTGGGTTGGGAGCCATCCACGATCACCTTAATCTCCGATTGACCAAACAGTGAAATAATCGCCAACAGAGAAAAGAAAAATACAAATCTAAGTTTCATAAAATCTTTACTTTTTAATTGCAATAATAACAAACAACCTGCACTTTAATGGAACGAATTATTGTCCGGAGGAAACCCGCAAAATCGTCCAGTATATTATGGTATTTAACAGATTAATAGTAACATTGTTCTTCCATAATGACTGTACAAAACGAACCTGTACTCCATCGCGAATCGTCTGACGATAAAAGTCAATTGCCAATCAATATAGTTCAATTTGGTACCGGGGTTTTACTCCGGGGGCTGGTAGATTATATTTTTCAGGAAGCAAATAAAAAAGGAGCAGAAAATGCCATTGCGATGGTAAAATCCACTTCGAGCGATACCAAGGCATTTAAAGACCAGGACTGTTTATTTACTGTAATATCTTCAGGACTGGATGAAGAATTGAATGAAATCACACAAAGTACGTTGGTCGATTGTGTTCATGAAGTGCTGAGTGCTGAACTGGAATGGCCCAAAATAGAATCTCTGTTTACCGCTGATTCTTTGTCCATCGCAGTATCCAATGTAACCGAAGCCGGCTTTACTTATAATCCCGGTATAAAGAGTGGAATACCCGAAGGTTACCCAGCTAAGCTTACCTATTTATTACACAAAAGATATGGCCACTTTAATGGCAATCCCAACAAGGGAATGATCGTTATACCCACTGAATTGGTAGTTGAAAATGGCCGAGTACTTTACCAGCTGGTTTGTCGACATTCTGTTGACTTTGGATATGATGATGGATTCAGAGCCTGGGTCAGGGACTGTTGTCATTTTTGTGACTCTTTGGTCGATCGGATCGTTCCGGGAAAATGGAAGGAAAGCCAAAATTACACTTTGCCCTATATTGATAATTTGGCCATAGCTACTGAGCCCTATTATTTGTGGGCTATACAAGGCAACGCGGATGTTCAGGAATACTTCAGTCAATATGAGGGAATACCGGGTTTTATTGTTACCAATGATCTTACTTCCTACCGGGAGCAAAAACTAAGATTGCTAAATGGCTGCCATACCCTCTTTTCTCCAATTGCTTATGCCCTGGGCTGTAAGACGGTAGAAGAAATGATGAATCATGACCTGATAATTTCAATGTTTAAAAAAACGGTTGAATTTGAAATATTACCTACTTTAAAAACCATCAGCCCCACTGCATCTTCTTTTTATAAACACATGATATCAAGATGGAAAAATCCATATATAAAACATGAGCTAAAATCTATTTTATCCCAATCTATCACTAAAATGCAGACCCGAAATGGAGATACTTTTGTAAGATTTTATAAAGAATTTGGATACTTACCTCCATTTCTTACCTTTGGATTCGCAATTTTTTTACGAGTATATCAGCCCAAGGTGATGGTGCAGAATAAATATTTTAGTGACAAAACGCAATTTCCGGAGTTTGAGTTTAACGACCAGAAAGAAAGTGAATTATACTCTCATTGGCAAGGGCTGAGTGATTTGAATCCACAAAACGCCAAAACAAGAATTGAAGGATTGTTGCAAAATAAATCTATTTTCAATCACGATTTTGTTTCACTACCCGGATTTTCTGACCAGGTAACTTTACATTATCTTGATATAGAAGAAAAAGGATTAAAATCAAGCATACTCCACCATTTAATAATTCACAGTACATAATGACCAGTAATACCAGACAGACCGCTTTAGAAAAATCATTCATTTCGGAAGACTTTATACTAAAATCGGATTCAGCCCGAAGGCTTTACTTTGACTATGCCATCGATATGCCCATCATTGATTACCATTGTCATTTATCTCCCGAGCAAATTGCCAATGATTATACTTTTAATAACCTGACCGAAATCTGGCTCAAAGGGGATCATTACAAATGGAGAGCCCTGCGAACATTGGGAGTCGATGAATCCTATATTACAGGCAACAAATCGGACAAAGAAAAATTTTTAAAGTGGGCCGAAATAGTCCCCCATACCATGCGGAATCCACTTTACCATTGGACTCATATGGAGCTTAAAAATCCATTTGGCATAGAACACATTCTGAATCCTGCTTCTGCCGAATACATATATGCGCTGGTAGGTGAAAAATTACCTTCACTTAGCACAAATGCTATATTAAATCATTTCAAAGTAGAAGTAGTAGGCACTACGGATGATCCGTGTGATGATCTTCTGGCTCATCGTAAGATACGAGCAAACCAGAATCCTGTATGCGTAGTCCCAACCTTCAGACCTGATCAATTTCTGAACATTGATCAGCCTACCCTTTTTATTGCTTATCTCAAACGGTTGGAAGAAGTAAGTAAAATTCCGATTTCTGATTACGATGACTTATTAAATGCAATAAAAAACAGGCACGATTATTTTGCAGCTGCGGGGTGTAAGGCATCAGATCATGGCCAGGTGTATCTTTATGCTGAAGAGTACACTGAAACGGAAGTGAAAGCTATTTTCCAAAAAACCCTAAATGGCCTTTCAATCACTCCTGTAGAAGCCTCTAAATTCAAATCAGCAATTCAATATGAGTTAGCAGTACTGGATTGGTCCAAAGGTTGGGTACAACAATTTCACCTGGGGGCAATCCGGAATAATAATTCCAGATTATTAAAGACACTGGGTAAAGACATTGGTGTAGACAGCATTGGTGATTATATGCAAATGGAGTCTATGTCTGTCTTTTTCGATCGTCTGGATAAAGAAAACAAACTAACCAAGACTATAATTTACAATGTCAACCCAGTTTTCAATGCCGCTTTTGCAACCATGACAGGCAATTTTCAGGATGGTACTATCAGAGGCAAAATGCAATTTGGCAGCGGATGGTGGTTTTTAGATCAAAAGGACGGGATGACAGATCAAATCAATATTCTGTCAAATATGGGCGTATTATCCTGCTTCGTTGGAATGATTACAGACAGCAGATCATTTCTTTCTTTTCCCAGACATGAATATTTCAGAAGAATTCTTTGTAATCTGTTTGGAAACGATATCGAAAATGGTGAATTACCTAACGATATCCCATGGATAGGTAAAATGATACAGGATATATGTTACTTTAATGCAAAAAACTATTTTAACTTTTAATTATAATCAAACGAATTCTATCAATTATGTCAAAAAAAGTAGTAACCCTCGGAGAAATAATGTTAAGACTTTCTACACCTGATTATAAAAGATTTGTGCAGGCGGATACCCTGGATGTGACTTATGGTGGAGGAGAGGCTAATGTTGCAGCAGCATTATGCAATTATGGATTACAGGGTACATTTGTAACCAAAGTTCCTGATAATCCAATTGGACAATCAGCAATAAACCATCTTCGTCGCTATGGTGTCGATACTCAATTTGTTGTAAAAGGTGGTGACCGGCTTGGAATTTATTTTCTGGAAACCGGAGCCAGCATGAGAGCTTCACAGGTAATCTATGACAGGTCGGGTGCCTCCATAGCCGAAGCTAAAGCAAGTGATTTTGATTTTAATAAAATATTGGATGGCGCCGTTTGGTTTCATACCACCGGTATTACACCTGCACTCAGTGATTCAGCCATCGAGCTGACTGAAGCAGCATTGAAAGCAGCAAGGGCAAAAAACATTACCACCAGCATAGATCTCAATTACAGGAAAAAATTATGGTCTAAAGAAAAGGCAAGAGAAGTAATGACAAGGCTTTGCCAATATGTAGATGTTTGTATAGGTAATGAAGAAGATGCCGATACCACCTTAGGTTTTAAAGCAGCACACTCGGATGTAACCAAAGGGGAATTAAACCTCGATGGCTATAAAGATGTGTTCAAACAAATGAAAGCTAAATTCGGTTTTAAATTTATTGCATCATCCTTGAGGGAAAGTCACAGTGCCAGTGATAATGGATGGAGTGCCCTGGTATACGACGGATCGGATTTTTACCATACCAAACAATACCAGGTGAGAATAATTGACCGGGTAGGCAGCGGAGATTCATTTGCAAGTGGTTTGATCTATGGATTGATTACCGGAATGAACATGAAAGATGCAGCTGAATTTGGCGTGGCAGCCAGCGCCCTCAAACATACCATTCCCGGCGATATGAACCATGCTACTCTAAAGGAAGTACAGGAATTGATGAAAGGAGATGGAAGTGGAAGGGTGCAGAGATAATGGACGGCGCAGGGTGTACGATGTACGATGTACAATGTACGATGTACAAATTAAGACATACAATGGATCAAGCACTATTTACAATGTAGATTCTGATTTAAGAAAAAAAAATTTGAATTCCAATATTCAACAACAGAAACATGATTATAGACAAACTTGAAAATGCTGAGAAATACTTCGGTTCACATCCCTTGTTTAAAGAAGCATTTGAATACATTCTTTCCTCCGATCTGGTAAATGCAGATAATGGTACGGTGCAGATTTCTGATGGATTAAAAGCTATTTATTCTGATGCACAGGGTAAGACCAAAGAACTAAGCCTGGAAAAATTTGAATGCCACAATCAAAATATTGACATTCAGGTCTGCATCCGGGGGAATGAAACGATCGGTTGGAAACCTCGACAGGATTGTGCATCACCCAAAGGGGAATACAATAACGAAAAAGATGTTTTGTTTTATAAGGATACTCCGGATACTTTTTTCAATTTAAAAGACGGACAATTTGCCATATTTTTCCCTGAAGATGTACATGCACCTATGATAGGTGAAGGGATGATTAAGAAACTGGTGTTGAAAGTAAAAAAATAATAATCACCTAATTTTATCAATAGAATTACAAATGTCAAAAATACAAGAAGTCACAGAAGCAATAAAATCACAAGGGATTTTACCACTCTATTTTAATGCTGACAAAAATGTGAGCATAGAAATAGCCAGAGCGGTATACCAGGCAGGAATCAGAGCTATTGAATATACTAATAGGGGCGAGGCGGCTTTCGAAAATTTCAAATCTTTAAAAAAAATAAGGGATGCTGAAATGCCAGATCTGCTGTTGGGTATAGGGACTATCAAAAGCCTTGAATCATCTATTGCCTATTACGAAGCCGGCGCAGATTTTATGGTGAGTCCCGGTTTTGTATTGGATGTGGCTCAGATGGCTTTGAATAATGATATCATGTATGCACCGGGATGCATGACACCATCTGAGATTATAGCAGCTGAAAATGCCGGACTCGGATTTATAAAATTGTTTCCTGGAAATATATTGGGCCCTGAATTTTTAAGCAGCATAAAAGAAATTTTTCCCAAATTGCTTTTTATGCCTACCGGCGGAGTAGATACCACAAGAGAAAGCATCGAAGGATGGTTTAAAGCTGGTGTATGCGCCGTAGGTATGGGCTCCAAATTAATCAGTAAAAAGCTTATGGAAACCAAAGATTATAGCACCATAGAGCATGAAACCCGGAACGTACTGGCATTGATACAATCAATCAAGGGAGGCAAATAATCATGACTATAGTTTGTTTCGGTGAAATCATGCTTAGGCTTACACCCTACATGTATCAAAAGCTGGAACAGGCAAAATCACTTTCGCTTGATTTTGGCGGAAGTGAATCCAATGTGGCCATCACCCTGACTCAGCTCCATCATAAGGTAAGATACATCACCAGAGTGCCTGCCAATAGTTTTGGTGAAACAGCCCTAAACAGCCTGGATCAATTTGGTGTAGATACTTCTTATTCCATAGCCGGCGGAGATCGGCTGGGTATCTATTTTGTAGAATTAGGTGCAGGCCGTCGAAGTAGTAAAGTAATATACGATAGAAAAAACAGTGGTATGCATTCGTTAGCACCAGGTATGTTAGAGTGGAATAAAATCGTAACGAATTGTACCTGGTTTCATTGGTCGGGCATCACTCCTGCTCTAAGTAAAAATGCCGCATTGGCTACACGCGAAGCAGTACTCGCAGCCAGGAAAGCTGGACTTAAAATTTCCTGCGATCTCAATTATAGATCCAAGTTATGGGATTACGGTACCCCACCCCATGAAATAATGCCAGAATTGATTGATCTGTGTGATGTGATCATTGGCGATATGGATGTAATGGAAATTTATTTCAAACTTCCTTGCTCAGATATGTATGATGGTTTTCAAAAACTTACTGCACGATTTCCAAACCTGGATTATATAGGACTTTCAGAACGATCAGGGCTCTCGGCTACTCATAATACCTACCAGGGATACCTGTACCACAAAGGTGCCATAGAAGCATCTACCAAATATGACTTACCCGATATGGTAGATCGAATAGGCAGTGGTGATGCATTTACAGCTGGGCTGATACACCAATTGCAAATAACGAATAATCTAAAAGAGATAGTAGAGTTTGCAACAGCTACTTCTGTTTACAAACATTACGTACCGGGAGACATGAATTATTTTACTACAGACGATATCAAAGGCTTGATGAATGGACAATCAGGTGGTAAAGTAAAAAGATGACAGTATTCAATACTTTGATTTGAATTCACAAAGGATTGCAAGACCAGGGCACTCCATACTTTTTTTTATTACCTTACATCTTTAAATACCTTACATGCAAAAAGTCGGTAACTATAGATGGGTGATTTGTGGCTTGCTCTTTTTCGCCACCACCATTAATTATGTTGATAGAGCGGTAATCAGCCTGGTGAAAGAATATCTTGACGAAGAATTTAAATGGTCTAAAAATGATTACGCCAATATTACCATAGCATTTCAGGCAGCGTATGCCCTGGCTATGTTATTTGCCGGGAGATTAATTGATTGGCTGGGTACCAAGACCGGCTATGCATTAGCTTTAATTACATGGAGCTTCGCAGCTATGGCTCACTTTTTCATTAAAACCAATTTGGGATTTATTTTTGCCAGAATAGGATTAGGAGTCACTGAATCAGGCAATTTCCCGGCTGCCATAAAAACTGTTTCAGAATGGTTTCCTAAAAAGGAACGATCGTTTGCAACCGGGATATTCAATGCCGGTACCAATGTTGGAGCCATTATTGCACCACTCTCGGTTCCGTTTATAGCCTATAATTATGGATGGAGGCTCACTTTTTTATTTGTTGGAGCAGCGGGTTTAATCTGGTTGATTTTCTGGTACCTTTTCTATGAAATACCTACGAAACAAAAAAGACTTTCATCAGCAGAATATGATTTTATTCACTCGGATAAAGATGAACAAAATACAGGCACGGATCCATTGGTAAAACCAACCTGGGCCAGGCTTTTGCAATTTAAGCAGACCTGGGCATTTGCCCTGGGTAAGCTTTTGACTGACGGGGTATGGTGGTTTTATCTATTCTGGTTACCTGATTTTTTAAAGGAACAATATGGTCTCACCAAGACCGATCTGGCCTTTCCGACAGCCATGGTATTTATCATAGCAACGGTAGGAAGTGTATTCGGAGGCTGGTTACCCGGGTGGCTAATGTCAAAAGGATGGGAAGCTTATCGTGCCAGAAAGTCTGCCATGTTTGTCTATGCTGCTTGCGCATTACCTGTGGTGATATCCCAGTGGATGGGTAGTTTCAATATGTGGCTGGCCGTATTGATGATTGGTTTTGCGGCATCTGCTCATCAGGCTTGGAGTGCCAATCTCTTCACCACGGTGAGCGATATGTTTCCCAAAGTATCTGTAGGATCGGTTACAGGAATAGGAGGTATGCTTGGAGGAATCGGGGGAATATTGGTATCTAAAGGGGCAGGACTTTTATTCGACTATTATAAGTCCCTGGGACATATCCAGACGGGTTATTACATTGTATTTTTTTATTGTGGACTTGCTTATCTTTCAGCGTGGGCTCTGATGCATGTCCTGGTTCCTAAAATGCAACGGATTCAGTTGTAATTAAGCGTACATTTTGAGTAAATATAGTATATTTGCGCCTCCAAATTTGATTTAACATCATGGCGTAATAGTTCCCCGATGAAGATCGGTTTTGCTGCTTATTTTCGCCTTTAATTTTTGAAATTATATTTAAATGGCTTGGTGACCGATCTTATCGGGACTCCTTTCAGTCGCAGCTTTCAGCTTCACTACCACGCCATTTTTGACATCATGGCGTGGTAGCTCAGCTGGTTAGAGCACGCGATTCATAATCGCGAGGTCGAGAGTTCAAGTCTCTCTCACGCTACTTTTTTTATTCAGATCACATCCCTTTTTTACATCCTCGCCCTTTATTTTATTTCTCTGGCTTACCCCATTTGTCTCAATTGCTGGTCAATCCATTTCACTAAATAATGCTCTAACTTCGCAGGCAATCAAATCCTAAAAAAAGTATGGCAGTCAGTTTTATAAGTAAACAAATCATTAAACCTGGTGAAATAGTGCATGGCACTGATTTACGTGAAGGCATCTTTAATTTAATCAAAAAAGATTATCCAGAATTTACATATGATTGCAAGATCAGCCTTGCCGAACTCAATCATTATAGAAGACACTACCTTACTCAATTGGTGGCCCAGGAGAAAGGGGAACTGGCAATCATAGATCAGGATGTGTTGAATGCAATCAAAAATAATTCGATCCTTTCTGAAAATTTATCTGAAGAAAAAGAATCCGATCTCACATTCGGCCAAAAAATGGCTGATAAAATAGCTTCGTTCGGCGGTAGCTGGAATTTTATAATCAGCTTTTTTACATTTATTCTGGTGTGGATTTTATTAAACCTTTGGATTTTAAAAACAAAAACATTTGATCCCTTCCCTTTTATTTTACTCAATCTTATACTCTCATGCATAGCGGCCATCCAGGCTCCTATAATAATGATGAGTCAAAACAGGCAAGAAGAAAAAGACAGAATAAGGGCTGAACATGACTATAAAATCAACCTCAAAGCAGAACTTGAAATAAAATTATTGTCTGAAAAAATTGACCACCTGCTTGTACATCAAAATAAAAAGTTATTGGAAATTCAGGAAATCCAGGCTGACTACCTGGAGGATTTAATGAAGATCTCCAAAAAGTAAGTCGGCCTATTTAATACTATTTTTATATTCACCTACTTATTCTCAATATTATGACATTTAGTTTTAAAAACCTGTTTTTAGCCAACTGCCTCTTCCTATATGCTAATATTATTTGCGCCCAGCAAAACATATTGGTAAAACCTTCCCCCGGGGTAATTCACGAAAGAATTAAAAATGAAATAGCAAGGTTATCCCTGATTTCAGGTGGTATGCTAGGTGTGACCGCCACTCATATTGAATCAGGAATCACATTTAGCCAAAATGAACAAATTCCATTTCCCATGGCGAGCAGTTATAAAGTACCCATAGCTATTCAATTGCTCACCAGGGTCGATAGTGGCATGTATTCACTGGATCAATTGATAGAATTGGAAAAATCTGACCTTCACCCTGGAAGTGGGATGATTTCTGACCGATTTAACTGGCCCAATGCTGTAAAACCAGGAGTGGCATTATCGATTCGCAGCCTCCTGGAGTTGATGTTACTCATCAGCGACAATAGCGCCACCGACATATTGCTTCGATTAGCAGGAGGACCGCCTGCTGTGAATGCATGCATGAAAAGAATTGGTATTCAAGGGCTCAGTATTGATCGACCCACTGCCTACCTGATATCCGATTTTCTTGGAATCCCGTTGGATAAAAAGGCATCCTGGTCGCCGTCATTATTTGACAGCCTGGCTGAAAAAATAAAACCGGAAGAAGAGGTATTCTATTCAAAAAAATTTGATAGCACCCTATTAGATATAAGCACACCCGTAGCAATGACTACACTATTGATAAAGTTAATTAAGGAACCAATCCTTAAATCAGGAACCAAAAACCTTTTATTGGATATAATGAAAAGATGCGAAAGTGGCCTCGGCAGGTTAAAAGGACTATTACCCCCCGGTACGGAAGTATTGCACAAAACAGGGACTATTGGGATGACCACCAACGATGTAGGTATCATTGTATTACCTCAAAATGCAGGTCATATTGCCATCTCGGTATTTGTAAAATCTTCTACCAAACCAATTCCTGAGAGGGAGAGAGCTATTGCCGAAGTGGCGCGCAGTATCTATGATTATTTTCTTTTAACCCATTAGGAAAAATCCTTTTGGGAATATTTTCTAAAAAAAATGGCATTCGTTCTTTTAAGAACTAAGGAACTGAAAAGACCCATTTAATTAATAAATTCACATTATGGTATTCCCTATAGGCGACGATCAGGTAAAAGGCGGTAGTAAACCATTATTTGCTTATCTATTTATCGCATTCAATGTATTGATATTTATTTTTCAGGTAATGTTACCTCCCGACCAATTGGAACCATTCGTATTCAAATATGGGTCGATACCCTCAGAGATTGTGCAGGGACAGGATTTATTTACCTTATTCACTTCCATGTTTTTACATGGCGGATGGATGCACCTCATAGGGAATATGCTTTTTTTATGGGTATTTGCTGACAATATTGAAGCTGTAATAGGTAATTTTAATTTCATTATGTTCTATCTACTCGGCGGACTCGCAGCGGCACTTGCACACGTGATATCTGGTCCCGGAAGCCAGATTCCAGCTGTGGGTGCCAGCGGAGCTATTTCCGCGATATTAGGGGCTTACCTGGTGATGTTCCCTGCGTCCAAGATCAAGGTGCTGGTATTGTATTTTTTCAGGTCTTTTTATATGCCTGCCATATTATTCCTTGGGTTTTGGATCGTGCAGCAGCTGATCAGTGGTTTCTTTTCTATTGGGTCTGCCGCATCCCAGGCACAGCAAAGTGGAGTGGCCTGGTGGGCACATATAGGAGGTTTCGCTTTTGGTGTCATTGCTGGTTTGATAGCCAGGAGAAAAATGGAAAACAGGTCAATTTTAAAAGACCATGAACATCAGGATTTCGTTTAATCAAAAGGCATTGCTTTTTATGGCAAAAATCCATGATCTTTACACAATAAATGTTTACTAAGTATTTTATATTATTTATTATATCAATACTTGTTTCTACTTGTATTATAGCTCCGGAATACTCTGACATTCCGGCTATTACATTTGAAGGCATCAATAAAAACACCATAGACCAGGGAAGGCTGAAAGACGACACCCTGGAAATCCGGATTGGGTTTACTGATGGCGACGGCGACATAGGTGATCCGGTAAATAAAGCCAATATATTTCTATTAGATGACCGGGATGGCAAACAAATTACCTATTCTATGCCGGTCATTCCACAGAAAGGCGTGGCGAATGGAGTGAAGGGTACGATAACCGTATACCATACTACTTTATTTAATGTTTGTTGTTATTATTCCAATGCTGACCCTTGCACTGTACCCGCTGTATCCACCAAAGATACCGTTACCTATAAACTTTATATCGAAGACAGAAATGGAAATAAAAGTAACCAGGTAAGTCTTCCTCCGCTAATTATTAATTGTAAATAGGGCTTGTTTGATGAAATGGCCAGTATAATAAAATCATTTCATTCCTATACTCTGCTGATATCGTAAATTGCAGTCATGTTTCCTTTGGCCGAGCGCATGCGTCCCAAATCCCTGGATGATTATATAGGCCAGGCACATCTTATGGCCAGCGGCTCTGTTTTCAGAAAATTAATCGAATCAGGGAATATCCATTCCATGATTTTCTGGGGCCCTCCGGGTACGGGAAAAACCACTTTGGCAAGATTAATAGCTACCCAACATCAAAGACCCTTTTTCCAATTGAGTGCCATTGAATCTGGTGTAAAAGAGGTAAGGGAAACTATAGAAAAGGCACAGAGATCCCGTTTTTTTGATCAACCCAATCCTATATTATTTATTGACGAAATCCATCGTTTTTCAAAAGCACAGCAAGACTCTCTATTGCATGCGGTTGAAAAAGGAGTGGTCACCCTGATAGGGGCAACCACTGAAAATCCATCGTTTGAAGTCATTTCTGCTCTCTTATCGCGATGCCAGGTATATGTATTAAAATCCTTAGCTGGAGATGATTTGCTCAGAATGGCTGACATGGCTTTTACTAAAGATGAATTTTTAAAAAATAGAAAATGGACCATTTCAGAAACTGCGGCTCTGATTCAATTATCTGGTGGAGATGGCAGAAAACTGTATAATATTCTGGAAATATTGTATGCCGTATCCAGGGAAAATGAAATCGATATCACGAATGAATTTGTTACTGCGTCTGTACAACAAAACCTGGCGCGATACGACAAAGACGGTGAGCAACATTA
>CAYNIG010000071.1:4030-18035 GCA_964396995.1 uncultured Saprospiraceae bacterium | reverse complement strand
GGTAGAATTATTTACTGAAGTAAGTTTTTTTGCGAAATTATAATATCGCTGTTCCTTATCTCCCACTTCAATATCTCCGGCATTTTGATTATTAGTATAAGCACTGGCTGCAGAGTTGATTTGAAATTGTACCAGGTTTTTAAAGAATGAAAATCTGGATTGAATACCGAGTACCAAATTTTCTGCAGGCCTGAATGGGGTGGAATCGGCTATATTTTGGTCATTCGAATAATCCTTTCCTTTGAAAATAATAAGCTCTGCATTTTTTGAAGCACTACCTACTCCAATTTTCAATCCCAGAGCAGATCTTTTATAGGGGTTAATAAAGGTGGGCCTGCCTTGGATTGAATCTAAAATTGCCCGTGGATTCAATAAATTGCCCGCCATGACGGTCATTCGAAATTTGCCGGGCGTGAGGGCTATACCACCACCCGTGAAGGTCACGCCAGCCAGCGTATACGGACTAAAAGTCAATGAATTTTGGCCTGCATACAACTGCAGCCATTTATACTTTGGGCTTATACCCAACCTGAAATAGGGTTTGGAATAATTAAATTGCTGATTCCGGTAGCTGAATGAAATGGGTAGAGCTATTCCGTATATACTTATAGAAGCATTGGCATTCACATAATATCCAAAAGGTGATGTAAGGGGTGTGGATCTGGTCGATTGAGAAAAGTTAGAACCCAGGGATACACCGGCTCTCCATTCAAATGGCTTTAAACTTTTTACATTGTTCAGGTCTTGCCCGGTACTAATGTTGGTGACCAGAAGTAGTCCAAGAAAGAAGGAATATGGGTAAAAGTTTAAACTCATTTATATATATTATTCAAGTATTAACCAGTGTATATTGTATTTATATCGTTACTATTTTATCCTATAACTCTTGTTATCACTTGCGATCCCAAATTTTATAATGGCTTCAGTCCTGTTTACAACATTCAGCTTTTTATATAATCTGTGCGCATATTGCCGCACTGCACTAACCGAAATATTCATATCGGTTGCGATCGATTTATAGGTTTTTCCATTGATCAACTTCATCAATACCAGCATTTGTTTTTCATTTAATTTTATACTATGGGGAAGAGCCGTCAGAAATACTCTCATCTTATACCGCATTATTTAGATTGCATCATTATTTTAATGATAATGACAAAAGTCTCTAATCACAAAAGTTATCACAATACCTCATTGGGGTAATTTTAATAGTAATAAGAAGGAATACGGGTTAGACTGGGATAACTTTTGTTATCATAGTTTAATTAATTGCACTGAATATCCGCCGTAGATACACCATCTCGTCAGGTATTGAAAAAAAAGTGTTTGGTGCATTTAGAAAAAAATAGCTGGCGGTCACCAGGTTCATAAGGCTATAGAATAAATACTCTTTGCGGTGAAATAAAAACTATATCATTCCAAAGAACAACACTTGAAATAATACTATACCCTGAAAGAATTTATAGAAAAGTTCAATAGAAGGAGAATACATTTTGCAGGCTGATCAGATTAGAAAAAATGCAAAAAAAAGAGGTGTTGCACATCAGGATATCGATATCACTCCCATATTTTAAACCGATCCCCATTTCCATAAAGACTCATCTTCATATTTTTAAATCTCGGCTTATTGTCTGCAAGTGGTAGATTCTTTTGATTTCTGAATACCAATACCTGGCTATTGCCTACCACTTCAGCATTATTCCTGCGTACCAGAATGGCCGTGTCTTCGTCAATACCTACAGCCATTTTACCGGGATATTGACTCAATAAAGTAAGTACTCTATTGTACCTGCTTCTTACAATGAAGTGCTGATCAATGATGGTATTGTGTAAAAAGCCCAATCCGGGTTTGGTTTCCATATTGCCAGGAGTAATTCTGTCTACGGCACCTTCGTATAGTGTATCGGCCCTGATCTGATCGCCGGTGATCATGATTTCACTCATCACTGCTGCGCCGGCACTGGTTCCCGCTATCATAGCTCCCCGATCATATGCCTCGTGAATGGCTTTAAAAACAGGCGTATTCCATACGATATTCATAAATCGGGTTTGAACGCCTCCGGTTATAAACAGTAGCTTCGCCTTTCGTACAGAATCCAATTTATTTTTATTATTCACATCAGCCCTGGTAAAATGCAATTTTGCAATTACATGTGCAGCATACGGTCTTATATCATCAACTATATATTTATACGAAGTATCGGGATTGGCACTTGACATGGTGAGTATGGCTATATGATCATGGCTTTGGAGTTTTGCCTCAGCGATCATACGTTGCATCATCTTGGGTGGTCTGTCACCGCCCCCTATTATAAACAAACTGCCTTGAGCCCACCCTACCAGAGGAAAAATAGAAAATATATAAAAAATGAATAGACCTACTTTGTACATAGTGGCTAAGGTAATAAATTCAATCTTGAATATTGAAAGCTGAGATTTAAAACCGAATTTTATTTGAAGTATTTCAATAATATGAGCTGGACTCAAACCAAAGCTGCCTTTCTGATATGCATACCAAACTTGATTCAATCCGGAATCAGCCAAGATTTTAAGAGTAAATCAGAAATTAGAAATTAATTTTCCTTATCTATGTCACTTCATTTATAACCTATCATGCTCATTAAATATCCACTTTCACTCCTCTGTTCTCTGTTTTTATATACTATCTATGCTCAACCCAAAGTCAATACTCAGCATGGCACTGTGACCGGCTATATCAAAGATGGCCTGCACATATTTAAAGGTATTCCATTTGCTGCTCCACCGATAGGGGAGCTAAGATGGAAGGCACCACAGGAGCCAAAAAACTGGCAAGGGGATTTAAACTGTACCGAATTTTCAGCCAGTCCGGTGCAACGGGACCCCAAACCTTTTGCCTGCTGGACAGAAGAGTTTATTGCGCCGCCGAGTCCGTTGAGTGAAGATTGTCTTTATTTAAATATCTGGACTAAACCAACTATTAAGAAAAAACCGGTTGTAGTCTGGATTTATGGTGGTGGATTTAATAGCGGCTCAGCAGCCTGTGCAGTGTACGATGGGAAATATTATGCACAAAATGATATTGTATTTGTTAGTATAAATTATAGGGTAAATATTTTTGGATTTTTTGCCCATCCCAGCATCACAGCAGAATCCAATGGCAAAGGCGTTGCCAACTTTGGATTATTGGATCAGTTGCAGGCATTAAAATGGGTGCAAAAAAACATTGCGGCTTTTGGTGGTGACCCGGCCAATGTTTCCATTATGGGCCAGTCAGCAGGGTCTTTTTCGGTGCATGCTTTGGTTGCTTCCCCTTTGTCGAAAGGATTATTTACCAAAGCCATTGCTCACAGTGGTGGTCTCCTCGGTACCAATCGCGGAGTGAATCTTGCTACCGCGGAAGCCAACGGTACAAAATTAATGGATCAATTAGGTCTGAAAACAATAGACGAAATGAGAGCATTACCTGCTGCAGAATTATTGGATAAAGTGAATAAATTTAATCCTCCGTATACTCCTGTATTGGATGACTATTTTTTGCCCCTTGATATCAAAGCACACTATTCATCCGGATCACATAATAATGTAAAGGTGCTTACGGGATGGGTCACCGGTGATGGTACATTATTTGGCAATACTCAGATACCTCCTGATGATTTTAAAAAACAATTAGATCAAAACTATCCCGGCAAGAAAGAGGCCTTACTAAAATATTTTCCGGCTGATAATGCAGAAATGGCTGCCCATTCCAACGCAAAACTCAGGCGACTCAGCTTTGGAGCAATACCTGCCATATTGTGGGCTCAGTATAATAAAGCTCCTGTGTATATATATGAGTTTGACCATGTACCGGTACCTAAACCCGACTTCCCTGATTATGGTGCATTCCACACAGCAGATATGCCATTTGCCTTTCACTCACTCGATACCTGGAACCGTCCATGGAGAGCTTCTGATTTGCAAATGGAGAATATGATGAGCAGGTACTGGATTAATTTTATTAAGACTGGCAATCCCAATGGTAAAGGACTCACACCCTGGAAACCGTACGAGGCCAAGAATAAATCAGTGATGGAATTAAAATTGAATGGTAAAGCAGTGAATGGCCTGTTTGCTAAGGAAGTGGAATTGATGGTTGGAAGATAAAATATAAAAAATCATCCATAATAACTAATACTTCTATCCTCAATTTCAAATCGCCAATCTGGACCCTGATCTCTCTTCACTGTATTGGCAACAAATAGTAAGATTTCCCTTCTTCGGCTAAGAGGTGTTTTTGTTTCACTTTCCCAATTCTTTTCAGTTGGAATTTCAATAAACACATGACAATCACCACCACCAAATTCCCACCAAAGTTGAATACGAATATCATGTTCAACATAAGTAATATATCCTCCTCTGCCCCTGTCATCGTATTCCAGCCTGGGGCCTTCATTATTTTGTTTTAAATTGAATATCTCTGCCAAACGGCTATCAACATTGTCCCTGATTTCTTGGTCCAAATTAGGAATAGGATTGCCGGATCCATCTTTATAGATACGCCACATACTATCATCGGATTCATTTGTGATAGCTTCGGGTTGTATTTCTTCATGGATGGATGGCCTGTCTTTTGTAGCAACCGGCATGTCTACTATTTTTTCTTTGGGTAGTTTTATATTTTCTTCCAACTTGTTAAAGTATAAATGGTGGGTGGTTCCATTTGTATTTTCTATTTCCAATAGATATTCGCCAGGTGGAATAAAGATAGTATCGAAAAGCAATTGCACTGAGCCGTTGACTATATCAGTTACCTTTTTTTCTTCTATAATGATCTTTTTTTTAATTTCAGTAATTTTATACATACCATATCCATTCCAGGCATTTTCAGGAAGCCATACTTTGAGCTGCTGACTTCCGGGGTATCGCTCAAATTTAGCTGAAAGGGTGCCGGATTGATCAGTACCACCTTGATTTTCAATACTGGTGATTTCAATAATTCCTTCCTGATTGATAACTTCCATTTAGAATCGGTCTTATCATTTATAGCTTACGCCAGAATTTTCCATTATTACCTCCAATCCATATTATCGACAATGGGTTTGGGCTCTATATATAGTGACGGTTTATCTTTTACTGCCATGGGCATTTCTATGATTTTGTCTATCGGAACTTTTTCGTTTTCTTTTAATTTATTAAAGTACAATACATGACTGCCTCCCTGAGGATGATCTATTTCCAATATGTATTCACCAGGTGCTATAAAAATACTATCAAATACCAATTTTACTGAACCACTTACGGTATCGGTCACCTGTTTTTGTTCGATGCGATTTTTATTTTTTAAATCATGGATTCTGTATTCACCATATCCTTTCCATGCACTTTCCGGCAACCATATAGAGAGTTGCTGACTTCCGGGGTATCGGACAAAAAGAGCTTTAAGAGTACCTGTCTGATCGGCATTTTTACCTGTGTTTTCAATCCTGGTAATTTCAATTATTCCTTCCTGATTTTCGTTTTCCATTGAATTGTTTTTTAGGTTTTATTTGCCATCCAATAACACAATCCCGTCCCGGGTGATCCAAGCCCGGGTAGTAGGCACATAGGAATCGATTAGATCAGATGCCGGATTTACCCTGGGATCATTTGTTTCACTCATCCAGGTATTGATTTTCATGGAAAGTTCTTCTTTTATACTTTTCATTGCAGTATCCGCGGCCATATTGTGAATTTGAAATGGATCTTTATTTACATCATATAATTCCTCTGCAGGTCGGAGTCCAAATCCAAGCTGGAACAAATCTTTTACATTATCCTCATTTCGATGATCCATCATATATATTTTTGTTGGCCCACCATCGGTATCACCAAATATCGAGGGAGTTCCGGGTATGGTTTCATCACCTGCCGGCCACCGGTGTGGTCTAAAGTTTCGGATGTATAAATAATCCCGTGTTCGAATTGCTCTCATCGGATAACCTGCATAATAGTTCATCTCCGCCCTGCACATACAATGCCTCTCCCGTTCCAGGTATACTTCTGATCGATGTATGTCGGTTTGTTTATCGATAACAGGCAATACCGATTTGGAGTTCATGATTGGTCTTTCCTTTACTCCGGCAAGATCATAAAAAGTGGCGGTAAGGTCTATTAGATTTACAAATGAATGATTCACCTTCATTTGATTGTTGGGTTCTCTGAAATCCGAAATGATCAAGGGTACACGTGTACCAAAGTCATACAAGTTTGCTTTGGCATGAGGGAAAGGCATACCATTATCAGAAGTAATGATCACGACTGTATTCTTTAACCGGTTTGCTTTCTCCAATCTGTTCATTAAATCACCTACTTCTTTATCTAACCTTTCTATCTCCGTCAGATAATCAGCTATATCCCCTCTTATTTCAGGTACATTGGGTAAAAAAGCCGGTACCTTGATACTGTCAATATTTTTTCCGGCAGCTGCACCGGAGTTTAAATCAAAATTTCGATGTGGATCCTGGGTACCCCACCAAAAGAAAAAAGGTTGATTGACCGATGTATTTTGCAGTAATGAATCAAATGTCATTAAATCACCACAAGGATTTTCAGTGTATCCCATTTTTTCATAATCACCGGGTCCCCATCCTTTTCGATCGTAGGCTACCCTGTATCCTGATTTTCGCAAATCCTTTACATAGGTAGGGGTAGAAATATTCAGTCTTCCTACCAGGTTGGCCCCTTCACCCAGTGTATGTGGATATCTCCCCGTGAGTATCGCTGCCCGCGATGGAGTACAGGAAGGGGAGGCACAAAAAGCATGCGTAAATAAAGTACCTTTTGCCGCAATAGCGTCAATATTAGGTGTTTTTACTTGTCCATTTCCATACACTCCGGCATAGGGATAGCTCCAGTCGTCAGCCAGGATAAATAAAATATTTACTTTTTTTTCCTGCTGACGGCATTCTACATGCAAAAGCAAACATAGTGTGACAAACAAGTAATAAGAAAAAGGAAGAGATTTGACAGTCATACAGTCTATAATTTACTTAAGAAAGATATAATATTCTTTCTGTAAACCATTGACTTTATTAATTTCCGTTTATTTTTGTTACCATTATTCCCCATATCCGTCATATTAGCATGTTTATGAAGAAAATACTGTTGTCTTTAATTATTACGGGTAATTTTATTGCCCTTATGAGTGGCCAGGATACTGCTGTTCTTTTTGACGGACCTTACGTACGGTACAATAAGAATAAAATATTCATCCAGAATATATATATCAAAAACGGTACTAAATATGCCACCGTCGACAGTGCGGCATATTCAAATAAAAAACCTTGGGTAGTGCAAGTACCCACGGATATTTCAGGACAAACCTTTTCGGTCAACTTAAAATCAAAGCTCCCGGATGAAAAAACCGAAACCAATAAAGTAGATAAAATATTTATTCTTTCTGATATAGAAGCCAATTTTAAAGCATTCAGGGAATTGCTCCAGGTGAACAAGGTAATAGATGAACATTTTAATTGGATCTTTGGTGAAGGACATTTGGTATTGACCGGAGATTTCTTTGATCGTGGAAATCAACTTTCAGAAGTATTGTGGTTAATCTATTCACTGGAAGAACAGGCAAAAGCGGCGAAGGGATATGTGCATTTTATACTCGGCAACCACGAAATCATGAACCTGAATGGCGACCTGAGATATGTACATCCCAAATATTATGAGCATGCCAAACTATTGAACAGAACGTATCTATCCCTTTACGATGAGAATACAGAGCTGGGGAGATGGTTGCGCACAAAAAATATAATCGAAAAAATAGGTCCAATCCTTTTTATGCATGGTGGAGCCAGCAGATACCTCAATTATATGGCTGCTTCATTGGATGAAATAAATAAAATGGCCAGACCATACTACGCTGATACTACGTACAACTATCCTGATTTAAAAATAGAATTGCTCTTTAGCGATAATGGGCCTCTTTGGTACAGGGGTTATTATATCGGTAAAGATAAAGCTACCATGGGCCAGGTCGACAGCACTCTTAATTTGTATGGTGCAAAATACATAGCTACTGGCCATACCATTGTAAGTGAAGAAATAAACAGTTATTTCAACGGTAAAATATTCAATACCGATGTATCCCATGCCAAAGGATTTTCCCAGGCTGTATTATTTGAAAACAAAAAATTCTACAGGTTAAATAATAAAGGAGAGCGGTGGGAACTGAACAGTGCGAAGTAGCCTTTACCTCATTTTGATTTAAAATGCCTGGAAACAAACTGTTCAGCTAATTGATTTAAATTGCAGGAAGGAGATTTTGCCTTATCGACTATGGATTTTGATTTTTTATTCATTATTATTCCTATGAGTCTGTGATTTGTTTTTTGTTTTATCATTTCGTGGAATAAATATACCCGTTGGCTTTTTCTTTTTTTTGAAATCCTGCCTTCTTTTTTATCCAGGCTGATCATGGACACCAAATGGGTATTTATTTCCTGAATGCCTGTATTCCGTAAGCTCGAACATTTCATTACTTTGACCCTGTTTCTGGATAATAATTTTATAGCATTTTGATAATTGGCCAATGTCGTTTTAGCTGCGTTTTCTAATCCTGAATCATCTTTATTTACTACAATCAGATCTGCTATTTCCATTATACCCCTTTTTATACCTTGTAATTCGTCACCTCCGGCCGGATTTAATAAAAGGATGGAATAATCGACCAGGTGATTAATTGCCAATTCGGATTGTCCCGTTCCTACCGTTTCAATCAAAATAAAATCATAGCCCGCAAACGCACAAAAATCTATTGCTGATCTGCAGGCTTCATTGATGCTGGAGTTCAGTGATGAAGGTGACGGGCGTATAAATGCCCTGCGATGATTAGATAGATTCTGCATGCGTGTTTTATCGCCCAATATACTGCCACCCTGCAGTGGGCTGATGGGGTCATAGGTAAGTATGGCTATTTTCAGTGCGGGATTTTTTAAAATCTCTAATCCAAGAGCTTCGATGAATGAACTTTTGCCTACACCCGGTGGCCCCGTAATACCCAGTCTTATTCCCCTGTTTCCGGTGGTGTTGGTTTTTGCTACCAGTTTTTCTGCTATTATTTTATCCGTGGCTTTAGAACTTTCTACTAAGGTAATGGCCCTGGCCAGTGCGCTTGTATTTCCTTTTTTTAATTCATTAACCCATGATAAAACATCAGGATAGGGATTTTCTTTTTTCAAAATTGTCTTGCTGTGCGGATTAATATTACTTGAAATCATCTTACCGGATTGGTTAAGTTTTTTAAGAAAAAAATATTTATGGTTAATTACATTAATTGTGGATCAAAATCGTGATTTTTTTTGATTATATGATTAAGCAATGGGAGAAAGGCCGGCTGCTCGAAAAAGTTTCGGGTATTTGCAAGTACGCTTACTTAGCTGCCGGCCTTATTTTATTCTATATCTTTTCCCAAATTCTTTCGGCTATTATCGTGCTCAGTCGCTCTATTGTATAGGCACCTGCAATGAGATTATCTGCTTTGTCCAATTGAGATTCTTCTTTCAATATATGCTGTAGCTTAAGCTGCCATGCTTTATGTTGCTTTAAAGGATCGGGTGGTTCAATATATAATGCATCCGTACCTCCTGTTACGCAAGCCATACTGGCCGCAGTGCTCAAAATCATATTGTCCGTAGATTTTATTCCATCATTTGTGATGTATGAATGTATGATAACAGGCAGGTCTATATCCCGGTTAAAGCTTTTGAGTATATGCATCCATACCAGGCGCAGTGCACGAATCATACTGATGGTAAGCACCAGGTCATGGCCTGGCGTAAACCGAATGACCATATTGGTGAGTACACGCTGAATGGAGTCCGCATCAGCAAGACGCTCTATAAGTTTTATTAATAAAGAAAATTTATTTGCGATAGCCGCAGCAGTATCGGATGCCAAACAATCTAAACTCAGGAATTTGTAGCCAGGTAAAAGAGAACTATACTCGGAATACAGATCATATTGATTTTCGAATGCCGTGATCACTGCTCCGCTGGTGTTCAGGTAATCCTGTTTTTTTAAATAGGCATACAGGTTTTTTATATTTATTTTATCATTCGTATCCAGTTCCAGTGATATCCAATCCAGTCTGACATCATTAAAAATAGCAGGAAAGTTTTTAATCTTTTCTGTTGATTCGATCGAAATGATTTCCGCCCCAAATTGCAAAGCATGAAGTATAGATTCATTTTTTAAATCACACCGGGCACCTATAAGCCAACCTATTTTATTTTTTGGAAAGCGATTTATGGGTATGCCTGTTCTTTCGTCAAATGGGGATATCGACACCCCATCCCATACGTAATCATAGCTTGTAAGGTCTTTACCTTTTAGCTCTAAAGAAAGTTTTGCTTTCCAGTCGTGGTAGGTCAGGTCTTTGGTTGCTATAGCTGACATGTATTTATTTACCGGCCCTGGCGATCAGATCTTTGCGGTGTATGGCTGCTGTACGGCCCATCACTTTGCCATTCTTGACAACTACAAAGCGGATAGTCACATCGCCTTCCGGTACGATGATCTCTCCTTTGTATTTTGGTGAATAGGCATCGGGAAAAGTATTGTCTATGGTATAATGAATATCCCCACCGGGCAATTCTGTAGAAAGCATGCATTTCAATATATTTTCTTTATATGTGGTGGTGGCAATTGCATCGTAAAGCGATTTTGAAATATTCCATTGGATTTTGTCAAACAGATTAAAATGATGCTGGGTACGATCGGCAAAATCAAGCCATGCTTTTTTCTCTTTTGGGCTCCACATGGTCTCAGCAATAGCAAATGTTCGCGGATAAGACATATAAAATGCATGCCGGAGAGTAGGTGTTTTTTCTGACCACAGATTGCCCTGGCCTCCCAGTATTCTTTTAGGATCAACGCCATCGGGAATGGGCTCAAATGAATAAGTTTTCTTTAACGTAAGACTGGCATAAATAGGAAACTCTATGGATCTGTCACCCTGCATATAATCAATATAAGCAAACGTGGTAGGTGTCATCACCACATCATGTCCTTGTTTGGCAGCTTCTATCCCGCCTTGCATTCCCCGCCAACTCATCACCGTGGCTTCAGGGGCAAGCCCACCTTCCAGTATTTCATCCCAACCAATTAATTTTTTTCCTTTTGATTTCAGTATTTTCTCACATCGTTTAATAAAATAACTCTGCAATTCCATTACCTCTTTCATTCCTTCTTTGGCCATCAGTGCCTGGCACGATTCATCTTTTTCCCAATAGCCATGGTAACATTCATCACCTCCTACATGCACATAGGGATTGGGAAATAAAGAAGCTACTTCAGTAAATATTTTATCCATGTATTCATATACTAATTCATTGGAAGGATCCAGGGTGTTGTCCACAAGCATTTTAAATTTTCCATTTCCAAACCATTCTGCAAAATTGGTACCCGGATTTACAAATACTTTTTCATGTGTACAAGACAGCTCCGGATAAGCGGCGAGTAATGCCATGGCATGACCCGGAGTTTCTATTTCAGGTACTATAGTGATGTGCTTTTCACCAGCGTATTTCACGAGGTCACGGATTTGCTCGTGAGTATAAAATCCACCATAAGGTGTTGGTTCCCCTTCTTTTACCGGTGTACGGTCTCCAAAAGTGCCAAATCGCTCTGCCCGCCATGCTCCCACTGATGTGAGCCTTGGTAATGATTTGATCTCTATACGCCATCCATTATCATCAGTAAGGTGAAGATGAAGGGTATTAAACTTATACATAGCCATTGCATCTATATATTGTTTTACTTCCTCTACAGTAAAAAAATGACGGCTTACATCGAGCATCAAGCCCCGCCATCCAAATCTTGGCTGATCTGAAATTTCACAGGCAGGAATAGAATACACACCATTAGTAGCGGTCAATGGAATCAATTGGCTAAAGGATTGTATTCCATAGAACAATCCGGCTGCTGTATTGGCTTTAATTAAAACAGCTCCTGGAGACACTGATAAGGTATATCCCTCGTTAGAAGCGGATGCACCAGCAGACAGCTCCAGTTTTATTGAATTGGAGACACCATTTTTCTGAATCAATTTTAAATCTTTTGTCAGTGGATGGTTGATCAATTGATTGGCAAGCCTGAGTAACTCTGCTGATTTCTGAGGTATAGATACTGCGGTTCCGGGTTTTAACTGGAAGCTTCCGGTACCCGCTTTATAAGTCACCGGGATGGGAATTATATTATTATTGACCTGCGCTATTGAAGTACAGGATAATACAAGAAAAATACTGAGATAAAAAAACATGCTTTTCATTAGATCATAATATTTTCATCAAAAGTAATGAAATTGGAGAAGGGATTGAACAAATTGAGTGTGGAGAATCCACGGAAAGGATTTGAAGCTGGTAAGGATATTGGATTTATTTTGAAAAGTATGATCAGCCGCACGCCCCGGCCCTAAAATTATGCTGGCTCACAAGCAATGCTTATAATTTTCGGGATGCGACCGCACTATATTCAAATAATTTGGATTTATTTTGAGAGTACGATCAACCGCACGCCCCGGCCCTAAAATTATACTACGCGCGTGCCAGACAATAATTTTTGGGAGGCGACCGCACTTTATTATTCAAACAAATTGGATTTATTTGAGAGTACGATCAACCGCACGCCCCGGCCCTAAAATTATACTACGCGCGTGCCAGACAATAATTTTTGGGAGGCGACCGCACTATATTATTCAAACAAATTGGATTTATTTTGAGTGTACGATCAACTGCACGCCCCGGCCCTAAAATTATGCTACGCGCGTGCCAGACAATAATTTTTGGGTGGCGGCCGCACTATATTCTTTAAGATTACTATTTAAATAAAATAAAAAGCAAACCCGTGTGCGGATGACTCCCAAAATTCGTAGAATTTAGGGAAGGGGCGTGCGGATGATGACAGCGCTAATAAAATAAGAATTTCATGAAGTAATTTTAATAATACTATCAATCAACCGCACGCCCCGGCCTTAAAATTATGCTGGCTCACAAGCAATGCTTATAATTTTCGGGTGGCGGCCGCACTATATTATTCTAATAAATTGGATTTATTTTGAGAAGTACGATCAACCGCACGCCCCGGCCCTAAAATTATGCTACGCGCATGCCAGACAATAATTTTCGGGTGGCGGCCGCACTATATTATTTAAGATTATTATTTTTAAAAAATGAAAAAAAACCGGTGTGCGGATGACTCCCAAAATTCGCTCGCGAACATTTTCGGAATAGGGATGGGGCGTGTGGTAGGTATAACATTTGAGTAAGTTTATGGAATATAATCACAGAATAGTAATATAAATTATGGTTATTCATGAAATACATCAAAGGGAATAAAAATCAAAATGCCAAAGTAACCACTTTTAAAAATGCTGAGTTTTTGAGAGCAAACATGACTGTGCAAGAAAAGAAATTATGGGAAAGAATAAAGAATAGACAGTTAGTGAACCAAAAATGTAGAAGACAACACACTATCTCTAATTACATATTGGATTTTTTTTGTGTGGCATGTAAACTGAGTATTGAACTGGATGGTAAAAATCACTTAAACCAAGATCAAATTGAATACGATAAGATCAGAACCGACTTTTTACATTCGCATAAAATTATAGAACTAAGATTTACAAATGAAGAAGTGGACAATAATTTAGAAAAAGTAATAGAAACTATAAGGAAATCTTTATTTCTGCAATTGGACAAATAATCGATCTAAGTTTATTATAGATCCACCGCACGCCCCGACCCTAAAATTATGCTGACTCACAAGCAATGCTTATATCCCGAAGTTCGGGACGGGAGGCGACCGCAATATATTATTCTAATAAATTGGATTTATTTTGAGAGTACGATCAACTGCACGCCCCGGCCCTAAAATTATGCTGGCTCACAAGCAATACTTATATCCCGAAGTTCGGGATGGGTGGCGGCCGCACTTTATTCAAATAATTTGGATTTATTTTGAGAAGTATGATCAACCGCACGCCCCGGCCCTAAAATTATGC
>CAYNIG010000071.1:1604-3930 GCA_964396995.1 uncultured Saprospiraceae bacterium | reverse complement strand
TTGGATTTATTTTGAGAAGTATGATCAACCGCACGCCCCGGCCCTAAAATTATGCTGGCTCACAAGCAATACTTATAATTTTTGGGAGGCGACCCCACTTTATTCAAATAATTTGGATTTATATTGAGAGTACGATCAAACCGCACTTCACACCATCGTATATCGTATCTTATTTTATTAATGGAGCAATCTGCTCAGCAGTAGTCACTCCTTCAGGCAATTCCACTAAAGTAAAATTTCGAAAATGAATTTCAGCCCCTTCCGACTCAAGACAGAGATACCCTTTTTTCTGACTTGCTTTTGCCAGGCCATTGACAAATTTTCCATTCACTGATAGTTTTACCGTACCATCCACACATACCACATCATAGGTATTCCATTCGCCCCGGCCTTTGCATCGGTTTTCAACAGATTTACTTCTCGTACCCCGGGGATTATCGGGTAATGTTTCCACACCATCTACTCCAAACAATTCACCGTGCACATAAGCTATAGGTGGCTCTACTCCGCCTCGTATGTTTAGCTTTACCCAATCGAGCTCCAGCATTTGGACTTCCACCCCATTGGGTAACCGGTTTTCAGCTCCGGGTATGGCATCGGACCAAATAAATACTCCGGAGTTTCCGCCTGCTTCCATATGTTTCCATTCCACATGCAAAATGAAGTTTTCATATTGTTTTTTACTTCGCATTACTCCAATGGGTTTACCGGTGCATACCAATTCATCTTTATGTCGTGACCAGGTATCGGGAGCAGTATTTACATTGATCCATTCGATATCGCTACCCTTTGATCTGGTATTAGAATAAAATTGATTCGAAGTTTTTTCTGTACCAAAAGTAAGTGTGATACCTTGAGCGAAATGATATTGAAATGAAAATGCATTGCACAGAATTAAAAATAGCAGCTTTGAATTTTTCATATAAATTAACCTACTACTTTGGTTTTACCGGGAATGGCAATATCGGGTACGGCATATTTCATACTCCAGTTCATTTGACTGTGTACAGGGCCTAAAACCTGGTTGGAATTGATGGCTTCATCCCAGCTAAGTGTTTGCCCACTGTAAGCAACCATCCGGCCCAATATCGCCAACATGGTACTGTTAGCCATTCTTATACCATCGTTCATTGGTTTATTATTTCGTATTGAAGCAAAGAGTTCATCGTGTTGTGTTTGATATGGATCATTTTTTTCACCCTGATAGGTCCAACTATTTTTACCCATGATTTGCATTTCACCGCTGCTTTTTACCACGGCATTGCCCAGTGTACCGGCAATTTCCACTGAATTACGACCGGAGCAATTCTGCATCTGTCGGCTAAAACTAAATCCCTGCACATTATTTTCATATTCATATTCGATGGCAAAATGATCATAGATATTACCATACATTTTTTCTACCCTGGCTTGTCTACCTCCTGAACCGGTGGCCCGCAGCGGTAATTTATCCCCCAATGCCCAGGACATCATATCCAGGCTATGCACAATCATTTCTACCAGGTAATCACCCGAAAGCCAATTTTGATAGTACCAATTGCGCATGAGGTATTCCATATCGGTCCATTGAGCTTGTCTTGGTTTATACCAGAGATATCCTCCATTGCGGGTAGAGGATACTGCTTTGACTTCACCTATTTCGCCCTGTAATACCCGTTGAAACAAAGCTCTTCTCGGATTATCGTATCTGAAAGTAAACCCGGATACCAGTGATAATTTTTTTTCTTCTGCTTTTTTAGCAGCTTGAATTACTTTTCGCACTCCGGGAGCATCCACCGCTACCGGCTTTTCACAAAATACATGTTTGCCTGCTTCGATAGCCGCTGCCAGGTGATCGGGTCTGAAGAAAGGTGGTGTGGTCAATATTACCACATCTACACCTGATGCGATTACTTTTTTATATGCATCAAATCCCACGAATTTATTTTCTTTATCTACCTGTACTTTTTGTGGTGCGACCTCTACCAATGATTTATAGGATTCTTCTAACCGGTCCATGAATACATCACCCATGGCTGTAAGTATTACATCGGGATCAGCAGCCAATGCCTGGGCGGCCGCACCGGATCCTCGCCCCCCGCAACCAATTAATCCCACTTTAAGTACATTGGCCTTATTATATCTTCCGTGATCCAATGTCGATCCCGGCATTCCTAAATTAATTGCAATAGAACTTCCCATCAGGGCTACACCGGTAGATTTAATGAATTCGCGGCGATTGGGGTCATTGAGATTGTCTTTTTTCATATTTTAATTTGGTATACAAGATAATGTATTTTTCTAATTAAAATTGTTTACGAAATCCGTGGAATCGGATGATTCATCA
>CAYNIG010000071.1:0-1504 GCA_964396995.1 uncultured Saprospiraceae bacterium | reverse complement strand
AAGCTTGTGCACCCGTAGAACGGCCTTTAGGCTGTTACATAAAAAGTAGTTCATCACAGGCTAAAGGCTATGCTACTGTAGAACGGCCTTTAGGCTGTTATATAATAGAATTTGAACCCGCAGGCTGAAGCCTACGCTACCGTAGAACGGCCTTTACGCTGTTATATAAAAAGAATGCTAATCACAGGCCGAAGCTTGTGCACCCGTAGAACGGCCTTTAGGCTGTTACATAAAAAGTATGTTCATCACAGGCTAAATCCTACGCTACCGTAGAACGGCCTTTGGCTGTTTCATAAAAGAATTTTGAACCCGCAGGCTGAAGCCTATGCTACCGGGTAGTACGGCATTTACTTAATTTTTTTATACTATTCTACCATCATCCATAGTAATGATCCGGTTTGTTTTTTCGGCAAAGGAAGTGTCGTGAGTGACGATAAGTAAAGTTTGATTGAAATGCTCAGCCAGTTCCTTGAATATACTAAAAACAATTTCGGAATTTTTCTTATCCAGGTTTCCGGTTGGTTCATCTCCCATGATGATGATCGGATCATTGATCAAAGCCCGTGCTATGGCTACCCGCTGTTTTTCTCCCCCTGAGATTTGATACGTTTTTTTATGTGCCAGCGCATCGATATCCAGCGTTTTCAGAAGTGTCATGGCCCTCTGTTCCACTTCTGCTTCGCCGTATTTTTGTAATTTAAGACCCGGCAACATGATGTTTTTTAATACACTGAATTCATTCAGCAAATAATGAAATTGAAATACAAAACCGATTTTTTCATTTCGTATTTTGGCCAGGTAGCTATCATCTCTACCCGCCATGCTCTCACCATCGATAAACAATTGGCCTTCGTAATCGGTATCCATTGTAGAAAGAATATAAAGCAAAGTAGATTTACCACAGCCCGATTTACCTACCACTGAAACAAACTCACCTGCCTCCACAGAAAAGCTTACCTCATTCAACACTTTCACCGTCTGTGGATCATGGAAATATTTAGTAATGTTTTTAGCCTCGAGTACTTTTTTGCTCATATTATTTTCCCCTTATGATAATGACGGGATCAATTTTACTGGCTTTCCGGGCAGGAAAATATCCAGCCAGATAAGTGGAAAAGATAGAAAATACAAATCCAATGATATAGGTGTAGGCAGCGTAATTAACAGGATAGGTCTTTATGGTTGGCAGCGCTGCTGTGTTGAAAGGAATCTGATCAATAAATAAAGACAATAAAAAACCCAAGAGCAAACCTACCAATCCGCCAAAAAAACCAATGCTTATCGCAATACCAAGAAATATTTTTCGTACATCCTTTCCTGAAAACCCCGTTGCCTTCATGATCGCAATGGAGTCCATTTTTTCGTATATCATCATATTTAAAATATTGTAGATCCCAAATCCGGCAACGATCAATAAAGTGATACCGACTACATAGGAAATCAAAGTACGTACAAAACTTCCCGTTTCAAATTGCGAATTGGCGGATTGTATATCTTCAGCATC
>CAYNIG010000070.1:0-18156 GCA_964396995.1 uncultured Saprospiraceae bacterium | reverse complement strand
TAGTTGGATTGAATAATCTTTGAATGCGATTTAATAATTGATGTTTATGTGAGAATGCCATAGCCAATAGCGGGGTATGGTTTTGTTCTTCCAATTGAACCAGGGCTTTGCTCAGAGCCATTTTTTCAGCGCCCAGCTGAATGGCGATATCATCACAGCATTGTTCCCTGAGTGACTTTAGCGTGGCTGAAAACCACCATACCGATGGATGAAAGAAATAGAATACTTCCACGCAAGATATCAGGAGGTTAAATAAATAATCTTTACGTATGATATGTGCCATTTCATGTGCAATCACCGCATAGGTTTCTTCTATTGTAAGCTGATTAAGTATGCTGACTGGCAATACTATGATTGGTTTTAAATGACCCACAGTAGAGGGTATCTCTAACATGACACTACTTACCAGCCTTACGGTTTTTCTAGTCAGCGACTTTTTATAAATGGTATTAAAAATAGAAATCAGGTGATCCTGATTTATATCGACACAACTGAGTTTTAGCTTTTGTATTTGTACATAACTCCACAACATGCGGATACTCAACATAGCCATACCCACGACCCAAAATAAAAACAGGGAGTTAGAATATTCATTTATAAAAGAGGATAAAACAGGATTGGGAGGACTATCTAAGGCGTTTGCATTGGAGACTGAGTTAGTACTGAAATAAGTAATGACACTTTCACCGGACTCAGCAGAAGGTAAGTAATAAATAAATAGGATAAGGGATGAAACAGGTAATACGGTAAGTAAGCCAAGACCCACCCTGTATTTGGTTTTGGAGCTGCTGGATGCAAATTGTTGTAAGAAGGCATAAAAAATAAAGGCCAAAACCAATCCAATCCAAAGGCTGTGCGCCATAGACCAGGTCCATGCCGTGAGCAAAGATTGTCTATCCATAAGTATACTATTTTCCATAAAAATTTATATTGTACTGTGGTTTTTCATTTTTTGTTTTTTCCTGCAGTATTCCGGTTGCTTGATTCCAGATCTTTAATAAAATTCTTTATCATCTGTAACTCTTCCTCACTTGCTTTATAATTTCCAAGTGCCTGCATCACCAGTTTCGATGCTGACCCTCTGTAGGTGGCATCCAGAAATTCATTTAAGAGGTTTTGTTGAGTTTCGTGTTCTTTCAGTGCAGCTTCATAGATATGACTGCGCTGATCGGTGTTCCTTTTTAGAATACCCTTTTCATACATGATTTGCATGATTTTAAGTGTGGTGGTATACCCAATTGAATTGTCACCAGCAGATTCATTGAGCATGTCGTTTATAGTACGCACAGAAAGTGGTCCATGTTGCCATAATAATTGCAGTATTTCCAGTTCGCTGTCGGTGGGTTTGATGTTTTTCATCTTCGTCTTGATTTTCTATACGAATATTTTCGTACTGCAAGTATAATAAATGAATTGGTTTAAAGTCAAGTATTTATACGAATATTTTCGTATTTTAGGAGAATATTAACTTTTGGGGAAACCAAATAAGGAAAGATGCCAGTCAAACAGAACGATTTGGCACTTTGTCTTTAGATAGGCTATTTTATGTCTCAAACTTAGCCTACTTTAGACTTCTTTTTGATTCTTATTAAAATGAAATTTATTAGTAGCATTGTTTTGTTTCTGATTGTTCAGACTTTTGCAGCACAGAATCCCAAGCCTAACATTATTTATATCTATGCCGATGATCTGGGTTATGGCGAACTGGGTTGTTATGGCCAGCAAAAAATAGCCACTCCGCATCTCGATCAGCTAGCACGTGAAGGCTTGCGATTTACCAGGCATTATTCAAGTGCTCCGGTCTGTGCACCGTCACGATGTATGTTACTCACCGGTAAACATCCTGGTCATTCTTATATCAGGGGTAATTATGAACTTGGAGGATTTGCCGACCATGAAGAAGGTGGTCAAATGCCCTTACCTGAAGGAACCGTTACCACCGCTCATTTACTCAGAGAGAGAGGATATAAAACAGCATTGATTGGTAAGTGGGGATTGGGTATGCACTATACTACAGGTAATCCACAATCGCAGGGATTTGATTATTATTATGGATATCTATGTCAGAAACAAGCTCATAATTATTATCCAAGCCATTTATGGGAAAATGGGAAATGGGATACACTGAAAAATGATCCCATATTCGTACATCGGAAAGTGGACCAGGCTAATATTAAAGACCAGGATTATGATTATTATAAAGGAGCGGAATATGCTCCTGATAAAATGACAGAAAAGGCATTGAAGTATATAGATGAAAATAGACGAAATCCGTTTTATTTATACTTAGCTTATCCCATGCCTCATCTTTCCTTGCAAGTACCCGATAAAGCATTGACTGACTACCTGGGTAAATTTGATGAAAAACCATATCCCGGTAATGCAGGCTATGCCATGCACAAAACACCCCTCTCTGCCTATGCTGCCATGATAACCTATCTGGACACACAAATAGGAATGGTGATGGATAAAATAAAGTCCTCTGGCCTGGAATCAAATACCATCATTCTGTTTTCATCAGATAATGGAACCACCTTCTCCAAAGGAGTAGAAGCAGGCTATTTTAATAGCACAGCCGGACTACGGGGACTAAAAATGGAATTGTACGAAGGTGGGATCAGGGTGCCCTTTATAGTAAAATGGAAAGGTAAGATCAAAGAAAACAGTACCACCGACCTGGTTTCGGTACAATACGATCTGATGGCTACCTTGACAGACCTGTTAAAACTCAGGAAAGTACCCAACGATGGAATTTCGTATTTACCTACATTATTAAATAAACCCACAAATCAAATACCCCGGCCCTATACTTATTTTGAATACCCTGAAAATGGTGGTCAGCTCGCAATACATCTCGGAGAATGGAAAGGGGTAAAAATGAATATGAAAACCAATAAAAATGCTCAATGGCAGCTCTATCACCTTTCAACTGACAGTAAAGAATCAAATGATCAGTCATCGAAGCATCCTGAGATCATTAAAAAACTGGATGAGATAGTAAATAAAGAACACAGGAACTCGCATGTGCGGGAATGGGAATTTGTGAATCCTAAGTTTTAAATCAGTGTACCAGTCAGCTTCTTGATTATCTCTATTTTTTAAACAATCAGAATAAAGTAAAAGGCGAAGAGCTGGTTCAAATTACTAAAAAAAATATATAGCTTTTTTGAAACCTAATTCATTTCAGTATACATTGGTCTACCATTATTTCTTCCAATACATCATTATAAGTTGTAAGTCTGCCTTGAATTTTAACCGGATCTCCTGGTTTGATATTGCTTAATTTAGAAATTTCTGCTGAATCAAGGCTGCAAATCACATTACCCAACGCTAAATGATTGCCTTCTACGGAAGAGATCATTCCTTCAAGTAAAATGGCCTTGTCCATGTATTTATTTATTGCTTCCGGGCTTGATTTTATTTCGCTGGAAAGGGCTTCAGCATACAGGGTAAATGCAGGAGCTTCTGTGGCAGCATTCCGGTGTTTTACATTAGAGGTGAGCCACATTCCAAAATCCATAAAAATACCTGGTTTTACTAATCCCAATACTATGGTAAATAATACCAGCAGAATTCCTGCAAATATTAACGGCCTCCATTTATTATATGATTTCATTACTTGTTTCTGTTAAGATTAATTAGAAACAAATGTTGAATTTATTTCATGATAGTCCGCTGACCTAGATCAGTTACAAGAAACATTTAAATCAGTCAATTTGACCTTATCATTATTTTATTTTGATTAATTAATTTATTCAATCAATAAAATAAATAACCGTGTTAAATTCCAGTAATCGTATTATGAAGCAGGTTGTCATCTTGCTGATGGCAAGTTGGATGATCTCCTGTACAAAAGATGCAGAAAATGCTTCAAAAATTTCACGCAACTTAATTATAGAACCCGATTCGACTGTATATGCTTCGTTTTATGATGAATATATCGTGGACAAAGCAGACATCACTCCGGATGTGAACGACAAAATCACAACAGAAGGAATACAGAGCATAGTCAAAAGCAATTGTTCGTCTGCCCCATGCCATGGAGTGGCCATAAAACCAATTTTAAACACCTATCAAGAAATCAAAAACCTGGTGTCACCAGGCAATCCTCAGGGTAGTAAATTATTTGAATTAATCACTACAGAAGACGAAAATCGAGCTATGCCTCCGGTAAATTATGGGATAGACCTTACACTTACAGAAAAGAATAAAATCTATAATTGGATCAAAAATGGGGCAAACGAAAAACCTGGTTTGGTGGATTTTAGACCCGCCGCCATTACCTTAATTGTAAATGGCTGTACCTCCGGCAATTGTCATAATGCTGCCACCGTCGGCGGAGAGTGGGCAAGGAAAGGCTTAATAAGTTTTAAGGCATCAGATACTACTACTTTTGTGTATATCAATCCGGGTACCGGATCTGTCACTAACTATACTCAATTAAAGGAACCTGTGCTGAGTAAAGTATGGCAGGAGTATAAAGATAGCGTGCGAAAGTTTTACCAGGATACTTTAGCTAATGCCAGTTTTCGGCCCTATAAGACATTTTCTACACCTACTACTACCGCGAGTCGCCGTGGCCCGCTGAATAGTTACGATGATATTATTTTAGATATATGGTATCCCAAATCAATCCGATCTAATTCCGCGGTGGTATATACCGAATCCGCTTCAGGTAAAAAATTTTATGTACGGGGTGATAATTTAAATTCCACCAGTTCTATGCTTTCCCGGGTAGATTCTACTCTTCTGTTAGCTAACCCACGAACAGGGGTGTTCGCAAGCAGACATCAGGGAGACATGGCTTATGATGACGGTGGGCTTACCCCTTCTGAAATAGCATTAATTAAAGCTTGGTATTTTGCGGATCCCAATATACCAGATGTGTGGAAATATGGCACTGCTGTGGGTACTGGTATTTTCAAATATAAAAAATCTGGTAAAGTCATTTTGAAATAAACTAAGACATTTTCTCTCAATCATTGATTATGAAAAAAATAATTCCAATATTCATTCTTGCCTTATTCTTTATTATCCCGGCATGTTATGAAAATTTCTATGATATTTCTGATTCCACTTTAGAATCAATAAATAATGTTTCATTTAGAAATGATGTGGTGCCCATCATGATTAGTGGAGGTTGTGGATGCCATAATAACGGGAGTACCCGGCAAATTGCATTTTCAACCAAAAACACCATTTATTATTCTGCCATTCTTTCCAGATCTGGCATATTGGAAAAAATGGCCAATGGTGGTGAACACCCGGGAGAGGGAAGCATATTCTTTACTCCATCACAAGCTGCCATCGTCAAGGCCTGGATTAAAAATGGTGCTAAGGATGATTATGTACCTCCTCCCATTACCGGAGAAATCAGTTACAATCAGCATATAGTTCCATTGTATAAAACAGATTGTAAAGGCAGTACTTGCCATGGTGGAATCGCCATTACCTTGGATTATACTGTTTTAAAATCCAAGGAAAGTGCTATTAAGTCCATGATGAATAGCTCGGGCGCAAATGGGCACCCGGGAGGAGCCCTTAGTATATCACCTTCTACATCAGCCACTTTTCTGGCCTGGATAGCCCAAGGTTATAAAAATTAAAATAAATTATCAATTAAATAAAATCAGAAATGAAAAAACTAATCTTCTCAATGCTGGTCTGTGTACTGGTGCTATCGAACTTGTGTTCCCAAGTGTACAAAGCCCGTGATGGTGTGGTTTCTTTTAATCCAAATAAAACGCAGACAAATAAGGAATATGCTGCTCAAAGCAAAGAAGGTACGGGTATTATTAATATTGAAACCGGGGAGGTGGCCTTCTTGGTGCCAATGAAATCATTCCGGTTTAATAATGCATTGTTAGAGGAACATTTTAATGAAAATTATCTTCATACCAATAAATATCCCAATACAACATACAAGGGTAAATTACTGAACTTCGAAAAAGCCAGTTTTACTAAAAATGGAACCTATTCCATAATTTCAGAAGGAAAAGTAGAAATGCATGGGGTCTCTCAAAATTTTCATGCACCTGTAGAGATGGTTGTAAAAGACGGGATCGTAACATTTAAATGTTCATTTAATGTAAAAGCAGAGGATTATAAAATAGAAATACCTGCTTTGGTAAAGCCTAAATTATTGGAAAATACTCCAATTAACACAGTGATCTCTTTCAAGATTTAATTGATATATATATTATTCTATTTGCAAAATATACGGTTTATGAAAAAATCATTTTTGATCCTGCTTGCATTCCTGGCGATGATAAATATTACCAGCACCCAGGATGATTTATTGAGTGAATTGTCCAAAGACGATGCGGCTAAAATAAAAGAAGACATCACTATTGCGACCTTTAAAGCCACGCGCATCATCAATATGCATAGCATAGAAATGACCGGTACTGGCAATCTTCAATTTATGGTCATTCACCATTTTGGATCCATATGGGATCAAAATGAAAAGGCAAATAATCTGGCCAGGGTATTTGGTTTCAATGGAAATTTTGCAAGCACGTATGTTTCCTTTGACTATTCCACTTCGCATTGGCTGAATATTGGAACAGGATTGGCCGGAAATGGAATTATAGAACCGTTCGTAAAATTGAAATTATTGCGCCAACAGACAGGATTGCGTAATTATCCAATCAGTGTAGCATACCTGACTACAGCCAATGTAAATGCAACCAGGTCGATACAATCACCCAACGATTTCCTATGGAACAGATTCTCTTATTTACATCAGCTTTTAATTGCAAGGAAATTTTCTGATAACTTTTCCCTGCAATTAACCCCATCCATGGTACATAACAATATTACTTCTTATGGATTAGGAAATCAACACAATATTTATTCCCTGGGTTTGGGTGGGCGACTGAAACTTTCAAATAAAAGAGCCATCACTTTTGAATACTCAAGACAACTCAATATGTATAAGAATGTGATAGACAGAAGTGGTGAAATCGTGAATTATTCACCCAATTTAATTTCTCTTGGTTATGATTGGGATACTGGTGGACATATTTTTCAATTTTTTATTTCCAGTAGTTCTTTTGCAAGTAATTTAAATCAACTTACTATAAATCCGGAAAAGAATAAACTTGGATTGTATTCTCTTGGCTTTAATCTCAATCGAAGTTACAGTATTAAAAACAAGGTAAAAGAGTAATCCTGAAAATAAAAAAGTATGAAAGCAGTCCCTGGTAATATCAATCACAATCATGGATTGTTCTCGGCGAAGTAAAAGGTCTTTTATTTGAATTTTTCTGGTACCTTCCTTACTCCACCTTCAATATTTTCTTTCTTACACTTGCACTTCCACTATTCACCACCAAAAAATACACTCCATTACCTAGCTGGCTTCCATTAAAATTGGTATTGTACAGTCCTTTTTGTGTGATCTGTGTGGATGCAGATATTTTCCTGCCCATCACATCTTCTATATGGTAGGAATAGGATTCGTTACAGGTGTTGGTAATATCCAGACCGACAAGGCTCTTAAAAGGATTGGGATAGGTAAGGGCTGAGAGGCAATCGGTACCGGATTGCGACTTATAGGATGTAATACCGGAGCTTCGCAATACATCTATTTTTAATTCGGCAATGGAAGTACAGGGACCACCGTAATTTTCCAGTATGGTCAATAAAAGGTATGCAGCTTTGAGGCCTTTTAAATTGGGGCCTTTTTCGCCTTCGTAGTATTTGTTTCCACTGGCTTTTTGTAAAGTAAAATCGCCCCAGGCATTCCAGGTCACACCATCCAGGGAATAATCAATGGCAATTTTTTTAGCTCCGTAACCTAATGAGGTGGGGGTATTGTGATTCCAGAAATAAGATTCACCAAGGGAGTATTCATATCCCAGCTGATACATGATCCAATGTGATGAATCGCGTTTGGGATTAGGTGATGCTTTTTTATTACAAGAAGTCCAGGCATCATGCCAGGTGGTATTGTGCCGATCAAGATAACACTGGGATTGAAGTTGAATGGAATACAGGATGAAGGAAATTACCAAGAGTGAAGAGCTATACTTAGTATGAATACCCTTTCCCGGCAAGTGGTTATTTTTATTTATTTGGAAATTCATATTGAACACTTTAAAATTAAATAGTCAGAAAACCGATAGGAGCTTTAGTAGTTCCTTTTGCATAAAAATTACCCAGGTTGGGAAATACATCGTGGAGGTCATTTGGCCGTAAACCAAACCATAAAGCCAGCTCGGCAAAATAAAGATCATTCGGTAATTCAGGTATCAAAACCCCATTACCCAAATCTATATTCGATTTTAGTGTCAAACTGGGGAAGTTTCCATAGATCTGTTTCCCTTTTACCGGGTTACCTATCACCATTGCATTACCTCCCCAGGCATGATCAGTACCGTTTCCATTGGAGGAAAGCGTGCGTGCAAACTCCGACATAGTAAAGGTGACTACATTATCCGCTATATTCAGTTCCTGTATGGATTTTTGAAAAGAGTCTATGGCAGCATCCAGGGTCTGGAACATGGATCTTTGATTTTCCAGTAATTCATCGTGGTGATCCCAACCGCTGTAATGCAAATAAAAGATCTGCCTTTTGAAACCCAGGCTTTTTCTTACGGCGATAGTCCTGGCAATCATTTTTAATTGATTTGACAGGTCGTTATCTTCAAATCGGGTAGTAATCACAGGACTTCCCTGAATCGCTGTATTAAAAGAAAGGCTACCATCCAAAGCGCGTTGAAATGTATTGACATAAGTTTGTTTGAATGGATCTTTATATTTTGCCTGAAGCATTTTGAGGATAGCTGCTTTTTTAGCCGGGTTGGTACCCCATTCTGTATTATAATCGTATATACCCGAAGCTCCGTCATTATTCACAGTGAATTCTACTACATTCACTCCGCTCTGATACACATTGGTGCCGGAGAGCGATATATTCATTGAAATAAGATCGTTGCTATTCACCGTGTACATGAGATCGGCCATTCTGCCTGCCCAGCCTTTGTTGATCCTGTTATCTGATATTGCCGTATGCCATTGATTGGATTGATCGGAATGGGAAAAAAGGCCAAGCGGAACTCTTCCTTTGTTTTGTTCATATTGGGCTTTCGTGATGGGCTCCAATAAGGTACCTATATTCGTAAGCAAAGCGGCTTTGCCCTGATTGAAATAAGAGGCTATTGATTTTAAAGATGGATGCAGACCGTATTGGGCAGTACCTACATTGGTAGGATTGATTGGTAATAATACATTTTTGGCTAAGGCAAGATTTGATCGGCTCACCATATAACTGGCATGGCGAATGTCCAATGGTACCAGCATATTATACGAATCCATTCCTCCTTCTAAATAAATACATACCAATGCTTTATAATCTTCTGCTTCCGGATTATTCAGTCTGGAGAGAGCACCTATATTATTTAATTGAAATAGGGTACTGGCTTTGGATGTATATCCGAGTCCGGCGAGTCCTGCTATTTTCAGAAAATCCCTTCTATGCTGATTTTTCATTTTCCCATTTGTTTTTGATTCTTGAATAATGATATGCCTTTAACTTTATAGATGATTACAGATGATTACTTTTTGATTACAAAATCGGGGCTGATCAACGCCAGATACAGAGCGAGGCTGATACGGTCAGCCACTCCGTGAGTGGTTAGCCGGGTCCCTTTCAGCGATTCCAATATTATTTTCCTGGTTTCATTAGACATTTCACCATGAGTAAACAACAGGTCTATTTCATTTATCAGGGTCTCATCATTATTGGCTGCTCCCAATAGTTTAGTAAGCTGAGGATAGGAATTAAAATCAGGACCTGACCAATTTTCAAATACATAGTCCCAGTACACCCATTCGTGCACTATATTGGGATAGTCGATGGAGCTCAGGCTATTAAATATTTGAAACTCCGGTGCTACCAATCCGGCATCGGTAAGCATACCATTGGGCTTGTAATCAGGCAAATAAAAATTAAAAACATTAGGCGATGACAAAGGATGCTGGAAGAGGCGGCTTTGAGCCCGATAACCGTTATTAAATGCCACTTCATTTTCAGGTTTCACCCCAATAGCCCTTACAAATTTGGTATACCGCAGAATTGGCTCCAGCAGTTTTCCTCCATAGATATCAGAAATGGATTGGCAATCCCGTGCCTCATCATCCAATAATATCGCTTTGATTACTGCAGCCAGGTTACCGCGGGTACCTTTTCCATCATTATTAAATATACCAGCCACTCTGGCGATGTATTCCGGAGTAGGGTTGGAACTGGTAAATCGCTGAATCAATTGTCTGCAAATAAATGGTCCTGTATTGGGATGATTAAAAAGGAAATCAATAGCATCATCGATGTCTTTCATTCCTTCTTGTCCGGCTGGTATGATCTGACCATTGGGCAGCCTTTTAGTGCCAGGTTCGTGCCAGTCCCGATACATTTTCATAGGCTTGGTCATATCTGACTCCCATATACCCCTGCCAAAATATAAATCGTCACCTGGTTTTATTGTGCCCCCTATTCCCAGGCCCGTAAATACTTTTGCTAATTCAGCAATATCACTATTGGTATAAGTAGGTATATCTTTTCCCTGGTTGTCTTTTTTCCTGCTGCCGTCTATATTTAGCTGGTATAGTCCAATTGAAAATAATTGCATTATTTCCCGTGCAAAGTTTTGATCAGGATGAATATTTTCTTCTGGTATCGATTTGGGATTATTTAAATGACTGAGATAAAAGCCCATAGAAGGATGCAGGGCGATCTCTTTCAATACATTCTTATAATTTCCAAAAGCATGCCTGGAAAGCAAATCATAATAAGAAGAAAGGGCAAATCCGAAGCCACCCAAATCAGAATTATCTGAAATGACCAGGATCTGGCTAAGAGCATAGGCCATTCGCTGCCTCAACTGATCTTTACCTTCCTGTACAATTTTCCACCAAGCATATCTGAATTCTGACCACCCGGGATAGCTCGACAATTCATTTGAATCCTTTCCTTGGGACAGATAATAATTATATAGATACCTGAAAATAGAATCGGTAGTAGTGGTATAGTCTGATCTCTGTGCTGTCATTTGTTCATCAATCCAGGACGCAAATGTTTTATTTTGGAGCGACCAGATATCCTCCAGGTTTGCGCCGAAAGTAGCATGGTCCAAAAATCTGGATGATTCGGCAGCTCTTCCTTCCAATCCTTTGCCATCCAACGTTTTGTAACCCGATGCTGCAAATGGCCAATCCGGGCTGATCAGATCACTGGATGTCTTTATGGAAATACCCTGCGAATGTCCTGCTCCGATGTAATCGGTGTACGGAGCCTGGGCAATGATATTTAAAGTAAAGAACAATAAGAAACACGTACATTTCAGATAATTCATAGCATATAGGTTTATCACGTAATTGAATAAAAGCTTAAAAAACTGTTAATATAAGCTATAGTACTAAATACGATTGTTTGGTACCATTTATTGTGTAACCAGATTATTTTTAGAGACTTCTTGCTGCTTACAAAATTTACTATTTTTTAATATCCTGGCAATTGGTCATTATGGAATGGATCAACACCAATAGAAATTATATCAATTTCAAATTTTTAATCCGGGCATAATTCGCTTTCATCGCCTCCAACGAATTGGTTCTGTATGCTTCCTGCTCCACCAGATAATAAGGTACCGGTCCACCCTCTTTGATTATCCTATTAAAGTCTATGGTTCCATCACCGATTTCGATGCTTTCGCGTTTTTCAGTCTTAGCCATATCTTTTATATGATACAATGAAAATCTGCCGGGATATTTTTTAATAAATCCAACGGGGTCCACATTGGCAAAGGCCACCCAATACAGATCCAGCTCTATGGTCACCAATTTGGGATCGGTTTCTTTCATAAATATTTCCATCATATTGGTATCCCCTATCGGATCGAATTCAAAGGCATGATTGTGATAGCCGAATTTTAATCCGCGTTTCTTTGCCTCCATGCCGAGTTTATTAAATAATTCGGCTATACGCATCGCATTGTCCTTATCGTTTCTAAACGCGGGAGCCAAAAATGGAAATACATGATAGGTCTGACCTAAGAATACGGCATCATCCAAAGACTTGAGGTAGTCAGCCGGTATTTCTTTATTTTTGAAATAGTCACCCAGGTTAGCTGCAACGTGGCTACTGGGTATTTTGAGCCCAAGATCTTTAGTGAGTTTTTTAAAGTCCGCGACCGGCATACCGTACACTTTACCTCCATTATATCCCGCCAACTCTATGTTTTTATATCCTGCTGCTGCTATTGCTTTTATACCTCCCATGGCATCTTTAGACATGATATCCCGTATAGTATATATCTGTATGCCGATGTTTTTCTTTTTCTTGACATCAAGGTCCAGGTTATTTGCTATTGGCAAAGAAGCTGCGAGAGCAATACCATTTTTTACAAAACTTCTTCTATTCATATTATTTTATTTAATTTAACATCGAAAGTACTATAATTTTAAATTAATATTCCTCCTTTTTAGGTTAACTTCAATCAAGAATTTGGTTTATGAAAAAGGTAACCCTTACTATTTGCATTCTTATTACAATTTCAATTGGATTAACTTCCCAGGTAGGATTTAATTATGAGCAAGCGTATGGATATGCCTTCCAGGATAAAGGTTGTTTTTATAAAATCAGCAATAATGAAAAAACCACGGTAGGCGCCTTTAATGGTCACAGTTTTATAGCTAATATTGAAAAAAACGGCGAAGCATCAAAATGGAAATCATTAAAGTCATTGGTAGGTGGTAGCCAGTCCGTGGTCACTGACATCTATACCGATATTATCAATGCCAGATCGACTATAGTGGGCCTGTGTACTGATTGCAGCACTGGCAGGAAAGGGCAAGTGGCCTTTATTTCAGTGCTCGATACCGCTTTTAATGCCGTATCGATCAATGGTAAATCAATTCATTTTTTATTTCCAAAGACAGATAGCTTTCAAGTCAGGGAAGATGTAAAGCTGTTGCGACTGGGCAACCTGGTATACGCAGCATATAGTGGCGATAGTGGATTTGGCACAGATGTATATGTGCATGCCTTAAATGGTTCAGATTTCAGCACACGCTGGCAAAAACAATACAATACCAATTTCTTTGAAATTCCGGTGATGCTCGAATTTGACAAATCAGATGTTTCACTTGGATTACATGGATGGGGCAAGTCGCGCATCTTAAAATTAAGCGAGAAAGATGGTGCTGTATTAAAACAATTTAATTTTACAGACCACCCCGCCAGGTTTGCCTCTTTTGGAAGTGGATTTTTTGCCATGGCTTACAAGACGAATGATTCAATTAGAGTAAGTATGATCGACACTTCTGGTAATGAAACGTATATATCCTACGTAAAATTAAATACAATCAATGCATCGACCTTTGCAATCACTGCCAGTCTGAATACCATTGTAGTCGCTACCCTGTACCAGGAAACGAATGAATTGCCATACTGGCTTTTTAATAACAGAGTTTATTTTTTTAATACCCGATTGCCGGATTCTAAGCCCACGCAAATAATTATTCCTGAAAATGGGGTGGCCGGTAGAAATATAAGGCAGGTACAGGGATTTAGTGAAAATAATTTTACCCTTATAGGAGACCGACCTACTGATGGGGAAGGAAGGGCTTTTTATTTTCACAGGGATACCAGGTCCTATGCACCCACTCCTCCTTCCACCTGGTATCAATCAAACTATTGTACAGATACCTCCTTAATAGAAAAATCAGTCAGCAGGACCTATCCACACACCTTGCCTTTCATACAAAATAATATTGTATACGGGAGTAAACTCAATTTTCAAAACAAACAAACCAATTTATGGCTGGATGTATACCGGCCCTATGATCACTTTGCTATGAATAGTAAAGATAAAAGGCCCGCGATCATATATATACACGGAGGCGGCTATGTATTTGGTGGTGAAGATGGTGCGGGTAATATTCTTTTAAGAGCAAGTCAGCGAGGTATGATAGCTGTGGGAGTAAAATACAGATTAGGATATTTACCACCGCTGGTGTCAAATCCTGATTCGATTCAATCCTTAATTAAAAACAGTACACAAAACACCTACCGCGCTTTGCAAGATGTTCGTGATGCCGTAAAATGGGTATACGACAGAGCAGATGAATATAATATAGATAAATCTAAAATCTTTATTGCAGGTCACAGTGCCGGCGGCAATGCTGTGCTCAATTACAGTTATCTGGAAGAAAAGAATTTTTTTCCAAACCTGGTTAGTCCCTTGGGTAAGTTAACTGCTAAAGTACCGGTAGCCGGAATCATTTCCTTTGCAGGTCCTTTCAATCAGTTAATTGACAATATAAAATCGCCACTGGATTATATACAAGCATCGGAAAACGAACCACTTTATTTGGTACACGGGACTTGTGATTCCACGGCCTTTTATGACTATGGCAATCCTGTAGATCCTACTACCACTGCAAGCATTGGCGCGTATCCCATTGCCTGCCGGAAACAATCATTAAAACATCCTTATCATTTTACCACGATCAAAGGTGGGGGTCATGGTCTTGGCCCGGAAGAGAATGATGTGTTGCAATCGATATTTAAATGGATAAAAAAAGAAGTGAGCTGTGGTAAAACGATCAATGCCTGTGAATTATTTACAGTATCCAATACAGCAGCTTGCAGTTCTGTGCCTACGTGTCCTTCTTGCACTACTACGCCCATAATAGAATCATCCGTAAGCGATATTAGAGTATATCCTAATCCATTTCAAAATCAAATAAAAATTGAAAATTCCAATTCATTTTATCCAGACAAACTCAGCTTTCGTTTGTCTGACATGATGGGCAGATCCTATTTTATTAATCATGAACACTATGGCCAAAATATTACTTTAAATACATCTACCTTGATTAAAGGGTCTTACCTAATGGAAGTTGTGGAAAAAAACAAAGTGATTAAAAGGGCGAAGCTGATAAAATTATAATTAAAGAATACACGAATTATGATGATTCCCCTGATAATTAACAAAAGAATACTTTTCTTATTTTTTCTCCTTTTCAAGTTCGTTTAGTTTTTTTCTTGAGTCGTCATTTTCTTTAATTGCCAAAGCCTTTTTCAATTGAAAAATAGCACTTGTCTTATCACCGATGGCAATTAAATAATCGGCATAAGAATCATAGACATTATAACTTTCGGGGTAATAACTTACATTAAGTTTGAAAAGACCTTCTGCCGTTTTAAACATTTTTCTACCCAAAAAATCATAGCCCATGTAATTGATTTCCCCTTCATCTGGCTTCATAGTAAAACCCATTTTTTTAGATAAATTGGTATAGTGGTTCTGATATTTAGTAGCCAAGGCACCCGTTGAATCCATAAAATCTTTCATACTTAATTTTAAAGGTAAATACTTAAAGAAGAAGCGTAAACCATCGTATTCGGTTATGAGTGGTGCAGATCCGTGTGTATCATCGGGATAGAATTTGCCCCGATAATTCAAGCCATTTTGATTGTTTCTCTCAAAAGCCGCTTGCAATTTCAGTATGGAACGAATGTGTTTTGTGTCAGTAGTAGTATCTTTACCTACTTTTTTTATGTCCATGCCTTCCTCCATTGTGTTGGCAATACCGAGATACAAGGATTTTCCTTCAAACTTCTTTTCTGCCAAAACTTTTTGAGTTTGCTTTAATAGTTTTTCCTTGTCCCACCACATACTTGGGTCAATACAGATGTATGAATTGAACAAATAAGTATGATGCGTAAAAATTTGCATTAACAACAAGCCACCAAAAGAATGTCCAATGAGCATTTTATAAGGGCTGGTGGGGTATTTGGCTTCTATATAAGGCATCAACTCTTTTTCTATAAAAGAAATAAAGTTTTCACCGCCACCTGAACTAATAGCAGAAGCACTGTCCATCATCGGCAGGTCAGCATCAATGTGGGTAGGCGTTAAATCTCTAGTTCGGTCGGTGTTTGTAATGCCCACCACAATCATTTTTGGACACATTGTATTACCATTGATAAGGCTCAATTGTTGAGTCATTCCCACGACAGATGAAAAATGTCCATCACCATCCAATACATATACAACGGGAAATTTTTGGTTTGCACCATCAGGAATATGCACCCAAATCTTCCTTTGTTCACCCAATATTTTTGATTTGATACTGTCTGTTTTGCCGATGACAATGTTTTGATTGTCTTCTTTGCCTTGTGCAAAAACAAGGTTTGTCAAAAAGCAAAAAACTGCTATTGAAATTGATTTCTTCATTTTAATAATATTTTCTTTTCAATTTTAAAGATGATTGCATTAAGTTGCCGCAAACCCAAAGGAAGGTTGACTTAATGCCCCTCCCATTTCAAAAATAAGAATAAATTTAAAATGCATTAAATCAACAGCTCTAGAATTGAATCAAATTATAAAAAGAGCGTTCCAAGTTGAACAGCCTGTCTCGTCGAATGACGGGAAAGCCGGTGCAAAGCTAAAGCCGGAAATAGGACCATACTATATGGAAAGTTGATAGTAAAAGTAGGAGGAAACCGAAAGCAATAGAGGATGGTAGAGTCACCTTCAATCAATCTCCTGAAAGTAATCAGTGCAAAATCGTTAATTTTTATAGTTAGTCGAGCCGCTATTACGCTGCGTGAGAGTTGAAATAGAAGGATCTGCTGTTGAAGTAATTTGGATATCCTGTACACGAGGTGTGCGATTTATGTGAAATGAAAAATTGGATCCTATGAAATGAGTTGCAGGTGGAGCTTTCTGGAAATCAGAAAAAATATATGTAGCTATAAACAGGTGATCCGGCTTGACAATATCCATGAAAAGCTGATCAGATCCTCATAGATCAATAAATATTCTTTAGCAATATCATCAGTTAATTTACTGTCGTGATGATTATCTCTGCAATATTGTAGGTAATAATGAACGATTCACGATGATGCTATCTGGACAGCCTGGTAATATGTCTTAATTGTCTTTGTACTTAAGTTTCTAAGAATCATAGCGCGTGCGCGAAATTCTTATACTCTAAAAGACAAGATTCATTTAATGTCATACATACTAGTTTTTAAAAATGAATTGAATGATCTAAATGTAAAACTATTGCTATTCAGTTGATTGAAAATGAAATAAAAATAAGACTTTAGCAAAAGGGCTTGTTCAACGGTTGCGAATTTTTACAGTAGCGGATTCAAAGGTACTTCACTTTATTTTAGAATCAAAAGATCATTAAAGAAATAATGTTCAACACTTGAACTTCGCCGCTATTGGACAAATTTGTTGTTATGGGTAGTTAAGAATTCTTCACTTTAAGAAAATAAAGATTATCATCGTTGTCCTCAAATTGTTTTTTGACAAAATCCCAATTAAAGTTATAGTCATTCTCTAAAAACAAATCTTCTCCATACGGCTTAGATGTTGAATATTTCAATTTAGTTTTTGAACTGTACTTAGTTCCATGTCGGAAATCGAAATCAGAAGTCTGATCAGAATATGTAGGTTTATTTACATAATGATTATGATCAGTTCCTAGAATAAAGTATGTAATGTCGAATAGGTTTTCTTTTTTGTAGGTTTCTAAATTATGTAAATCTAAAAACACATCATATCGATAATTAGGCTCCTTTTTATTGATAGCTTTTAAAAACTTTAGCTCTATTGCAGCAGTTGCAAAATTAGAATAATCTCCCAAACTTAAAATTATATCAATTCTTGCTTTATTTGACTTACTCTTAACGAAAGGTATTTTTAATGAAAATGAGTTTTCCAATTCGATTGAAAACAAATCATTTGAACTGAACTTATATAACTCACCTAAAGTTTTGAGAATGTAGGAGAATTGAAGTTGAAAAGATGCTTCATTTTCTATTTGAATTGCTTTCCCTGAAATTTGATTTATTAAAATTGAATAACTTCTTTCAATTATTTCTTCCAAGCGTTTTGTGAATACTTCATTTCTATTAGAGACATTTCTGAGGTACCAAGAACTCTTGTTAAATCTTAGCCAATGAATTGGCTTACCGATAGGAAAAGTGCCTGCATTAAAGTTTTCAAATTTCAATTTCGGATTCTTTTTCATGCAGGATGTTTTAATAATTGCCCATAACGATTGTATGTACTTATAAACATTTGTATATTTTTCAAATAAAGTTACTATTTATTTAAACTTCCAGATCAT
>CAYNIG010000069.1:0-18158 GCA_964396995.1 uncultured Saprospiraceae bacterium | reverse complement strand
AGCGACACCACCAGCAGGCCTGCTAATGTTTTTTTTACTATGCCCAATTTTTTTGAATCAAAAGACTCTATTGTATACGGAACCCTCTTTGATCAGGTAAACATCAACTCAAAGGACAGTGTAGCCGTAATCAACTTAACATTGGCAAAAAGATTAGTCAGGGATTCCACCCAAATCGAGACATTAATAGGCCAGGACCTATCGCTTTTATCTTCAAATTATAAAATCATAGGAATACTGCAATCCACCCGAGATCAAACTAATCAATCGAATATCGTATTACCGCTTACCGCGGCGGATAACGAGATACTTAAACGCTTCAATACTACATTACTGGTGACTGCAGATAAAATTGAAAATCTTCCCTTAATTAAATCAAAGATAGAAACTTACTTTACCCGTGATCCTTATAAAAAAGATGATTTTAATATCAGGTCAAATGATTTCAGGGTAGATCAGCTAAAGCGAGGCATACTCTTATTTAAATCCATAATGGGATTGATCGTCGGCATTTCCATTTTGGTAGGCGGTATAGGAATCATGAATGTGCTTTTAATGTCCGTCACGGAGCGTACCCGTGAAATTGGAATACGTAAAGCATTGGGTGCAAAGCCTAAGGCGATTGCTATGCAATTTATGGCTGAGGCAATGACTATTTCTTTGATGGGTAGTTTACTGGGAATTTTATTTGGCATGGCAACACTAGGTATTGCCTTACCTATTATAAAAAAATTATTAAACGGGGACATTATCCGTATTTCGTATGAATTAAATAGTTTACTCATAATATTGCTTATCGCACTTATCATAGGGCTTGTCTTCGGTACCTATCCGGCATACAAAGCATCAAAGCAATCTCCAATAGATGCAATACGGGTAGAGTAAATTTGAGGCAATGCCTAAAAGAAGGCTATTAACTACTATTTTATAAGCCCTCAATAATCAATAATTTATCCCCTTTTCCTTCTATCTTTGCAAATTCAATTTTGTAAATAGAATCATGTTTCCAAAGTACGATGTCATAGTAGTAGGAGCAGGGCATGCAGGCTGTGAAGCTGCGGTAGCAGCAGCTAACCTGGACTCCAAAGTATTACTCTTGACTATGAATATGCAGACCATAGCACAGATGTCTTGTAATCCTGCCATGGGTGGTGTGGCCAAAGGGCAGATAGTGAGGGAAATAGATGCCCTGGGAGGATATAGTGGGATAGTCACTGACCATACCATGGTGCAATTTAGAATTTTGAATAGATCGAAAGGTCCTGCAATGTGGAGTCCCAGAGCACAAAGTGATCGCAATTTATTTGCGCGTAAGTGGCGTACGATGCTGGAGGCTCATCCCAATATTGACTTTTGGCAAGATATGGCAAGTGAGATTCTTGTAAAGGATAACCGAGTGCATGGAGTACGAACAAGCATGGGAATAAACATCGAATCAAGTGCCGTCGTCTTGACCAATGGTACCTTCTTAAATGGCATTATCCATATTGGTGAAAAGCAACTTGGTGGGGGAAGAGCTGGAGAAAAGGCGGCAACAGGTATCACTGAGCAGCTTATAAGCCTGGGTTTTGAATCAGGTAGGATGAAAACCGGTACTCCCCCGCGGATTGACGGTCGGAGCCTGCATTACGAAAGAATGGAAGTGCAACTGGGTGATGACCCTGCTGGTAAGTTTTCCTATACAGACACCCCTAGACTGGAAAAACAATTGCCCTGTCACATTACCTATACGAATGAAAAAGTTCATTCAATATTAAAAACCGGTTTTGACCAAAGCCCCATGTTTTCAGGTAGAATACAGGGGCTGGGCCCTCGCTACTGCCCGTCGATAGAAGATAAGATAAACCGTTTTGCTGATAAAGAGAGACACCAGCTTTTCATCGAACCGGAAGGATGGGATACCTGTGAGATATATGTCAATGGATTTTCATCTTCATTACCAGAAGAAGTTCAATATAAAGCATTAAAAGAAATCCCCGGATTTGAAGATGTAAAAATGTTCAGGCCCGGATATGCCATTGAATACGATTATTTTCCTCCTACTCAGCTTTCACTAAGCCTTGAAACGCATTTAATAAAAAATCTGTTTTTTGCAGGACAAATTAATGGCACTACAGGGTATGAAGAAGCGGCATGCCAGGGCCAGATTGCCGGAATGAATGCTCATCTGTCCATCAATGAAAAAGAACCATTTATTTTAAAGCGCTCAGATGCTTACATTGGTGTTTTAGTGGATGATCTGGTGACCAAAGGCACTAATGAACCTTATCGTATGTTTACTTCAAGAGCGGAGTACAGAATGTTACTCAGGCAAGACAATGCCGATCTTAGGCTTACCCCATTGGCCTATAAATTAGGGGTGATGGGATCTGAAGAAAGGCAAGCCAGAGTGAAGATCAAATCATCAGACGCTGATCAAATCCAATCATTGATAAAAAATCAATCAGTTAGTCCGGATCAGATGAATGGATATTTTGCAACTATTGATTCAGCTCTGCTTTCCCAAAAAGTAAAACTGTATAATATCCTATTGCGGCCGGAGATTAGTTTACCTGACCTGGTAAAAAAAGTACCGGTAATTCAGGAAATGATGAAACCTTTTGATGCTGAAGCTATAGAGTTGGCTGAAATAGATATAAAATATGAAGGCTATCTGCAACGAGAGCGAGACCTGGTAGATAAAATGAACCGCCTCGAAGAAGTAAGATTGGTAGACAATTTTAATTTCAAAGCCTTACCCTCATTATCTGCTGAGGCCAGGGAAAAACTTACCAAACATCGACCCAGAACCATTGGACAGGCCAGTCGAATCAGTGGTATTACACCGAGTGATATCAGTATATTATTAGTTCATGTGGGAAGGTAAGTAGGAGGGACTAAGTACGACGCACAATGTACAATGGACCAATTACAATGTACAATGGACCAATTACAATGTACAATGGACGCTGTATAATTGAAGATTAATTTTTGTAAACCAAGTTAGCTGCTCACCACTTTAAGGGACTAAATACGAAAAGCAGTAATGCTAGGCCAAACATCATTAGCATTAGTTTTATCTTCCTTTTATTCCATGTAAAAACAGGGGTGTCTTCATCTGTTTTTCGATAGAAGACAAAATTAAAGACTACTGTTAAGCATAACCATAAGGCAATAGAAAGCAAAATCATTCTTTTACTTTTTCCAAATAAAGTGATATCAATACAACTCAATACCAAAACAAAGATGGTCATAAACCATACCGAGAAAATAGATCTGAAAACAATTTGATCCATTTTCGTGTTATTCATATTCCACTTTTATTATTCGCTGATGTTTTCACTCTCAAGCATATTTCCAAACTCAGAATCATTTGGCTCCCACAGTTCAATTTTTTTACCTTCCGGATCCATGATCCAGCCAAACTTGCCATAGTCCTGTACTTCCATTTCACCTATTACCTGCACCCCTTCTGATTTGAGAGTAGCCAGTAATTCTTCCAGGTTTTCAACCCGGTAGTTGATCATGTATTCCTGCTCGCCGGGTTCAAAATACCTGGTATCTTCTTTAAAAAGGCTCCATACGGTATACCCTTTGGTCCCATCTGGTTTGTGCCATGAAAAATTAGCGCCATAGCTATCCGTATTGATTCCAAGATGAGTGGAATACCATTCTTTTAGCTTATTAGTATCTTTTGATTTTAGAAAAATACCTCCCAGGCTTTTTACTCTTCGGGTCATCGTTTTTTTTTGAAAATTAAACAATGAAAGTACTAAATCTGCCTATTAATTTTATACGTAAATACAAATATGAAAAAGCGGATAAAACTGATTTTACTGATTCTTTTGATATTGTTTTCGGGTCTGTTACTGGATTTGTTTTTACCGTTAAAGAAAAACTTCAGCGATTTTGATCCGGTAGCGGTTGGTCATTTAGATCAAAAAATGTGGAGATCTTATTACGAGAAAAAACCATTTGTTTTATTTAATCAGCTAGCCAGCCTGATGCGCAAACATTTTCATGCTCCGTTTTTCAGATCATATTTAATGGCCTATTATTCTGCCAAAGCTGCTTTTATATTTAAAGAAGGCACCAGCAGGGAGAGTTATAATAAGGCTTTACCCTATCTGAACCAATATTTTGCAACCTTAAATAATTTAAGTGAAATTCCAATTAATGTAAAAAAAATGGCTGAATTGGAGCTGGAGTGGTGGATTATCCGGAGAGAACGCAATCTGCATCCACCTGCGGAATGGTCTGATATTTTGGCAAATGAAGCTTCGCTTATGTACTCTTTATCAATTGAAAAATTCAAACCATATGCTGATAAAAGAGTGGAGGCTATGCTGCTGAGAGATGAAAAAGGAGATTCAATTACGCAAGCCGATTGGGAAAAAATTGATCAATTGTGTATTGAAAGCTGGAAATTGATGAAAAAAGAATTGTAGTCACATTTTCTTAATCACCATTCCTGCATTTACTCCGGTCCATCTATTTTCATCCCATACTTGTTTACCATTGACCCATACTTGTTTTATTCCTGTGCTCAAAGCATACGGATCATCGAGCGTAGAATGATCGGCTATGGTTTCCGGGTCCAAAATTATTAAATCGGCTGTATAGCGTTGGCTGATTTTCCCTCTATTATGAATGCCCATGTGTTGGGCACTGAGCCAGGTCATCTTATGGATTGCCTCTTCCCAGGTAAGGGTGTGATGTGCCTTTACATATTTGTTCAAAATCCTTGGAAAACTTCCTGTACCTCTTGGATGCCTTCCACCACCAAATCCATCACTGCAGATATTGGTATGCGGCCATCTCATTAGATTTTGGATATCTGATTCTGTCATAGATCTGCCCATCACACTTTCATCTGATTTTGTTTCGCGGGCAAGCTTGATCAGGTACATATAGGTATCGGCAGGATCTTTCTTGATCATGATTGCGATATCGGCTATACTTTTTCCTACATATTCCGGTTTAGCATCGTACCGGGAAAGGATCATTCCATCAGGAGGGGCAAGCTCACTTAATGCATATTCTGCACTGGCTTTATTATCAAAATCTCTCTTGGGAAACTGTACCTCAAGGGTGGATAGCCAATAATCGTAAGGATAGACATCCGCAGTTACCTGTATTCCCTCAGATCTTGCTCTATCGAGTTTTGCCAGCAACTCTGTTGATTGGCCCCATTTTGCTTTCATTGCCACTTTAAAATGAGATATGTGTACGGGTAGTTTAGTGCGTCTGCCGATTTCGATTACCTCATCTAATGCTTCAGAAAGTTTGACATCTTCAGATCGGATGTGAGAGGCATACATCAGGTCTTTATTCGCCGCTGTGCTTGCCAACTGCAATACTTCCTCTTTTGACGAAAAAATTCCCGGATCGTATTCCAGTCCTGTACTAAAACCCAATGCACCGGATTTAATTTCAGATTTTAAAATTTTTTTCATTTTGGCGATTTCAGATCTGGTGGCTTCACGCTGAAAATTTTCATTGCCCAATACCTGGTATCGTATGGAATTATGTCCTATAAATGAGGCAGCATTTACCGGTATCCCTTTGGTTTCCAGTTCCTCATAAAATTTGTTCAGTGGCAAATGGGATGATCCATCTTGCCCAAATATCAAGGTAGTAATTCCCTGGGCCAGGAAACTGCTGTATTCTTTTGGATCCAACAAATTGCGGTCATGGTGGCTATGGGTATCTATAAATCCCGGTGCCAAAATGTATTTCCCCTCTCCCTGAATTACTCTTTCATTTGGTTGTGCTACCAGATTTCCTATAAGTGCGATTTCAGACCCTTTGATCCGAACATCAGCTATATATTCTTTATTCCCGCTCCCATCCATAATCCTGAAATTTTTAAATAAAATGGATTGTCCAATTGCAGATGTGAAAAGGTGAATTATTAATAAAATAGATAAAGGTTTCATACCATCAATTGCTTTTTAGTATAATTTGAAAACAAGGAGTAAAGTAAATACATATAAATTAAAATACAAGGCCAGACTTTTACACTATATGGGATAAAATAAGTATTCCTCAAAAAAGGAGGAAATACATCAGAGGCTATCAGTACGGTGCCAAAGAAGGCAAATATCATCAGCCCTTTTTCCAGCGCAGAGGGTAGCTGAATTGAAAAAAACCAAATCGCGATACCTGCTACTGAAACAATAAAAGTGGCTGACTCTGATTTGTGATTAAAAATAATCATGGTCAACAGGATTAAACTCAGCAGGTAGAGCCTGTATTGCGTATCATTTTTAGCCCTTAAAGTAAATACGGATACTGCCAATACCAATACACCGATCATCTGTAAAACAAATTTTGCTTGAAAACCGGGAACAATCATATTTAATATCTGCATTAAAGAAAGGCCATAGGATTGGGCATGATCGTGAGTCAACATTTGCCACCACGAATGATATTGCATCGATAGGGAAGCAGGGGAAACGACTACTAAAGGCAACAGAAATAATAACAGGGAGGAGATGGTTACACTTAGTAAAAACTTCCTTTTTTCAGGATATAACAGGAATAGTAAACAAGCCAATCCTGCATATATTTTAATGAATATGGCCAAAGAAAACCAAATGCCTGCTCTCCGGGTTTTACCTTGTTCCAAATCGAGATAACCTGATAGTAAAAGACCCGTCATCATTGCATTGGACTGAGCATGCTGGGTCGTAAGAATAATTTCCGGCAAAATAAATAAGAGTACCCAACCTCTTTTATCAAACCACGCCGATTTTTTATTAAACAATGTGAGCACCAATAGTCCTACATTGAGCATATTCCAAAGGATTAATCCTAAAAGGTCTGGCATCTCCGAAAACAAGCCAAAGGCTAAAGCGAATGTCGGGCTATATTTAAATATATCATGTACCTCATCTGTATATTCGGCATAGATATTTTTATTCTCTAATAGATGAAAATGAGACAGTTTGAATATCACATAGTTATTATAGTGAGTATATATATTGGCTGAGTCATCAAATGATTTTAGCGGTAATTTATATTGCTGGTAAGAAACCAGGATGGTAATGAGAAGAATACCTGCCAATGCATTTATTTTGTTATTTATCCAACCCATTTTCATCCGATGGCTAAGATAGCACAGAATATATACAAAGTCCGTAAATTGATCTCTTAATCAATATGAATGGAAAGATTCAAAAATAAAACCGTATTTATTACCGGTGGAAGCAGGGGAATAGGAAAATCCATTGCCCTGAGAATGGCTGGCGAAGGAGCCAATATTGTAATTGCGGCTAAGACTATAGAAGAAAATCCTAAATTACCCGGAACTATATTTTCAGCAGCTGCTGAAATCGAAGCAGCCGGGGGCAAAGCTCTGCCTTTGCAAATGGATGTGCGATTTGAGGAGCAGGTAGCAGATGCAATGCAAAAAACCGTATCCACTTTTGGGGGAATTGATATACTGATTAATAATGCGAGTGCCATTTCGTTGACAGATACGGCCAATACGGAAATGAAGAGATATGATTTGATGCATCAGATCAATGTGCGTGGAACTTTTATGACTACCAGGATGGCTTTACCTTATCTGAAAAAATCAACCAATCCACACATACTGGTTTTATCCCCACCCATATCCCTGGATCCAAAATGGTATGAATCTCACTTGGCTTATACTATCTCTAAAATGAATATGAGCCTTTGTGTACTGGGATGGGCTGCAGAATTTAAAGATAAAATAGCGGTCAATGCTCTTTGGCCGCGAACAACCATAGCAACAGCGGCAGTTCAAAACCTGTTGGGTGGAGATCAGATGATAAAAATGTCACGTAAACCAGAAATCATTGCCGACGCAGCCTATTTCATTTTTTGCCGAAATGCAATGACCTGCAGTGGACGATTCTGCATCGATGAGGAAATATTGATTGAAGAAGGTATTCATGATTTTAGTAAATATGCAGTGGATCCAAGATCACCCCTGATGCCTGATTTGTTTTTATAGAAAAAATTACAACCTGGCAAACTGATTCTCCAAATGATTCCGCATTCCATTGCGCAGCATCTCTGCTGTTCCGGTTTCTATAATGTGCACCAATTGTTTATGGGATACAAACTGGTGGCGGGTAATGGGTTTTACAAGTAAACCACTCTGGTGTACATAAGCAAATACCGGCATGAGTAATTGCTGAAATTTTTTCATAGTCTGGTTACCGGTGATTTCGTACAGTTTGCCGTGGAACTTTATTTCGTGCTCTATGTTAAAACTGTAGTCTTGAGTGGCTTCTGGTTCGATGGCGACAATTTCTTTTAACTCTGCAATATCGGCAGGTGTCACCCGCAGCATGATCAGATCAGCCATACCTATTTCCAATACCAATCGAAATTCAAATAAATCGCGCAAGGTGTCCTGATCCAATACTTTCGGAATGAGGCTTTTTTCCAATACTCCCATGAGATCGGGATTGGTGAGTACAGCGCCTCTTTTTTTCTTTGATTCTATGAGGCCGATCATCCGCAGTCTCAATAAAGCCTCTCTGATTACTGTGCGGCTTACTCCCAATTCAAGCGAGAGGTCAATTTCTTTGGGTAAAGAATCCCCGGGCTTAAAAGCATTTTCCAGTAAATACTCTATAAGATTATTCTCCACCCTGTCGACCAGGCTACTTTGATCTACTGATTTAAGTTTTTCTTTCAAGATACTATTTTCCACTTAAGTAGCTATTAATAATACTTCTACATTTTTTAAAAAGATTCCTGTAGTTGAGGTCATTCTGGCCAAGGAAAATTCTTAATATTTTAATGTTTAAATCATTTTTCGACATCAAAAATAGTAAAAATTATGATTTCTAGCTATATTTGTGGTATTATGTCATACATAAAACAATCTTAAAATGAAATTAGTAATACAAAAATGGCCAATTACGATACTTGCATTGATCTTATCGATGGAGCTGGCAGCTCAAACCAAAATAGTAACTGGCACGGTGCAGGAGTCGGGAACCTCATCACCACTGACAGGTGTGAACATTCTGGCTAAAATTGCCGGTAACGGAACTCAGTCGGATGCTGATGGTAAGTTTTCTATAGAGGTGAATACAGATGAAGTACTTGTCTTTAGTTATATCGGATTTAACAATCAGGAAATAAAAGTAGCCGAAATGGCTGCAGATGCGGTGATCACCCTCGAACCTAATTCCCAACTACTCGATGAAGTGGTGGTCATTGGATACGGGACTCAGTCCAGGAGAAATGTCACGAGCGCCATTTCTAAATTGGATAACAATATTCTGGCTAATGCTCCCAGGGCCAATGTCGGAAGTTCACTGCAAGGCACATTACCTGGTTTACAGGTCGTAAACCTGACAGGTCAGCCCGGAGCAGTGCCCTATATATTATTACGTGGAGGCGCTTCCATAAATAATCCCGGTGCGCCTCTGGTAGTAATCGATGGGGTGATACGGCCATTTAATGATATCAGCCCTGATGATATTGCTTCAGTCGAATTATTAAAAGATGCTGCATCTACTGCCATCTATGGAGCCAGGGCTAATAATGGTGTAATTTTGATAACCACCAAACAGGGCAAAGCCGGTACATCACAAATATCTTACAAAGTAAATATAGGCACTAATCAGCGCCGTGAAGGATATAACTTTGTAAATGCACGTGATTATATATATTACACACGACTGGGTCATGTAAATTCTCAACGCACATTAGCTCAGGCCAATTCATCCAGGGGATTTGGATTGCTCACGGATGCAGCGAATTTAGCTTCATTTGATATTCGAAGTTTTAATAGCGGCAATGCCAATTTATTATCCCAGGGTTGGGATACTTTATCCGATCCCTATGGTGGTACGATCATATTTAAAGATCACAGTGGAGAAGTGGAGGATATCGTATTTCGCAATACCCGGACCCAGGATCATTATTTGAGTGCAAATGGAGGCAATGACCGGGGCAGGTATTTTGCCAGTCTTAATTATTATAAAGAAGATGGAGTGATTGTGGGATCCGACTATAAAAGATATACCGGGGCCTTTAATGGATCGTATAATTTAAATAAACGCCTGGAGGTAAGTACTGGAGTGAATTTTTCGACTTCCGGTCAACTGGGTGTAAATGGCAGTGAAGTAAACAATCTGTATAGAAATCTTGCGATCTGGCCTACTTTTAATCCCTGGCTGGATGAAGCAAAAACCAAACCCAATCCCGGCAATGGTATCAATGATGGTAATCCTTTGTATTGGTTAGATAAACTCGCCCGATCAAATGAAGTAAACAGAATCACTGCGAATGCTTCAATTAAATATGATCTTTTACCAGGGTTGTATGTAAAGTTTTCAGGCAATGGATACTACACAGACATTCAAAATGAATCATTTCAAAAAGCTACCCAGACCTATCTAAACTTATTTGCGAATCCTCCTTCATTTAGCAATACTGCCCGTACTTCTTCTTTTGCCTTTTCTAAAAGTTTTCAGCGCACCTTGAATGGCATACTAAATTATACTACCAGCTTCGGAAATCATAACATTACGGCTATGGTAGGTGCGGAGCATTTTAATGTAAATAATACTTCTTTGCAGATAGTTGGCACCAATGCTCCTACTGATGATATTCCTACTGCCAATGCATCTACCTTGTTTGCCGCCGGTAGTAATTTCACTTCAAAGTCTCAGAGCAGAATTATCTCAGGATTTGGCAGGCTCAATTATAATTTTAAAGAACGTTATTTACTTACCCTGGTTTTCAGGCAGGATGGTGTATCCAATCTTGCTGAAGCAAACAGATGGGGCTTTTTCCCAGGTATGTCAGCCGGCTGGATGCTGGATCAGGAGCCGTTTTTTCAAAATTCATTTTTATCCAAATATGTAAGTATGCTTAAGCCCCGATTTAGTTATGGCTTAAATGGAAATGTAACTGGGATAGGCAACTATGAGGTGCAGGGTGTATATGGATCGCAAGGAAATTACAATGGACTAGGCGGATTTTTAAATACCGGAGTGGTAAATAATGATCTGGTATGGGAAAAAAGTAAAACCCTGGATATTGGAGCTGACATCGGCATTTTAAACAATAAAGTCACTTTTCTAGTTGATTATTTTAATCGGGAGACCAGTGATTTACTTACCGGGCTGAGCTTGCCCGGCTATACCGGATTTACCAGTGTAACTACTAACCTGGGATCCTATCAGAATAAAGGAATAGAACTGGGTATGAATGCCTCGATCATCAAATCGGCAACCGGATTTACCTGGGATGTAGGATTTAATGCAACATTTATAAAAAACAAAATAGTCCAGTTGCCATTCAATGGAAATGAAAATAACAGGCAAGGTGGCTTGCAAATTTATGACCCTGTGCAAGGTAAAGTGGTATGGGTCGGTGGATTGCAGGAAGGAAAGTCCCTTGGAGACATATATGCTTACAAACAGGAATCCATATTTAAAGATGATGCGGATATAAAAGCAAAAGCGGGAAACAGGTACGATGCGGTAGCACGTATCAGTGGACCAGAACGTAACAATACCGGTGCCAATAAAATCACACCCGGTGATGTAAACTGGAGAGATGTAGATAGAAATGATACCATTGATTCGCGTGATCAGGTATTTATTGGAAACATTTATCCCAAATGGACTGGGGGGATCACTACTTCCTTGGGTTATAAAGGCCTATCCCTATTTGGAAGGTTGGAGTATGCGACCGGACACACCATATACAATGATCTGGTGCCCCGCATTTTGGGTAATTATCAAGGTACATTTAATTATATAGACTGGCAAAAAAGGGCCTGGTCGCCAACCAATACAGATACCGATATACCCAAAGTATATTTTGCTGATCAGGTAACGGCACCGAATGGAAAACAAAATTATACCCGCGCCAATAATGCAGGATCGGTACTCAATGGTAATAACAGCCGCTTTTATGAAAAGGGAGATTACCTGGCTATACGGGAGATTACTTTATCCTATGATATCCCCAAATCTTTGCTTGGGCATACAAAAGTACTATCCAATGCACGCATCTATGTCAATGCCAATAACCTGCTCTATTTTACCAAGTTTTCAGGTGGAACTCCGGAGCCGGCATTGTCGCTGGGCGGGGTATATGCCGGTACCTATCCTACACCGAAATCATTTGTATTTGGATTACAAGCTTCATTCTAATCTATTTTAAAACATTACTAAAATGAAAAAATATATATCTGTTTTTCTAATTGCCATCGGGCTGCTGTTGCATCAAGCTTGCACGGACGACTTAAACCTTGCACCAATCAGCAGTATTTCAGATGCCAACTATTGGCTCACCCCGGATCAATTTGATGCTTTTGTGGTGGGCGTGCATGCACGATTCAGGACTCATGTCGCTACTTTCCACACTTTGGGAGAAATGAGATCTGATATTTATGGTACCGAACCTGGTAACACCGGTACGTTTACAGGTGAAGCTACCCAAGGGGTAGAAAGATTGTGGTTGCAAAATCTCAATCTCGATAATCCAGGCTCTTCCAATTATGGTGGCTTTTATTCAAATATTGGTCAGCTTAATTTATTAATTTCTAAAGTAAAAGAATCTCAGATTCTCACTCCCGCAAATAAAAATTATTACCTGGGTATAGCTTATGGAATGCGGGCCTATTATTATTTCCATTTGATGCGTACGTGGGGCAATGTGATTATACAGACAGATCCGGTAGCTTCCTTTGATATTTCCAATCTGGCTAAAGCCGCCTCACCTGCTTCTGAAGTTTTCAACCTTATCAAATCTGATATAGAACTTTCGCTCACCAGTTACGGTTCTGATTATTCGTTTAGAAATACAAAATCTTTTTGGTCCAAGGCAGCTAGTTTGATGCTTAAAGCAGAAGTATTTCTATGGAATGCACATCGGGGAGGAGGTACTGCGGATGCGACCATTGCCAAAACAGCATTAGCGGAAATTCAAACGAATATTACAGCACTGGCATTATTACCAGCCTATGCCAATGTATTTAGCACAAAAGGGAATAATGAAATCATATTCGCGGTAAGACATGTATTAAATGAAGCTGCAATGGGTTTTATAGCTTCCAGTTTTGTTCCACAGAGCGGGCTTATTGCCAATTTTTATGATTCTATTGGTAACAGGAAATTTAATGTTACCACTGATAATTGGGGTGGATTGTTAAGAGCACCGGTAAAAAGCGCTACATTCAGAAGGTTTGATCCATTGGATACCAGAAGGAATGGCAGCATCACAGCAGCGTATTCGTTAGATATTTCCAAAAGACCCACTGCGGATACGTTTAAAATGGCCGGTTGTTTTGTAAGCAAATTCCAAGGTGAACAAAATGCGGGGGCAAGATCGTATACCAATGACTATCCCATCTACCGATATGCTGACCTGTTACTCCTGATGGCGGAAGCAAAAATCTTGCTGGGAGAAAATCCTGCTACGGAAATAAACCTGGTACGAGCACGCGCGTATGGATCAAAATATGTGGCAGCCACTCATGGATTTCCTAACCAATCTATAGATGCCAATGCAAAAGAAGCATTATTAAAAGAAAGACTTCTGGAATTTATATTTGAAGGAAAGCGATGGTATGATCTGAGAAGGTTCGGAGATTCATTTGTCTTTGCCAATACCACGGTTTTAGCCTCTGAGGCATATAAATTATTTTGGCCTGTAGATAGGAATACCTTGACCAATAACAGGTTATTGACTCAGACTCCGGGGTATCCCGTTTTTTAAATAATAAATTTAATTTCTTCTCATACAAAATGGAGTTTTATCCGGAGCTTAAAAAACTTCGGATATTTTTCTTAATTAGCAAAATAATTTATGCGTTTTAAACATTTAGAAGGACTGATTGCAGCACCATTCACGCCTATGGATGAAACCGGCAGTGTTAACTTATCCGTCATTCCAGAGTATTACCAATTATTAAAGGCGAATGGAGTAATGGGTGCCTTTATTAATGGTTCAACAGGGGAGGGGCCGTCACTCACTACCCGGGAGAAAAAATCGGTGATGGTTGCCTGGGCTGCGTGCACAAAGAGCGATCCTGATTTTAAAGTAATGTCTTTAGTAGGTGGTACTTCTGTAGAAGATGCCAGGGAATTGACAGAATATGCTGCTGAGCAGGGGCTCTATGGAGTCTCTATTACGGCACCCTATTATTTTAAACCACAGGATTTAAATATGCTGGTACAAACTTGCATTGCTGTGGCTCAGGTTGCTCCCGATCTAGCGTTTTATTATTATCATATACCTGTATTGACGGGTGTGCATTTTCCTATGCTTTCTTTTTTAAAACTGATTGACGGTAAGCTTTCCAATTTTGCAGGGATAAAATACACTCATGAAGATTTTATGGATTTTCAGGCATGCCTTGAATTTGAAAATAGAAAATACGATATGTTGTGGGGAAGAGATGAAAACTATCTTCCTTCATTAGCCGTGGGAGTTAAAGGGGTGGTCGGCAGTACCTATAATTATGCAGCTCCCCTATACCATGCAATTAAAAAAGCCTGGGATGATAATGATCTGGATTTGGCAAAAAACCTTCAACTCAGATCTATTCAAATGATTCAACTATTGGGAAAGTATGGAGGGATAGCCACCGGTAAGGCCTATATGAAAGTAATTGGACTGGATTGCGGATCGTTCAGGCTGCCTGTGAAAAATATGACACCGGATGATTTTATTTTATTTAAAAAAGAGGTAGAAGCTTTACATTTAGATGGCTATTTATCTGTATCTAATCACCAATACATCGGCTGACCAGGCGCATGAATGTTCTACCATGGTATAAAGTAATTCTCTTCTTAATCCTGTTTTACTCAAATAGTGTATTGTCACAAGTCAATGTGAAAATAGAATGGTCAGAATGCATTGAATTGCCTTCAAGTGTGCGGGGCACCAAACATGCAGGATTGGCTGGGGCCTTTTGCGGGGCTTTGAATAATACGCTGGTACTTATTGGCGGTGCAAATTTTGCCGAAAGTATGCCCTGGGATGGTGGAAAAAAGAAATATTGCGATGAGGTGTATCTTCTAAAACTTTCTGATACACCCCCATTCAATTGGATTGAAAAAAAAAATAAATTTCCAGTTTCTATTGCGTATGGTGCCGGTATCGTGTACCACAACAAAATGATATGTATAGGAGGGGAAAACGAAAATGGCATTTCAGATAAGGTATGGGAACTTACCTTAAATGTTGAAGAGGACGGGTTATTAATAAAAGAGATCACCCGTTTACCTGTGCCTCTTACCAATCTTACAGCAGCATGTATCGGTCATAAGCTGTATATCGCTGGAGGAGAAACCAAAGATCAGGTTTCCAGTAAATTGTACAGCCTGGATTTACATCGTGTAACGGATGGCTTTACCACTTTAAGCGATATTCCGGTTGCCGTTTCACATACGTTATTATTGCCTTCTGGTTTAAAATCAAATGCAGATTTGTATCTTATTGGTGGAAGAAAAAAAAATACCAATGGGGTGAGTACTTTATATTCTACCGTGTACAGGTACCATACGAAATCGAATATCTGGACAGAGAAAGCGGAACTACCATATACTTTGTCTGCACTCGTAGGAATCAGGATTAAGAAAAATCAATTTTTAATAACCGGAGGAGATAAAGGAGAGACTTTTTCAAAAACAGAACACTATCTATCTGCAATACAATCCGAGCCTGATTTACAAAAAAAACAAGAGTTAATCAATTTAAAAAATCAGCTCCTGGCTCATCACCCGGGGTTCAAGGGCAACTTGTTGTATTACGATGTAAAGAAAGATAATTGGACTATCGGTGAACGATTTCCCTTTGAGGTTCCGGTAACAACCATGGCTGTTCTTTGGAAAAAAACAATATTTCTACCTTCCGGAGAAATCAGGGCAGGAGTACGAAGTCCCCAAATTATACAGGGTAAAATAAAGCAAAAATAATATGCAATCAAAAAAATATCCTTGGATAGTAGTAGGCCTGCTTTGGGTGGTAGCATTGCTAAATTATCTTGACCGGCAGATGTTGTCTACGATGAGACCATCTATGCAATTGGATATTGCAGAATTGCAGTCTGCGACCAACTTTGGATACCTGATGTCTATATTCCTTTGGATATATGGATTGATGAGTCCGGTATCAGGTATCATTGCAGATAAAATAAACAAAAAGCAGTTGATCGTGATCAGCCTGCTGGTATGGTCAGCGGTTACACTGGCTATGGGATACGCAACCAGTTTTAATCAATTGTATTGGTTACGTGCTGCTATGGGTGTAAGTGAAGCATTTTATATACCGGCCGGCTTAGCTTTGATTGCCGATTACCATAAGGATGCTACCAGGTCACTGGCGGTGGGAATTCATATGTCTGGTATTTATATGGGACAGGCCCTGGGCGGTTTTGGTGCCACTATTGCTGCTAACTATTCATGGCAATCTACTTTTCATTCATTCGGATGGATAGGAATAGGATATTCAATTATACTCATTTTCTTTTTGAAAGAATATAAGGAAGAGAAGATTCAGAAAGCTGCACCACTTACATTGAGTTTTTCATCATGGTTTTCCGGACTGTCAATATTACTCACTAACATTTCATTTTGGATAATCATCATGTATTTTGCGGTTCCAAGCTTACCGGGATGGATAGTAAAAAATTGGCTACCTACTTTATTTTCAGAGAACCTGGGAATAGAAATGGCTACTGCCGGACCTATTACCACCATCACTATTGCCGGGGCTTCACTCATAGGGGTATTGATAGGAGGCTATACTTCGGATAAATGGTTGCAGGTAAATATCAGGGGTCGAATTTATACGAGCGCAATAGGACTTGCCCTTACGATTCCATCTCTTTTATTGATTGGATACGGGCAATCATTTATAGCATTAATTTCGGCAGCATTTTGTTTTGGCTTGGGATTTGGAATATTTGATTGTAATAATATGCCTATCCTTTGTCAGTTCGTTTCAACTAGACATCGAGCAACAGCATATGGATTTTTAAACTTGGCAGGAATCACGGCAGGTGCATTTATTACTAATATTTTTGGTAAATCTATAGATGCAGGTAACCCAGCTAAGAATTTTATTTATCTGGCCGGAGTTCTGGTATTGGCATTGTTTATTCAATTGATTTTTTTAAAACCAAAAGTCAAAGATTTTACTGAATAACTACGTATATGACTTATATGAAAAGTAATTTTTTAGGTAATAGAGTATTAGTCTATTTATTATTTCATTGGATAATGGTATTGCCCAATGGCCAATCCCAGATTTTAGCCAAAGCTTCTGTGATTAAGGTAAGTCATAGTTTGCCGGTACAGCCGGTTTTAAAAGGATTGTCGGCTAACCCGGTACTGAAGGTTTCCATAGCAATACCGGATGGAATGACCGCTTCTTATTCCAAAATATCAGCAACCATCAACACGGAATCCATCGCTTCGATCCAGGACATTCGGGTTTATATTACCGGCGCGACACCATTTGATACTACGGATTTAATTGCTTCCATCCCGGGTCGTCAACTTGTGACTGCCCTCGAATTTCCGGTACAATTGCAATTAAAACCCGGAGTGCACTTTATTTGGTTTAGCTTTCGATTAAATGAAAACTATGATGCTGATAAGAAAATACAGTTTTCATGTAAAGGCCTGAAAGATGAAAATGGGAAAATGCTATTGGTCAACTCCAAATCTTCCAATAATTATATGGGATCAGTAATTCGTAAAGCTATGGACGATAATGTACACACCTATCGTATTCCCGGATTAATAAAAACAAATACCAATAGTTTGATTGCCGTATACGATATCCGGCATACATCGAACAGGGATTTACCTGGAAATATAGATGTAGGCATGAGTAAAAGTATAGATAATGGAATCAGCTGGCAGCCTATGAAAACAATTATGGACATGGGGCTACCTCATGAAAATAATGGAGTAGGTGACCCTGCTATTTTATTTGATCCGGCTAAAAATCGTATTTGGGTAGCAGCATTATGGTCTAAAGGAAACAGATCTATTGCCGGATCGTTGCCGGGTTTGTCACCAGATAGTACCGGTCAGTTTGTGCTTACCTATTCTGATGATGATGGCATTACCTGGGCGAAGCCATACACTATTACCCCTTTTATAAAAAATCCTTCATGGCATATTTTTTTTAATGGTCCCGGCAGTGGAATA
>CAYNIG010000068.1:0-18608 GCA_964396995.1 uncultured Saprospiraceae bacterium | reverse complement strand
GACAGGGGACAGGATTGGGTTTGTCCTTGTCATATGATATAGTGAAATCGCATGGGGGTGAGTTGAAGTTGGAGACGAAAGTTGAAGAAGGGAGTAAGTTTAGTATTAAATTGCCAATAGCCTAAAACAGGTTGTCCCTGAATCAGGGATTATAAAACTAAAAGGATAGAACTGATTATGGTTAAGATTAGGATAAAGTTAAATTCTTTGGTGCTGGCGGTAATACCGCTCTTATTTTGTGCAGCTATAGTTAAAGGGCAAAATGTACATGCCGTTGATTCTTTATCTTTTTATCTTAATAACATTGAGTCTTCAGCTGACAGCGTTAATATATCTCAGGCAAACGAGTGGCTATTTAAAAGCACAGAAGATGTATTGCTAAAGGAATATGTGATAAATGAAATTGAACAGTTAAAAAGCAAGTTGAATGAAAGAGAATATTATGATTTGGTGCGATACTATGTAAATAGCCTCGCAGGAAATAACACGATTGCTTCCGCAGAAAAAGCTATTGTAATTGGGCAGCAATGGTTGGCAAAAAATGAAAATAGTAAGTCAAAATACGGGCACTATACTTATTTATCAATATTGCGTCTTCTTCGCATACCTTTCCGGAATTTAGGTAAATTGAATGAGGCTATTGAATATTATTCTGAGAATGAAAAGAAATACTTGGCCGCAAATGACTCAGATGCTGTCTCAGTTACCTACAATGTGATTTCTGATTCATACAGCAGGCTGGGGCTGATTGAAAAGGCTAAATACTATCAATTAAAATCCATCTCTTACCTTAATAACAGCCAGAACAACAAAACTCCTCTAAGCTCCATGGGAGCATTGTTCGGCCTTTCTGGCAAAATAAACAGGTATGCTGTTTTAGGCAGCTACTATATTACAGAAAAAAAGCCCGCTATTGCGGAAGGTTTCCTCAACGAAGCAATAGCACTTTACCACCAGCTTGATTCGCCGATGCTGATGTTGGATGCACCCTATTTATTTTTGCAGATGGCGAGGTGCAAAACCCTTGAGAAAAATGGTAATAGCGCCAGTTTTTATGATACTGCTCTCAAATATATGGACCTATATCAAGAGTGGCCAGAAGGATATGCCCACTATTATCAGGAAAAAGCAGCTGATTTTTTAAGTAAAAATTTATTGGATTCATCCTTAAATAATATCAACAAAGCTGTAAAATTAAAAGATTCATTCAAACTGGGTATTTTGAGTTGGTATGGCGAATTGCTAACCGGCTTTTCAAAAGCTTCCATTCTCATAAAGAAAGGCAATGCAAAAAGTGCTATACCTTTGTTGCAAGGTGAAATCAAAGAAATAAAAATATTAAATAATAACTCGCTGTTGATTGACGAACTTTCGTTATTAGCTAAAGCATATTCAGCAAATGGCGACACAAAGGAAGCTTACAAAACATTAACGGAAGCATTCCTACTAAAGAACAAATTGGTGAGCGAACAAAATGATGCCCGTTCTCTCAATTTTGAAATTGAAAAGAAAATGCAAGAAAACGAAATCACTATTGGCATATTAGATGCACAGAATAAAGCAATTCAAAAAACCAAATATTACCTGATTAGTATTGTGAGCCTGTTAGCATTATTTGTATTGGGGCTGGGAGTTTTCTATTCTAATAAAAGAAAATCCAACAGGGAGCTAGCCTTGAAAAATGAAAGTCTTGCTTATACCATCCAGCAATTAAAATCCACCCAAGCTCAACTCATTCAATCTGAAAAAATGGCTAGTCTCGGTGAGCTGACTGCCGGCATCGCACATGAAATTCAAAATCCACTCAATTTTGTAAATAACTTCAGTGAGTTGAATAATGAATTAATTAAAGAATTAAAAAATGAATTGGATGTCGGTAATACTATCGAAGTAAAAGAAATTGCGAATGATATCGCCCAGAACTCCGAAAAAATAAACCACCACGGCAAACGGGCAGAATCTATTGTAAAAGGTATGCTCGAACACAGTCGTAAATCATCTGGTGTAAAAGAACCCACCGATATCAATAAACTGTGCGATGAATATGTGCGATTATCATACCACGGACTTCGTGCAAAAGATCCCAAGTTTAATTGTGATTATAAATTAGATCTCGATCCCAATCTTCCAGTGGTGAATGTAGTGTCACAGGATATAGGTAGAGTTTTGTTAAATATCATTAATAATGCATTTCAGGCTTGTGCTGAAAAGTCGGGAATTTTGAAGCTAGCTATTCAGAAAGATTATAAACCACTTGTAGTTCTCAGCACAAAATTCTCTTCCGTAGGGACAAGTGCGTCTTCGCGCCTCTCCCATAGGGACACGTGCGAGATAATAATTTCCGACAACGGTCCCGGTATCCCTGATTCTATCAAAGACAAAATATTTCAACCATTCTTTACGACTAAGCCGACTGGGCAAGGGACGGGATTAGGGCTAAGTTTAGCTTATGATATAATAAAAGCACACGGAGGAAATATACAGGTTAGTACAAAACCAGCCCAAGCCGGTACGGATGGGGAAAATGAGGGATCGGAATTTACTATTCAAATACCCATTTTATGAGTTATATGACAAAATCCAACCTCTGCCTGGAAACCTTCCCCGAAGGGATCCCTAAGGGACAACCCCGTCCGATCCGGTACGGGCAGGCATTCTTTACGGCTAAGCCGACTGGGCAAGGTACGGGCTTGGCATTATCAATCAGATATGATATCACAAAGACGCATCGCGGAACCAGCATTTTAAAAAGAAAATATATTTCACCAGGAAAAGAAATTAAAGTATTGGCTCGCCATTCAGAAGCCTCTTCAACAAGCTCTGAATTTATTATCCAAATACCTATACTATGAAGTCATTACATACATTTATCAGAAAGTGTTCATTACGATTCCTATTGTTATTTTGGGGAGGTATATCGTATGCACAATCATCCGTTGAAGATATTAAATTAAAACTCAAGTCAGAGCAAAATGATACCATTAGGCTATTGTTATATGAACAGATAACCAATTTGTATTCAGAGGTCAATCCAGACAGTGCATTTCAATATGCAGATCAGGCATTGTTTTTAGCACGCAAATTACATCTACAACTTGAAGAAGTGGTTGCATTAGGAGAGGTTGGATATGCGCAGCTAAATCTGGGCAATTATCCCAGGTCACTGCAATACCTCTTGTCTGGTATCGCTATATCGGAAAATCCGGGAAGTGAAAAAAATATTTTACCTGAGAGATTTCCGGCACCTGATGACTATACTGACAGATCGGTATCACCGCAAAAGCAACGACTAGCAAAATTGAGCAGAATTCAACAATATTGCGCCATATTATATGGAAATTCGGGCAATCCCGATAAAGCGTTAAGCTATTATTCCACTGCAATAGCCCTCGCTGAAAAATCAAATAATTTGAGGATTTTAAGCATTACCTATACTACTTTAGGGCGTACACTTTTTACTCTTAAGCAGCTCGATACGGCTTTGGTTTGTCTAAAAAAAGCATACGATCTTTCGATCCAATCTTCTTACCCAAGATATCAAGGTAGCATTTTATTGAACATTGCACGTGTATATTTGGGTAAAGGTCAAAATCAAACAGCAAAAGACTATTTTCAAGTTGCACTAAAAGCAAGTGCTGATCACGCCTATTTCAGAGGAATGGTAGCAAGTCACCTGTCATTGTCTGATCTGTACAAGCAAGAGGGCAAGAGTGACTCCAGCCTATACCACATCCGAGTGGGTCTTGCTATCGCAACAGAATTGAATGCCCCCGATTTATTATTGCGTTGTTACACTGCTTTTGCTGATTATTATAAGAAGGCAGGTAAAAGTGATAGTACAGTAGTATATCAGTCCCTGATTATAAACTTAAATGAGGACCGCTTAAATTCAAAGCAAATCCAGCAATTTCAAAATATAGATTTTGATGCAAAGCAAAAACTATTGGAAGCAAAAGCCAAAGACGACCAATTTAGAAGCAAATTGCAGAAGTATGTCTTATTGGCAGGTATGCTTCTTTTTATAATAGCGACCACTTTTTTTTGGAGAAACAGCATCCAGAGACAAAAGTCAAATGCCATTTTAGAAAATAAAAACCTTGAAATTCAAAATACGCTGAGCCAACTCAAATCCACCCAAGCCCAACTCATCCAATCTGAAAAAATGGCTAGTCTCGGTGAGTTGACTGCAGGCATAGCACATGAAATTCAAAATCCATTGAACTTTGTCAATAACTTCAGCGAATTAAATAATGAATTGATTAATGAATTAAAAAAAGAAATAATTGTTGGCAATACAAATGAAATAATAACGATAGCCGATGATATTGCATCAAATTGCGAAAAAATAACCCATCACGGCAAACGAGCAGAAAGTATAGTAAAAGGAATGCTCGAACACAGTCGTAAATCTTCCGGTGTAAAAGAACTTACTGATATAAATAAACTCTGTGATGAATTTATAAGATTGTCTTATCGCGGCTTGAGAGCAAAGGATAAGGACTTTAATTGTGATTACATATTGGAGCTCGATCCCAATCTTCCACTGGTGAATGTAGTCTCACAGGATATAGGCAGGGTATTACTGAATATAATTAATAATGCTTTTCAAGCTTGTGCTGAGAAGGCACGAAGTTTGAAGTCAGAAAATATGGAAGATTATAAACCAATGGTCACACTCAAAACAAATTTTTTGATTGATGATAAAAAAGTTCCCGTTGGGACAAGTGCGTCTTCGCGCTTGCCTGCCGCCAGCCTGTCCGGTAGGCAGGGAGAGGCAGGTTTTTGCACAATCTCTATCTCTGACAACGGCCCCGGTATCCCAGACTCCATCAAAGACAAAATTTTCCAACCCTTTTTTACTACAAAGCCAACTGGACAAGGAACGGGACTTGGATTGTCTTTGGCTTACGATATAATAAAAGCACATGGGGGAAAAATTCAGGTAAATTCTGATTTTGATCAAGGTTCGACATTTATCATTCAATTGCCTGCCATACCCTGATATTGAAAACAGATTCATTTCCTCTTACTCCCTTTTTTAATAGCTTATATTTTAATTAAAAAAGAAAAAATAGCTTTCCATTTCTTATATTTCTACCTGATACCTATATAAAATGAATAATAAAATCTTCTTCCTTACCATCATTTTACTGACTTGCCTGGTCACTAAAAAAGTAAATAGCCAAACCAATCCCGACTCTCAGCGCATAACAGAAATAGATAATAGCTATTGGACAGAAATTTCAAGATCGGTAAAGGAGGGTGACTATAAAGGTTATGCTGCTACGTGCCATCCAAATGCAGTGTTAGTCACCACCACAATTGAAAAAAAACGTACAGAACCAATGACCTCTGCACTTGCCCGCTGGAAGCAAGGTTTTATCAATACAAAAGAAGGCAAACAGCTTGATCAGGTGCATTTTCGATTTTCACAACGAATAGGTGATGCAACCACGGCACACGAAACCGGTATTTTCTATTTTACTTCTCACAACAGTGCCGGTAAACTTGTTTCCGAGAGTTATACTCATTTGGAGGCGTTGTTAGTAAAAAGTGGAGACCGATGGTTGTGTTTGATGGAATTCCAGAAAGCAAAAGCTACCAAAGCGGAATGGGATGCTTTAAAATAAGCATTTAAATAACTTTTTTAGTTGATTGGATCCTTTGGATTGACACCAAAAATGATAGGTATTTTCAATTATTTTTTAATTTGCCAAAATGCCAATTATTCATACATTTATAATGGAATGCCTTTTACAATTAAATCAAATATATGGCCGCTTACGCGATAGAAGTTATTTTAAACAGACAATTGGCAGACTGTTTGTCCATACCTGTTTTTATTACGGATACTACCGGGCGACTTATTTTTTACAATGAACCCGCTGAAATAATCCTGGGATCGAGATATGAAGAAACAGGAGAAATGCCGGTAGAAACATGGTCTACTATTTTCAAACCTTTTGACGAAGATGGACAATTGTTACCTCCGGAAGAATTACCGTTGGTAAAAACTTTAAACAACTGTAGTCCACACCACAAAACTTTCTGGATTGAAAGTTTACAAGGAAAAAAAGAAAAAATTTCGGTTACATCTTATCCAATTATAGGGAGAACCGGTAAATTTCAGGGTGCTGTTGCTATATTTTGGGAATCTAAAGACGAATGAAAATATCATTATGGGGAGTGAGAGGATCTATCCCAAACTCAGGCCCTGAAACAAATAAGTATGGTGGTAATACCTCGTGTCTCTCCGTATATCATGAAGGTTGCCTGCTTGTACTGGATGGCGGATCTGGCTTGCAAAGATTAAAAGTGCCCACTGCACTTTCGACCAATCGCATCGATATACTGCTCACTCATTTGCATTTGGATCATATCCAGGGATTAGGGTTTTTTAGGCCACTTTTTGATCCGACTATGGATATTCATATATGGGGGCCAGCCAGTAGTGATCAAAGCTTGTATTCACGACTAAGCAGATATTTATCGCCACCTCTGTTTCCCGTAAACATCAGAGAATTACCCTGCAAATTGACCTTACACGAAATTGAAAACAGTTTATTTGAGATCGGTCCGTTTTCCATTCAGTCCGGATACATCATCCATCCGGGACCTACGGTTGGATACAGAATCCAATGTAATGATAAGATATTTACTTATATACCTGATCACGAACCGGCATTGGGCCCTCACGGGATGATTTCAGATAGAAGATGGATCTCCGGAATAGACCTAGCCATGAACGCCGATGTGTTATTGCATGATGGTCAATATACATCGGAAGAGTATAAAAACACGATAGGCTGGGGACATTCTTCAATATTGAATGCTGTCCAATTTGCGGCCAAAGCAGGAGCTAAAAGGGTATTGCTTTCTCACCATGATCCCATGCACACCGATGCCAAACTCGACGAACTGTTTTCAGTATTTAAAGAAAAATATCAATTCCCTTTTGATTATGAACTGGCTGCAGAAGGAATGGTGATTGAATTATAAAGAAAAAAATCAGATCCGGGACTGAATTTGTATATTTATTTTATATTCTACTGCTTGCTTCAGAAGACACATTCTAGCTAAAAACCAACTTTTATGAAAGCAGCCGGATTTATAAATAATACGAAATATGAAGCTTTCTAAAAAAACCGAAGCAGAAATATTAAAAAAGTATAATGCTTATTGGAAAAATTATATCCAGGGTGATGTAGAAGCTATGCGCCTCTTGCTTTCGGATAAATATACACAGGTAGGGAGTGCAGAAGGTGAAGTTTTTTCTAATAAAAAAGACGCTGTACAATTTTTATACGATACCATAGACCAGGTGGCTGGTAAACTGGAAATGCGCAACAGAAATACCAGGTTAGAATTACATGGAAATTTGGTGTTTTTACATGAGCTATGTGATGTCTATGCATTATCCGGCCAAGACTGGATCTTCTATTCCAAATTCAGAGCCACTACCATAATGCAGGAAATAAAAGGGGTTTGGAAAATTATTCATCAGCATTCTTCTTTTCCGGATGCCCGTACCGGGGAAAATGAAAATATCGCAATCGATAAAGTTTCAGAGGAAAACCAACAATTGAAAGAAGCGATAAAGCGCCGAACTGTAGAATTGAATCAAAAAAATTACGACCTCCGGATTGAAGCAGCCCTGGAAAAAGTGAGATCGGTGGCGATGGGTATGGAGAAAGCGGAAGATATGTTGGCTATCTGCAAAATCATTTCTGATCAGCTTTCACATCTTGGAGTACAACACATCCGCAATGTACAGACCGCCATTTTTTATGAACAACGAGGCACCTACATGAACTATGAATTTTATTCCCGTCATAATAAAACATTCATTACCGATACTACCTATACCAATAATAAAATACATAAAGCATTTGCAAGTAAAATGCTCAAGGGTAAGGGTCAGTTTTTTAAAACTCATATCAAAGGAGATAAAGTAAAAGAATGGATCAATTACCAAAAGACCACCAATGTATTCATCGATAAATATTTGTACAAAGCATCCTCTCTTAATTATTATTGGTATTCATTAGGGCCGGTTGCTCTCGGCATATCGACTTATACGCCCTTGTCGTTAAATGATCAGGAACTTTTCCATCGATTTCTCCAGGTATTTGAACTCGCCTATCGCAGGTACCAGGATATAGAAAAAGCGCAGGCCCAGGCCAGGGAAGCACATATAGAAGTCGCAGTAGAACGAGTAAGAGCGCAAGCCATGGCGATGCATCAGACTAATGATTTAGCTAAAGTAAATGCTGAGATTTATCGACAACTTACTGATTTAAAAATCGATGGATTTACCGGTGTAGCAATCTACCTGTATGATGAAAAAGATATAGTCACGGTATGGGATCTTTCCAGCCCGGGTAATATGAATGATGCCAATAGCTCAGCATTTAGTTTTGATGCAAACCATTATCCCACCTTAGGTGAGTTTGTCGGTATCTGCAAATCGGCTACAGAGGATTATTTTTTGATGGACTTTCCTGAAAAAAAATTGCGAAAGGCCGTAGTAGAATTATCTCATATCCATCCTGGAATAGCCGCTCAGTTTAGATCAGCTATGAAATCAGGTTTATTGACACATCAATGGAATCCTGTTGCCCGATTAGCCAATGGTATTTTGTCTATCGACTTGATGAAAGCACCTACTGAAGATGGTATAACGATCGTAAAAAAAATGGGCGCTGCCTTTAATCTTGCTTATCAGCGTTTTCTGGATTTGCAAAAGGCAGAAGCACAGACCAGGGAAACTCAGATACAATTAGCCTTAGAAAGGGTAAGGGCCAGAACAATGGCCATGCAAAAAAGCGATGAGTTGCCAGAAGCTGCTGCTTTATTATTTCAGCAAGTTCAAAACCTGGGTATGCCGGCATGGAGTGCAGGCTATTGTACATGGAACAATGACAAAAAGGAATCGGTTACGTTGTGGATGAGCAGTGAAGGAGTGTTGCAACCCCCGTTTACAGCCCCTACTACTAAAGATGAATTGTTCATACAAATGCGCAAAGGATCTGAACAAGGTAAAACTTTACATGTAGTTGAAATGGGAGGAAGGTCGTTGGTGAAGCATTACCAATACATGCGCACATTACCTGTGGTGGGCGAAATTTTAGATTCAATTATTGCTGCAGGTTATCCTTTGCCCACATTTCAAATTATGCATCAGGCTTATTTCTCCAAAGGATTTCTTTTGTTTATTACCTATGAGCCAGTACCCGAGGTGCATGATCTATTCAAACGCTTTGCCAATGTATTTGATCAAACCTATACCCGCTTTCTCGATCTCCAAAAAGCAGAAGCCCAGGCAAGAGAAGCGCAGATTCAGGTTGCACTTGAACGAATCCGTGCCAAATCACTAGCTATGCATTCATCGGCTGATTTATTTGAAGTAGCCATTACTTTTCGTGAGCAAATGAGTTTGTTGGGACAAGGTGATTTGGAATCCTCGAATATCCACTTTTATAATAAAAACGCCGATAAGTTTGAAGTCTGGTATACCAACCGCAATTTGAATCATCCCGATAAACCTATCGTCAAAGGACATACGTTTGTAGCTAAAAATGCATGCACCTGGACCAAAGAAATAATAACTAGATTTAATTCTTCCAAAACCGCTTATACGATTGAATCAAAAGGTGAAATGATCCGGGGATGGTATGAAGTAATGACGCAGGTAGTCCCAGAAGTTATTGACTATGATGCAGATGGTCATATTATAGTTCCTGAAAAACTGTATTATCATTTCTCCAAATTTTCTGATGGTGCCTTATTAATGATTACTGAACGCCCACCCTCTGATGAAGCAAAAGAGTTACAACAGCGGGCAGCGAATGTGTTTGATTTTGCCTACCGCCGTTATCTCGATTTGACACAAGCAGAAGCCCAGGCGAGAGAGGCACAGATCGAAGCCGCATTGGAAAGAGTGAGAAGCAAAACAATGGCCATGCACAATAGCAAAGAAGTGGGCGAAAGTGTAGTGGCATTGTTTGATGAACTTACAGCTCTCGGAGTGTTATCTGCACAAGACCGGTGCGGCATCGGCATCATGCAACCCGATGAAATGATGGAACTGTGGACGGCAGATAAAACAACAGAAAAAACAGAATTGACAATCGGCCATTTGAATATGAAGCTCCATCCGCTGCTTAAAAGTGTTTATCAAAACTGGCTTGATAAAAAAGAAACGTATCAATACCTATTGCAGGGTGAAGATAAACTGAGGTACTATGAAGCCATTCAAAATCAGGCTAACTACAAAATCAGGAGAGATTATTATTCATCACACGAAAAAATAGTACATACCGATTTCTTTTTTAAAGAAGGTTGCCTGTATGTATTCTCACTAACTGAGTTTACACCAGAAGAAACTTCAATTTTCAATCGCTTTGTAAATGTGTTTGGCCAAACCTTTCGCCGTTTCCTCGATTTGCAAAAAGCGGAAGCACAGGGAAGGGAATCGCAAATACAACTCGCATTGGAAAGAGTAAGGGCAAGGACCATGGCGATGCAAAAGAGTGATGAGTTAGCTGAAACGGCTTATGTGCTCCTTCAACAGTTCAATGATTTAGGTCTCCATTCTGAGCAATTTACTATAGGTCTGATCCACGAAACCGAAAGAACCATTGAGTTTTGGCATACGTGGCAGGGTGGGCTTTTGAAAGGTAAGGTACAAATCAGCATAGACGAACCCTATGTAGGGAAAAGGATTTACGATGCATGGAAAAGCAAAAAGAAATCATCGGTCATTGACCTTTCCGGTGAGGAATTAAAAGCATATAATCGAACCAGGAGAAAACAACTGTTAAAAGAAAATCCCAATGTCGATACCGGTTTTCTAAAAGCAGAAAAGCGGCGCGTAATTCATCTTGCGTGTTTCTCCAGGGGTACCATTTCAGTGTCAAGCCACGTGCCACTTTCAATAGAAATCACTGAACTACTGCTACGATTTGCAATAGAATTTGATCAGACTTATACCCGCTTCCTCGATTTACAAAAAGCGGAAGCACAGGCACGGGAAGCACAGATCGAAGCTTCGCTAGAAAGAGTCCGTAGCTGTTCTATGGCAATGCACAAGAGTAATGAATTGGTGGCTGTGGTAGATCAACTCAATAAAGAGATTCAAGAATTAGGTATTCAGGTAGATTATACTGGTATCATTACTGACTTTGCAGACCCTCAAAAAGGATCAATTAACTGGATCAAATCTCAAAAGCATTTAGAAAAACTTTTTGTACCGTACATAGACCATCCGGTAACGAAAGGCTTTTATGATGCTATAAAAAAAGGCCTTGATTATTATGTTATTACGTTATCAAAAGAAGAAAAGGATAAATATTTCAGATTGATATACGAGTATTCTGATTTCAGGAAACTTCCTGAAGAAAGACTAAAATATGTATATAGTGCCCCGGGAATGTCCAGGGCCAGTGTGCTATCTAAAAATTCTATTTTAGTATTTCAATGGTATAAGTTAATTGAAATTTCAAAAGAACAAGAAGAGATTTTTAAGCGATTTGGAAAAGTCTTTGAACAATCCTTTACCCGGTTCCTCGATTTGCAGAAAGCAGAAGTACAGGCTAGAGAAGCACAGATAGATTCCGCTCTGGAAAGAGTGAGAAGCCGCAGTATGGGTATGCAGAAAAGTGAAGAACTTAGTGAAGTAATTAAATTGGTTTTTGATCAAATCAATATTTTAGGAGTAAATGCGGAGCATGCCGGATTTGTAGTGGATTACCAACCATATGATGACTGGCATTTCTGGATTGCCGATAAAAATGCAATTCCCTCCAAAATCACACATCCTTATTTTGAATCAGTATGGGCTAAACAATTTAATGATGCCAAAGAAAAAGGAAAAGATCTATTTACTACTCATTTAAATTTTGAAGAAAAAAATAAATTTTACCTGGAGTTGTTGTCTTATGTTCCGGGTTTACCGGAGGAGTCAAAGCAGTTTTATTTAAACTGTCCCGGTCTTGCCGTATCAACAGCGTTGCAGGAAAATGTTTCTCTTTATATAGAAAATTTTTCAGGCACTCCTTATAAAGAAGAAGAAAATGCGATACTTATAAGATTTGGTAAGGTATTTCAGCAGACTTACACCCGTTTTCTCGATCTTCAAAAAGCCGAAGCACAAGCCAGAGAATCACAAATAGAAGCAGCATTGGAAAAAGTACGCTCTCGTTCTCTGGCTATGCACAAGAGCGATGAGTTGCAGCAAGTGATCAAGATAGTGTTTGAAAAGCTGGAAGAACTCGGCATTGTGTTGGACACAGCCAATATTAATATCCTATCAAAAGATCAAAAATCAGTTGTGGCTTGGTTAGCCACCAAAGTCCAAGAGTACGTGCGTGGCTTCTGGTCTCCGATGATTTTGGAGGCAGAGATTAATAAAGAAATGCGCCAAGCTATTGAGTTGAGTACAGACTATTATTATTCAAAAACCTATACAAAGGAACAGAAGAATGAATACCTCAACGAGCTATTTGAAAAATCTGATTTCGGGCATATGCCTGAAGACCGAAAAGCCTGGATCTTAAGCAGGGATTACTATGGTGTTACTGTTACAGGGAGCAAGCACTCATCGATTCAAGTTGTTAGTTACGAAGGGAAACTTCTTTCCAGCGAGCAAGCCGAAGTACTGAAACGCTTTGCCCGGGTGTTTGAGCAATGTTATATACGTTTTCTGGATTTGGAGAAGGCCGAGGCGCAAGCAAGGGAGGCACAGATCGAAGCAGCACTGGAAAGAGTGAGAAGCCGTTCCATGGGCATGCAGCGGGGTGAGGATTTGAAAAGTGTTGTTAAGGAATTGTATGATCAACTGAAGGTACTGGACTTTAAATCGGGGGTAGCCGCCATTCAAATCATGGATGAAGCCACAGGCGATATGGATGTTTGGATGGATGGTCTTGCAGATGGTTATGAATTGCCGGAAAGGTATCATGTGCCCTACTTCGACCACCCTGCAAACATCCAACACTTCGAACACTGGAAAAAGGGTCACCGGTATACCGTGATTGAGATGCATGGGCAGGAAAAGAAAGCCTACGACAATTATTTTTTCTTTCATACTGATTTCATAAAGGCTCCTGAGCATTCAAAAAGCTTTATGATGAGTCAGGAGTCTTTGATTTCTTCGATCGCTTATATGAAGTATGGCGCTCTTGGCTGGGCTCCCACTCCGCTAAACGGAGAACAGGCGTTGATTTTACAACGCTTCGCGAAAGTCTTTGATCAGACCTATACCCGTTTCCTCGATTTACAAAAAGCAGAAGCACAGGCAAGGGAAGCACAGATAGAAGCGGCATTGGAAAGAGTAAGGGCTGCGGCCATGAGTATGCACAGGTCGGAAGAACTGTTGAATGTATGTGAAGTATTGTACAAAGAAGTCGGAGCCCTTGGTTTTAACACATTACGAAATGCCATGATCAATATTCATAATGATGAAAAGAAATCTTTCATCAATTATGATTATTCAGATGAAATAGGAAGAAGCACTAATCACCTTTATTATAATATCCATCCGCTGGTGGAAAAGCAGATCGGCACCATCCGTAGTGCTGATGATGCATTCTCAGAAACCTATTTTACCGGTCGTGACCTTACAACCTGGAAAAATTTCAGAAAAAGGATTGGAGAGAAAAATGACCCCCGGCTGGATAAGAACAAGGGACTTTATTATTATTTCTACTCCATTGGCATCGGCTCTATTGGCATTTCCACCTTTGGGCCCATCAGCGAAGAAAAGAAAGCACTGCTGAAGCGGTTTAGGAATGTATTTGCCTTATCCTACCAGCGTTATATTGATATCGCCAAAGCGGAAGCTCAGGCTAGAGAAGCACAGATACAGCTCGCATTAGAAAGAGTACGTGCACGTACCATGGCCATGCAAAAAAGTGAAGAGCTTGCAGATGCTGCCGTTGTGCTTTTTCAGCAATTTGCAGCATTGGGTGAAACCCCTGACCGCATAAGTATTGGAATTGTGGATGAACAAAACAATAGTACAGATGTGTGGGCTACTGACCAGGCAGGCACGCAAATCAATATCCATTTTAAAGCAAGGAACAACGAAAAAACAACCATACAGAAAATTCTTAATGACTGGAAGGCTGGAAAAAAATCTTCATTGGTGGATCTACATGGTGACGAACTGAAAGAATGGATAACCTATCTGAGATCAGAATTGGGTATGGCCATCAACGATGAATATTTTAAAGGACGAAGGTTGCACCAGGTATCTTTCTTTTCACAGGGCTGGCTTAATATTACCACACTGGAACCGCTGCCTCTTTCCACTTTACAATTAATGGATCAATTTGCTGCTGTATTCAATCTTACCTATACCCGCTTTGCCGATTTGAAAAAGGCGGAAGCGCAGGCAAGGGAAGCACAAATCGAAGCTGCACTGGAAAAAGTGAGAAGTGCAACCAATGCCATGCATGAAAGTAAGCACCTACTGCACGTGCTTAGCATAATCGGTGTGCAACTTCAACAACTAGGTGTCTACTTTGAAACGGTTAACTTTTCTACGGATTATGCACAAGGCGATGGCTTTAATTTTTGGACCATTTCACCTGGATTGCCAGAGCCTTTTCTATTTCACATTCCCTATTTCGATCATGAAATATTTCGTTTGGTCCCAAAAGCGGTAGAAAAGAAACTTGATTTTTTTACCTATTTATTAAATAAACACGAAAAGGATGTCTGGTTCAGGCATTTATGCGAACATACCCTCGCCCAGAATTATCCAGAAGAACTAAAACAGAAAAGATTTGAGGCTAATGGCATGGCCACTTCCGTAGTTATTTTAAAGAATAATATCTTTCTTTCAGTAGCCTATTATGGTTCTGTACCATACCCTGAAGAAAGTAATGACCTGATAAAGAGATTTGGTCGTGCCTTTGAACAATCCTATACTCGTTTTTTGGACTTGCAAAAAGCCGAAGCACAAGCGAGGGAAGCACAGATCGAAACTGCATTGGAAAAAGTACGCAGTCGCACCCTAGCCATGCAAAAATCAGATGAGCTCTCAGGCACTGCAGCCGTTTTATTTCAACAACTCATTGCTCTGGGTATAGCACCCAATCGCCTGTTCATCATCATTATTAAAGAGGACCATCCTCTAATGGAAGCATGGCTTACTGACGAAGATGGCAGTAAAGTGAATAAAGGATTTACCGGTGATTATACCCGGAACGAATCACTTCTAAAAATGTATGATGGCTGGATACAACAAAAGAAAAGTTTAGTGATCGATATGCAGGGAGAGGAATTGCAAAAATATTTTCAATACCTGCACGATGAATTAAATGTACCGTTTAAAGGCGGGCTGAATCAAAAACGAAGACTACAGCACATAGCTTATTTCAGCCATGGTTTGATCGGTATGGCTTCACCGGAAGAGCAACCGGCTGAAACGATAACTCTGCTGGAGCGCTTCGCTGCCGTATTCAATCTTACTTTCACCCGGTTTAATGATCTTAAGATAGCTGAGGCACATGCCATACAAGCAGAGCAGGATTTAATAGCCATCAAGGAAGCCAAACAAAAAGCGGAGCAAGCATTGACCGAACTACAAGCTACACAGAAACAACTCATCCAATCTGAAAAAATGGCTTCGCTAGGTGAGCTCACCGCCGGCATCGCCCATGAGATACAAAATCCACTAAACTTTGTCAACAACTTCAGTGAGCTAAACTCTGAATTAATTAAAGAATTAAAAAATGAAATCAACGAGGGGCATTTGGATGATGCAAAGGCTATAGCTGGTGATATTGAAGTGAATTCCGATAAAATCAATGCTCATGGTAAGCGAGCAGCCGATATCGTCAAGGGCATGCTACAACACAGTCGCAAAAGTTCAGATCAAAAAGAACCCACGGATATCAATGCCCTGTGTGATGAATATTTAAGACTGTCTTACCACGGGCTGAGAGCAAAAGACAAAAGCTTTAATGCCACATTTGAGACTTCATTTGATGATACGATAGGATTGATTAATATAATACCTCAGGAGATGGGCAGAGTCATACTCAATATTATCAACAATGCTTTTTATGCAGTAAATGAAAAAGCAGAACAAAATATCCCGGAATATAAACCCACAGTCACTATTTCCACAAAAAAAGATAAAGGATATGTATTGGTTACCATTGCGGACAATGGTGGCGGCATCCCCGACCACATCAAGGATAAAATCTTCCAGCCGTTTTTTACTACCAAACCAACAGGGCAAGGAACGGGTTTGGGATTGAGCCTGGCCTATGATATAATAAAGGCGCATGGAGGCACCATAGGTTTTAATTCCACTTTTATTCCACCTGGCAGATACTATGACTTAAAATCGTACGACGATGGTTCTGATAAGAGCTTAATGGGTAAGAGTCCATCTCCTGAAAACAGTATACTGAGAACGCCGCAAGAAGTGGGCACTGAATTTATTATCGCTCTGCCTATTAGAAATTGAAAATTATAAACGGATAAACATATTCAATAGTGTTGAAATATTCTTCTGAATTAAAGCTATCAATTGTTACCCAATTTTTTGGCTTGCTATTTTTTATTACAATCACCTCTGTGGTGAATGCCCAGGTGAGGGTTACATTTATTTTAAAAGAAATCAGCAACATCTTTCACGACAGCATTTACATTACGGGTACATTCAATCAATGGGATTCTACGGCCAATACTTTATATATGATGCACCCTTTAAGCCAATCCGAAAAGACGATCACACTTAACCTGTTGCCAGGCACATTCCGATATAAATTTCACCGGGGCGGCTGGCTCAAAGTTGAAAAAGGATTCTGGGGAAATGAAGTAGCGGATAGGGAAATTGTTCTTTTAAAAGATACCATTTTAAGAGATGTTGTAAGCGGATGGCGTGACGAACTTTTTATTGATAAATGGCGGGTGCTTTTACCTTCTGCTCCGGATACCACTAAATTGCTTAATATGAGCTCTCTGGCAAATATGTATGCATTTAATCTGGATTATTATAACGCTGATTCGGCATTCTTTTATGCCCGCCAATCTCTGCTTTTACTTCAACGAATGAAAAGTAGCAAAGAATACAATAATTGGTTTGCCAAGGGAAACAATAATATTGCTATTGCCATTTATTTACAGGAAACCATTGCATCATTACTTAATGCTTTGGGCAACTATCCCAAGTCGCTGGAAATACGATTTGAAAATTTAAAACTTGCAGAAGAAGGAAACGATATATATTCTCGTGCTGAGGTGCTCCATGGAATTGTAGATGACTATAAAGCCATGAAAGATTACCCTAACATGCTTCGATATGCATTACAAGGTGATTCATTGTTAAATCTGATGGATCAATCCAAAGAGAACTACCAACAGCTGTTATTCAATTCAAAATTCGATCTCGCCAGTGCATATAGGTATTCTGGCTTATTAAAACTGGCTTTACAAAATGCCAGGCAATGTTTGACAATAGAAATAGAAAATACGATCCAATGGAATAGTGCTAATGCAGAATTAATGCTGGCCGATATTTATTCTGATCTGGGTCAAAATGATTCCGCCGTATTGCACTATCGTAATTTAATAGATAATCTACCATTTTTTGGCGGTCCGTTTATAGCAAGAGCTAAAGCCGGAATGGCCAAAGTGCTTCAAAGATCCAATCAGATTGAGGCCGCCTTACATTATGCCCGGGAATCACTCGATTATTTTCAAACTACTAATATTGCTATCAAGGCATGGGGTATTAATTCAACTACCTATATTTCCGAAATAAGCCCATTGGTGGCAGAATTATACAATTTAAACAATCAACCAGATTCTGCCTATAAGTACTTACAGTTATCCATCACAGTCAAAGACAGCCTCTTCAATACGGATAAAATACGACAATTTCAAACTTTGGGCTTCAACGAAACCAATAGAAGAATGCAATTGGAACAACAAAGTCGGGAGGAAAAACAACGGTACGAAACCAGGCTTAAAATGTTTGGGCTGATCGGCATTATTACCGTTTTTTTTGTTTTAGCCTTAATCTTACTTCGAAATAACCGACAAAAACAAAAAGCAAATACCATTCTAGAATCGACATTGGCCAATCTTAAATCCACCCAAGCCCAACTCATCCAATCCGAAAAAATGGCCTCCCTTGGCGAACTCACCGCTGGCATTGCCCATGAGATCCAGAATCCACTAAACTTCGTGAATAATTTCAGCGAACTGAATGGCGAACTTATAAAAGAAATAAAACAAGAATTGGCAATTGGCAATAAGCAATTGGCAACAGGCAATACACAATCGGCAAAAAGCAGTTGGCAACAGGCCGGTGAAATAATTAATGATTTAGCATCAAATTCCGAAAAAATAAACCATCACGGCAAAAGGGCAGAAAGCATTGTAAAAGGTATGCTCGAACACAGCCGCAAATCTACTAGTATAAAAGAACCTACCGATATCAATAAACTATGCGATGAATTTGTAAGATTGTCATATCATGGTTTGAAGGCAAAAGACGCTAAGTTTAATTGCGAGTATAAATTGGATCTTGATCCCAAACTTCCATTGGTAAATGTGGTATCACAGGATATTGGAAGGGTGTTATT
>CAYNIG010000067.1:0-18739 GCA_964396995.1 uncultured Saprospiraceae bacterium | reverse complement strand
GTAAGTGCAAGGGTATTTGGTAAAAAGATTAAAAAGGTATGCACTTATAAATAATAGGCACAATGGCCAAGCAAAGGCATAAGTCAGAAAATAAAGCAGAGACCTGTTCATGCTGCAACCGAAATCAATTAAAAGCTAGAAAGTATAATCACCGTCAAGCAATGAAGTTAGCCTGGAAATCCGTGAGCGAGGTAAACTCGCCATCAAGAGTTTACCTCTTGAAATGTTATGTAGGGCAGCTGAAGAGGTCGGTCCAAAGGAATGCCTTATTTTCTGACGAGCTTTCTTTGATTCTTTCTTTGGCGGACAAAGAAAGAATGGCAAATTAAAAAAAATTTTACTTAACCAGCTGACTCTATTTAATTCGTAATGACTACCACTCCTTTTGACTGTTTTGATTCTCTTCCATTTTTGTGTTTGGCTTTTATATAATACCTGTATTCCGTATTGGATAGTATATCCTGGTCTTCATATGCATTCACCGCAGCGGATACCTGCCTAAACAAACTGGGCGATTCATCCCGTTTGTTTTTATAAATCCAATATTCCAATATATCCGGTTCGGTATACTGCCAAGACAATTGCACCATCGATTTTTCTTTGTAGTATTCTCCTTTGAAAATTTCTATCGCCGGCAAAAATGGAGGTATCAATGGTTTGGCCACCAAGGGCCTGGCCGGAAGAGACAGATTGCCGGCATAATCAACTGCAGTCAGGCTGTACTCGTACCGGAGGCCCGGTTTTACATTTTGATCAAGGATGGAATCAGCCGCTTGCATGGCCGGAGTGGTTTTGATTATTTCCCATGTTGCAGAAGAATCAAAAAGTCTTTTATACAGGATAGTATGCCTTACATCGTTTGAAAATGACGGATACCATTTTAATAAAACACCTGAAATGAGGGGAGTATACTGATAAAATACGGGTTGGCTGGGCTTGATCGTATCGAATATTGCAATACTGATAATTTCCGACAATTTGGAAAAATTATAATTTTGATCCAGGGCAGCCACCCTGTAAAAAATACGTTTTGTTAGTGTGTTTAATGTAAGGGTATCTGTAAAGGAATTTTTAGTGAGAATAGTATCTGTTAAAAGTGCAAATTCAGCCAGTGAATCGACTGATCTGAATAACCGATAACCCAGGATATCATTTTCTTTATTTGGAGACCAAGCCAGTTCGACGATACCTTTATCGTTTATGGTGGCTTCTAGATCGGATGGTATTGCCGGAGGTATTGCATCTGATTTTACTACCATGATCGGAAATGAAAATGTTCCGGGTGCATCGGGTCTGATGATTTCAATAAAATAAAATTTAGTGCCCTCATCTGTGTTTGACAATATCTGCGTCCGTTGTTTTTTAGCCAGGTTTGTTTTTAAAAGTTTTTTATTTGCACCATTTACTGAGTCGGAAATCCATATGCTAAATGAGGTAATGTCTCTTTCATACCTGGAGTCAAAATCCCAATTTAACTGGAGCCTGTTTAATTCCACGTTATACCCTGTTATTACCGGGGACGGGATGATCCTTGGTATTCTAATGATCAGTGGATCGCCTGGATCACTTTGCCCGCCAAAATAATCCAGTCCTTTTAACCGGTAATAAATAGTCTTGCCATGATGCAATGTATCCTGATATGAAAAATAGGATCTGAACCCGACCCTATTTTGACCTGAATGAAAATTTATAATTGGGCCATTATTTAATTGTGTAAATTTTTTTCCATCCACTGATTTCTCCAATTGAAAACCATAGTACTGATAAAAATAAGGAAGCGCTGGCCATTCGAATAGGATTTGGTGGTCGGATATAGTGTATAAAGGAACAGGTGGTTTCATCGAAACGGGTAATATTCCATTTTTAATATTTAATGGAAGAATATTTTGAAAAGAGGGGATGGAATATTCTATATTATCACTAGATTTTTTTTGATGATCTATAAATCCCAAACCATTCAATTGCGCTACTGAAAAATCCTGATTGCAGGCCAGGTAATTAAAAAAATACCGGATGTCTTCGATTTCATCATGCGTGTAGGAAAGCTGGTTTCCATTTTCATCTTTTGGGAAAGTTTCCATTACCCTTTCATCTGGGTCAAAATTTAATTTGTAACTCGTGGCCGCTATGGAGAAGGAGTCGGTGACCTTAGGCCAGGCTTCGGCTGCAGACAAGGAAAGGGACTTATTTTGTAATTCATTCTCCATTTTTGCAGTGACTGAATAGGAAGAGCCATTTCTCCATGTTTTTGTGTTTAAGGGTACTATACGAATAGCTACTGATTTATTAATCCATTTCGCGGTAATAAATCCATCCGGCATTGAATCCAGAAACTGTGCCTTACTGTAACGAGGCGTCATAATGACGAAACAAATGAAGAAGATAAAAATCGGACATTCATTTATTTTACGGAAAATAAATGGCGAGGTTAAAACGGGCATGGCTCACCGAGTTTAAAATTGATTTTGATCCCTATGATTTTAAGATAGGCTTCGAAATAATTTGGGTTAGGGATTTGACCGTTTACCATCAAAGCTACTCCCGGGCTTGCAGAAACACCCCAAAACTTTATATAGACATTGGCATATAAATATATCAAACCGGATGCCCGCCATCCATTAGCCCCTATAGGAGGTCCATATCCACTTGCGCATCTTCGATCTGCTCCAAAGCTCATACAATAAAATTCAAATCCGGCCCCCGCATTTATTCTTACGATAAGTCTTCTGCCCTGATTATCATAGTTTATCTGCAGGTTTGCGCCCAAGGCAAATCCCTGGCCAGAGGATATCTCTGCGCCCCTGCTGGCTCTATCCTGCGTCACCTGATTTACCGAAATGCCCAGTTCTGCAGCTATTTTGGGATCTAAAGAAGGTGGTGGTATTAAATCATTGCCTGTCATAAAATAAGCTCCTGCGGCCAGCTGAAGCTTGCCCAGTTCAGTACTCAGTGAAAGCTTTTCATCATAATTGCCCAGGTAAAAATGCCAGGTACCCGGAGAAAGGTATAAGTCAACTGCACCTGCCAGGTTGCCCGGAGGTGAAGCATTGCCTTTGAGTTTTCCGTTTGCAATATTTGCATATACCGCAAATGCACCATGATAAATATCCTGATCAAATTGCAGGTTTAGTCTCAGCTGAAACGAAACAGAACCATTACTAAGGCTTGCAGTATATTTATCCTCTGTTTGTAAAGCAGTTGTAGATTTGTCGCACATTCTGGTCAATCTGGTATGCAATGCATCTGTGCCCGGTAATGTAAATTCTTTTTTTACCATAAACTGACCTTCACCAAAAATATGGACCTGGTTTATTCCACCAGTGGAATTACAAGTGAGCTCCAGTGTAGCATTAGCAGCAAAAAGTGATTCGGTGGTTGCACTTAAAAAAACAGCTGCTTTTATCCCAAGACCAATGGATCCATCAGGTACATAATTTACACCAGTAGATGATCTGCATTCCATGCCAGTGCCAGAAATGGATTTCATTTTCATATGACTGTAAGCACCACCACCAAAACCGGTAAGATTCAATACTCCACCGAGAGGTAATTTAAACCCTGCAGCCAGGGCATCTGCATACCAATATCTGAATTCTTCGTTAGCCCCAAAAATGGTTGCCGCTTCCGCCACCACTCTTTTATTATTTGAAATTTTGAATATGGCATTTATGTTTCCACAAAAGCCTGTCCCATAGTTCGGATCATCATTAAATAAAGCAAGACCACCATTTAATTTAACCGGACCGATATCAAAATCAAGTTTAATAGCATCCATAAAACTTTTTTCGAAAACCCACCGATGAACTTCCTGATCCGGCATAATGCTATTGATATGAAACACAGTACGTAATCCATTACCGCCTTCGCTGTCTTTTAGAAGGTTCAGGCTCAGATCTACGAATAACGAACCACTCGATTCAGTTGATTTAAAGTCAAGATTATTGATTTGAATGGGGAAATGGGCAAGTCTGCCTGTGGTAAGTGAAAAATGGCGGATATTTAATATAGGGGCTCTCGTCTTAATCTCCATTCCTTCAAAATCAATTTTAGCGAGATTGAATCCATTTGCACTCATGGTGTCATTTACCACATTGCCTTTAAGCGGGGCTTTTATTTGAAGACTTCCATGAAGCGTGGCACTTGGATAAAAATTATCATCCCCAATGGTAACCTCTATCTTGCTGTCTTTCCTGATCGATACTTTGGCTGATTGTAGAAAATGGAATTGAACATCATTAGGTATACTTGAGTTTAATGTGAAATTTTTTGCTGCATCTATAAATGCACTGTAGGTAATCCCAGTTTCTTTTTTATCATCCATCACTGGTGGCCTGATGGTGCCTCCCATTCCAAAATGAATCAATTGATTTTGTACAAATCCCACCTGAAGAGTATCCAAAGAATACGCCCATTTGTCCATAACACCTTCATTCAAAGCCAAAATATTTTGACCCCCTAAAAATCCAGAAACTCCTGTATTATCTATTATTAAATGATTTGCCGTTACAGTGGATCTATCTGTTGAATTTCTTTTTTTTATTTGTTTTGGCAAAATTACTTCAAGGCTTTTAATATAAACTCCGCGCCATAAACTGGTAACTTCAGCCTGGTATTGTACAGGAAAAACTACTGAAGAGGCATTTTTCATATCGCTGAGATCGATTATGGCTGTATTTACAACGAAGGCAACATCCGCATATTCAGGTATAGCAAATCGAGGTAAGTCTATATTTGCTATAATATCATTCCAATCGGATACTATAGCCTTAAAGTTTCCAATAACATGTGTATTGGAAACTGGTGCTCCACCAGCATCAACTGGAACAATAATATCTCTGCTAAAAACTACACTTGCATCTAAAGCCAATTCTTTAAATCCATCACAATCTATAGTAACATATGTACCGCCAAAAGGCTCATTTTCAAACTTTTTAAGCACTAATAATGATTTTTTAGCACCCAGATCAATAGCATAATCGGCCAATAATCCCAATTTAGTATCCCCCAGGAGTCCGCCGGTTTTATTCAATTTTATCGAAGGCGAACCAAATATTAATTTTTTTCCTGAAGGCAATTCAATTGACATATATACAGAAAGATCACTGTATTCAGCATTTATTTCAACTTTCACAATAGCCATGGTGTATTTGACATTGGCAACGATTTTAGTAATTTTTAAAGGTATGGTCACCCAATGGCCACTGGCAATACTTTGAAGGTTTCCAAGATATTCGATTGCATTGTCCAGTATTGCTTGTGCTTGGGTCAATTCTTTTACATTTGCTCCAAGTTTCAGTTCACTTAAAATATCCACATTTGTGTTCTCAAGGGGAAGAATGGTATCCGGATAAATTTCATTTCGATTAAGAATATGAATTGTATGTGCGATAGAGTTTGACGATTCAGTATTCGAAATCAATCCAATATTAAACCAAATTAGTAAACAGATAAGTTTGAATTCTAACGATATACGTATTTTTCTGTGTTTTACTGTACTGTCCTTCATACTGTATTCTCAATCTATCCTTTAAAGATTAAAAATAATGAATTTAACACAGGAAATACTCTATTTTTTGAATATTAAAATGGACTACTTCTAAGTCAAATCCATTTTGTAATAATAAACTTTATACACCGTTATTTAAATCATTTAGTTCAAAAAGTTCTTTGTACGATGAAGTACCTTTTAATAATCTCCCTGATTTATTTATTCCGGTAATATCATTCGCCCTTACCATTATTTCAGCTAAAAAGTGGCCTTGACCATCAATGAAGAAATGAATGAAATATTATAAATGTACCGCATGATGTGTATGTAGGTAGAATTAATACCAAAGGTTCGGTATTGATGGAGGGCAGATAATTATTTAGTAAAAAAAAGAGGGTACATATCCCTACGACCCTCTGTATATATTTCTTTAGTTTAAATTAAAATGGAATTATTTCCTGTCCTGCTTCGCAAACACTTTTTTGAGCAGATCCGTAGTTCTAAGGCTGATGTCCTTTCTGATGCCGATCTCTTCCTTAGCAATCATGGTAAACAAACCTTTAAGCGCTTCGCTGGTGACATAATCATCCAGTTTGGGATTGGTCTTTTTTACTAATGGTATTTTATTGTAAGCAGTTACGGCAGTCTCCCAATAATCTGCTGCATGTACCTCATTTAATGCAGATAAGATTATGGGTTGAAATTCCGAATACAAAGCCTGGAATGTTTTTTCTTTCAGATACGCAGTTGCTGCGGTATCAGCACCCATCAATATAGTAGTAGCATCACGAAAAGTCATTTCTTTTATTGCTTTTACAAAAATGGGTTTGGCTTTTTGGGCAGCGAGCTCTGCGGCACGATTGACTCTCATCGTTAATTTTTCTTCTGCATCACTGAATCCGGGGATTACTTTTAGTTTGTCTGTGACTTTAGTAACTTCTGCAGGTAAAAATATTTTGTAAGGACTCTTATAGTAACCATCCAATTGGCTCAAGAGGTCGGCACCTTTACTGATGCCATTATTCAATGCTTCTTTTAGTCCACTGCCGATTTCTTCTACACTTAGGCCTGTACCGATATTAGGTAATTTAAGATTTTGCAATTCCGCACAGGAAGCCATACCTAAGGCCAGTAGTAAAGTCAATAATTTTTTCATTAGATTGTAATTTGAACTTAATCAACGCCGTAATGCAATGATTAGTTAGTTATAGAAATATTAAGATTGTTTAGAAATAGAGTGATAATTCATAAATATTAAAAACTGTGGCCTATTGCCAATCCAAATTTATAGTGAAATTGCCCATGGTCAATAGGATCAATATAGGCCCTGATCAACAAGCCTCTGGGTCTTCTTTGATACCGGTATCCAACCACGGAGTGCATTCTGTAACCCAGCCCTTTTCTCCAGGCAGCCGATGCACCCACTTCGAGGCCATGAGTTTTACCTAAAATCACGGTAAGATGATGTGGAACAGATAATGCATTTCCTTTGCCGGATTCTGACCATATACCTAAACCGCCTCGTACAGAATAATTCAATAGCCCCGGATTTTCACTTCGTATATCAAGATTAGCAGCTGCCAATGCATCGTCGCCAAAAAAGGATAGATAAAGAGATGCCTGGGAATTGGAATTAAAATAAAACATCAGCATGACAGAAAAAACAAGGTATTTCATTTGAATAGCTTTTCGTTTTTTTTATTATCATAGCAAGCACTCACCCGGTAGAGTAAGAGATACACTACAACTTTTGATATTCTATTTTTTCGCCTTCTCGTTTCCAGATCATTTTAATACCACTATAACTAAGTTGGTATGTATTTCCTACTGCAAAATTAGTGTTTGAAGTAGTAATGGTATTTCCATCCGATTTCCATTTTGTTTTAGACCATAATTTTTCTTGAATGGCTTTATAGTTCTCCTCACAACCAGCAGCTGAAAGGCTTGCTTTACCCTCGGCTGTAAATTCATAGACTATATTCTTTACACAGGGCTTCACACTTACCAGTGCCGCATGGCTGTCGATTGTTTCACCATTAAAAAGGGTGGTGTGTGAAACCTTTGTCCACTTGCCTATCGGGCTTTGGGCATAGGCCATGAAGGTGCAGGAAAGGCAAAAAATCAGAATTAGTTGTTTCAGCATAAAATTTTATGTAAAAATAGTATTTTAATGCACTGGAAAGATCATAAGTATGACCCGTTATTTACATTTTTAACGCATTCTAACTATATGATATATGATAAACACGTTGATTCAGTGAGTGGGGTTGAATATAAAAGTTACTCCTTCTCTCATAAAGGGAACAGAATTCAGAATGAGGATTTTTATATCACTGATGACCGGGATGGGATATATATAATTACGGATGGTATGGGGGGGTATAAAGGCGGAGAAGTAGCCAGCAGGATCGCAGCCCATTCCTGTTACCAATATCTAAAAAACAGTCGCGATCGCCCGATTAATGCCGATGATTTGATTGATTTTATCAGGTTAAAGCTGAAGGATGTGGTGAAAACTCAGTCTGCTTATCGATTTATGGGTACGACTTTATGTTGCCTTTATATACAAGATTCACATGTGCACCTGATACATGTGGGAGATTCAAAAATTATTATCGTAGGTGATCAAACCTACCAGTCTTCAGATCACACTTATGCACAGCAGTTAGTGGATCATCAATTGCTGCATGCTGATGAATACCGGCAACATCCAATGAGACATATTCTGACCCGGTGTATTTCGGCCAATACCAGAGAACTATACCAAGCTGATCATCAAATAATACCACTTAAAAATGGCCGCAATACCTTATTCTTGTGTAGTGATGGAGTGATGGAGAATTTCTCTGAGTCCAGGATCATACAAATGATCAGGGAAGAGCCTGATCTATCTAAAATAGTGTTAACCCTGGAACAAAACACAAAAAAATATTCAAAAGATAACTCTACGGCGATTATTGTCGGGTTCGATTTTAACGAAACTACTCCGTCAGTGAACACATGATGGGAGTGCATTGGTCAATTTAATTCTATTTTTCATTCGCAAGGGGCTTAACGAATTTTTTAATTTCAGTCTATCGGTAAATTCAATACTGCGCCTGTAATAATAGCAGGGGTCATTCAGATAGGAATCTTCAGCGCCGTGGTCCCTGTTTACATTCAAAGCAAATGCTGTGCTGCCATAAAACTCACTTAGCAATACCATATTCCTGATATTGAGCGTATCCTCCAGGCTGCTCTTTTCGAATGCCAATAAATCATCCTGGTGTTTTTTCACCAGCGCATTCTTCTTTTCTTCAAGGTTTAGCCGGCAGATATTGATTTTAATTTGAGCCACGTGGATTAATCCCGGATCTGTCTTTTGGTAGTAGGAGATAGCATCAGCATATTTCTTTAAGGCATCAGCATATTTTTTATTTGCCTGGTAGGCATCTCCCATAAACTCAAGGGTGAAGCCGGTACTGCGCAACATCTCCGGATTTTCTTTGGCTTCTTTATTCATTTCCCGGGTAATAGAATAGGCTTTTTGAAATGCCAAAATGGCATTATCATAATCTCCATTTTCAGATAATACTCTGCCAATGGCATTATAGTTTATTGCAAGGTTGGTTTTGGTAAATTTATTTTGAGGATCCGTTCGTTCACTTTCAAGAAGTTGAGATTCCACTTCTTTCAGCAAGGCGAGTGCTTCACCCGATCTCATCACTTCCATAAGTGGTTCTCTCAGGGCATTTTTTGCCAGTAGTATGTTTGACATCCTGAGATAATTATTTGGTTCTTTTGTCATTAGTGCTTCAAGTGAAGAAATGGATTGGTATCCTTTTTCTATTGCTTCAACAAAATTTCCAGTTACCGTGTATAGACTGGCAAGCATAGAAAGATTTACGGCTAATGTATTCCTGAGCACGGTGTTATCTGAATCCTTCGATACCAACTGATCCAGGATTTCAACTGACTTGTTATATGAAGATATAGCCATAGTCGTGTTACCTAAATTCGAATAACCATACATTCCGCTTACATCCCCAATACGGCTGTAGGACTGAGAAAGAATTACCTTATATTTGATACTATCGGGATAGGTTTCTGATAATTGGTGAAGTAGCTGATTGCTTTTTTTATAGAATGATAAAGTAGTATCCAATTGATTCAATGTGTAGGTGATATCGCCAATTCCCAAATAGGCCTGTGCAAGACTGAAAATATATTTTTGATTTTTGGAATAATTGCTCACCAGCCTTTCGCTTATCTTTACTGATTTGCTGTAACTTTTAAGAGCATCATCAGCCAAACCCAAATTCGCGTAATAAGAATTGCCTTGTATATTGCCGAGTCTTTGGTAACCATCAGAAACATCATTCATTAGGTCGGGATTGCCGGCATTTCTGCTTTCCATCTTATCGAGATAAGTTAAGGTTTTGGACACCACGAGCTCTTTTACAGAAGTAGCGCCTTCCAGGCTGGCTACGCCATCATAAAATTCGAAAAGCATAGAACCGGTCAGACCTCTTAAATCATTAAACATTGCTTTGGCTTTGCCTGCCTGATAAAGACTCGAAAACAATCCTGCAAGGGTAATCAAAAAAATAAGCAGACCGGATAAGATGTAAATCCGGTTTCTATCAATAAATTTTTTGGCCCGATACGACCATTGGTCCCTGGTAGCAGTAACCGGTAAATGCTGAAAATACCGGGATATGTCCTGAGACAAGTGATCCACTGATTGGTACCTTTCGCCAGGATCTTTACGAAGTGCTTTGAGACATATATTATCAATATCTCCTTCCCTTTTATCATTCTTGCTGGGATTGTGTTTTGAAGGTGGTGGAGGATGATACGTACAGATCATATCGATCAGCTCTGAAAGATTTTTTTTATCTGACTTAAAAGGATTGATACCTGTGAGGATCTCATACAATAAAATACCCAGGCTATACACCTCACTCGAAACGGTAAGTGGTTGCCCTTTGATATGCTCCGGGGAGGCGTAATCAGGAGTAATAAATAATTGTTGCGTTTCCTGAAACGATTGGCCCTGTTGATTCAGAATTTTAGCGATTCCAAAATCGAGTAGTTTTATTTCGCCGGTATGACTTATAAGTATATTAGATGGTTTGATATCCCGGTGAATTATAATTCTTTGGTGTGCAAAAGAGATTACTTCACATAATTTTTGAAATAAATGTAGCTTTTCATGCAGACCCAGGTTATGTGTGTCGACATAATCTGTAATCGATATACCCTCCACATACTCCATCACAATAAAGGGAATACCCTGCTCTGTGGTGCCTCCGTCTAAAATATTGACAATATTGGGGTGTTTTAAATTGGCCAGTATCTGGCGCTCATTCCTTAATTTTTGAATAAGTGAATCAGATGAGTGTCCATCTTGTAATATTTTGATAGCCACCTTTTGATCGTATTCACCATCGGTTCGTTCGGCCAAAAATACGGCCCCCATGCCACCCCTGCCTATCTCTTTGATCAGTTTGTAATGGCCTAAAATTTGTCCTTCCTGATAGTAGGATTCGGCTTGCGTGACACGTATAGCCTGTGACAACTCGAAGGTGACCGGGCTATCATTAGCCAGCAGGTTGAGGGCTTCTTCGTATAATTTTAAATTGTCCGCACATGCGGATTTTAAATAAGCATCTCTTTTCTTGGTTTCCAGTGTCAATGCTATTTCAAGAATAGGCTTGAGTTGTTCCCATAGAGATTTATCCATGCAATTATTCCTGTATTTGGGATTTTAAAAAAAGTTTCGCAGTGGACCATTCTCGTTTTACGGTAGACTCTGAAATTTCCAAAATAGTAGCGATTTCTTCTGAATTGAGCCCGGCATAAAACTTTAATTCTACTATTTTAGCTTGCCTGGGGTCCAATGCTTCCAGTCGGACCAGTGCATTTTCTACTTCAAGGATGTCTAAGGCATTTTGCTGACTTTGTTTTCCTTTATCCACCCAGCTCAGAGTGATTTGAATTCCATTCCTTTTTAGTCTCTTTTTGGACCTGGCATGATCAATCAGGATTTGACGCATCGCATTGGCAGCAATAGAAAAAAAATGGTTTCTGTTGACTACGTTTAATTTCTGATTTAAAAACAATTTGGCATAAGATTCTCCGATCAGATCTGTTGGGCACAAGGTATGGTTGGGTCGTTCGTTCCGGAGCAAATTTTGAGCTGTATGATGCAAGTGGTCATAGATTGCCCGCAGCAATTGTTCCTGATCTTCCTTACTATCTGTACTGTTTAGCATCCGGGTCACGGAATCAACAGATTTTTCTGTTTTCATTTCCTGAATTTATAAATTATATTTTTAAAATCAAAAGCAAAAGTGAGGGATTTAACATTGCAATACTTTCGCCTGTTACGTTTAAAAAAAATTTATTTCATTTTTCTGACCCTCCCAGTCCTTTTTTATCGCATACCTAACTATACAACTAATAACCTTTAAAACAATATTTATGAAAAATCACATGTTGAAAGCTTTAATAGGCCTGCTATTCATGATGTCCTGCTCCAAGTCCATAGAAGATCCGGAATTTTCGGCAGGGTTGGAACAGCGGGGAAATGACAATCACCGAAATTGGAATTTGGCACAGGTTGAATTTCAGTATTCGTACACACTTACTGATGGCTCACAAGGCACAGGAGTTGGACAATTAGAATATGAATACAGCTGTGTCAGGCCGTTTGGCAGACCGGTAAGCGCTAGTCACAACGTTCATGAAAATGGAGAACTGTGGTTTGAAAATACCAGGACCATGTCTTATAATGATAATTTTAAGATAGATGTAGAACATGCAAATGAATATGGCGATGAAGTAGTACGTACTTTTCAATATGATGCAAATGGCAAATGGACAGGAATTACCACGGAAGTGAATGGTGAAGTTCTTGATGAGGAAATAGAAATCGACTCCTATGGACAAGTCTTAAGTTACACCAGCGGGGGAGTTCGTACTGAGTATACCTGGAGAGATAATAATGCTAAGACATTAAAAATCTATATACAAGCTTCGGCGGATCTAAGATCGGTTGAAAATTCATTGGCCTTTAATCAAACAGGATTCAATGAACATTCCAGGAGAGCTACCAAACAACAGGTATTGAAGTCGTTTAAAGATCTTCAACTAGTGAATAAAAGATCCTCTTCTCTTCGCAGCAGTCAATCAGCTGGATGGGTATTAGTTATTATTGAGGAGAATTACTTTGATCTTAACGTATTCGAACCTTTTAGATCCACTGCCAAGGGTTATCCAGGCACTACATCCGATGCAGGATATTACAATTTGTCTAAGAACTTTTCGACTGGTTGGAAAGGTATGATGGTAGAGCCGGATGGAACTCCAATAAGTGAATATTATAATTATGCAAAAGATTCGTATTCTGTAAAGGACAACCTCCCTGTGAATAGTCATTATACGTATACCATATTCGGATACGACACGGATGAAGAAGGTAATCCCATCGATTATAAAGAGGAAGGTACGATTCACTATGAATATATTTCAGGATGTAATCAAAAGGAGAGATAAGCAAGAAAAATCAATAAATACGCAGTGAATTAATAGGCCCGGGAATATATTTTTCCCGGGCTTTTTAATTGTACCAGGGTGTACAAAGAAACAGGTGTTTGATTTTTTTTGCATTGCACCACTACATGGAGAATTTAAATAAACCAGGTTTCCTGGCTTTAATATTCTTCCCCAAAATTTATTTAAAATTTCTATACATCTGATGAGCCTTTTAGACGGCCTTTGTCGCATATCTCTTTAATACATCAATTAAATCAAAAAAATACATTCTTATGAAATTCTATTTACCAACTACATTACAAGTCATCATTTTATCATTCGTCTGGTTTATGGCCGAGGCTCAGATCCCACCTAGTTTCAGTTATCAGGGTTTGATCAGGGCTAAAGACAACCGGCCTGTATCCAATTCCATTATTTCCCTCAGGATAAGTATTTTAAAAGAATTCGATGAGGGAGATATAGTATTTCAGGAAGAGCATAAGATACGCACAGATTCTTTTGGCATCTTTTCTATTCAGATTGGGGAAGGGAAAAAAGTACAAGGATCCCTGGCTGAAATTGATTGGTCTGCACATTTGTTTTATTTACGCACAGAAGCAGATGTAAATGGCGGCTCAGATTATATGGAAATCGGTGTGACACAGTTCAGATCAGTCCCGATGGCACTGTATGCGACCCGTGCAGGAGGCAATTTGTGGAAACAAGATAGTAGTCAGATAGTGCCCAGCGTCAAAAATTCAGGAATTACGCTGATCAAAAGTGATAGTCAGGATCAAGATATGGTCACTGTAGACCGCGAACAGGATAAATATGGAAGAATATTAACCTATACTCAGGATGGAAGTGTGCTCGCAGAGATCAGTCAGTTAGATTCTTCCGGTTTTATAGGAACAGTAGGGGCTTCTGATGGTTCATACCGCACATTGATGTACAACGATAAACAAACCGATGCAGGCATTTTTGCTATTTTAAATAAAACATGGGATTTGGTGACTCTGCAAAGCAATGACGGGCTAAGCGGAAGCATATATGTAAGCCAGGAACTGGAGAATGGAGAACTGGGACCCAAAATGGTTTTGACTTCGCGTCCGACTGAAAAGGAGACCGGTATTTATATATTTAATGACAAATCTTCGTATTTTGGAGATGAACCGCCAGTGCCTCATGCAGAATTAAAAGTAAATAATAAATTTAATGCAGGAGAGCTTTTATTAAAAGGGAAAAATGGATCTGCTAATGTCGTCTTGGGTTCAGCCGCCCTGAATCCAAATTACGGATACTTATCAATAAATGATAGCATCGGAAATTCAGGAGTAAAACTGGATATAATGAATGATGGCGGACAAATAAGTATTTTTCAAAAAGGCAGAAGAATGCACTATTCCGGTCGCGGAAGTGCGGATCAGGGAATTAACAATACCTATGGACCTAATGGAAATGCCACTACTTCAATAGGCTCAAATTCAGTTTATCCAAACTCAGGATCGGTAACCCTGTATAATGAAAATTCACGGACTCGAATGATACATACAGTATTATCAGATGCAGGCTATAGTAGTTACTATGGTCCAAAAGGCAATTCTATAATTACCTTGTCTGCTCTTGGTGGTGCACCAAACAATGGATTGATTGCTGTGCAAGATGATTCAAGAAAATCGAAAGCATTTATGTATGTAGATGCACTAGGAAATGGTAATGTAGGCGCTAATTATATGCAGGCAGACTTATATAAATCTTATACCATCTATCCCAAAGACAGTAATTTATATATATCAAATACTGTGCTCCAGGGAACAGAAGCAGCAACGTATATAAGAGGCACTGCTCAATTAATCAATGGTAAAGCAAATATTATACTTCCTGATCATTTCAGCCAGACAGTAAGTCCATCTAAGATCACGGTGATGCTTACCCCATTATCGGCGGATTCCAAAGGCATTGCGGTATTGAACAAAACCGCCAGTGGATTTGTAGCTCAGGAACTTTTTGCAGGTAGTGGAAACTATGAATTTGACTATGAGGTAAAAGGTATACGAAAAGGATATGAAAATGAGCCAGTAATCGTAAACTTCAATCAAGGTAATGCTACCAGTTTTCTAAAAAGCCACGAAGGAGTGGAAAAAATGGAAGAACTGCAGCCTCTGCCGCATGAAACAAAACAACAAAAAGAAATGACCGGTATGAATAAAAGTAAACAACATACCAGGTCTGCCTATAATGATCTATTGCAAAGGCCTACATCGTTATTGAAAAATAAACAAAACATCATAACCAGTAAAAAGCACAGTAATGAATAAGAATGTAAAAGTAATATTGATGTTGGTCTTTAATCTGAATATGGCTTATAGCCAGAGTATGGGAAGTCAATTGATAGGAACAGCCGGATCGACGGTACAAAGTGATGACGGAATCACACTGACCTACTCTGTTGGAGAGCCGATAGTAGATTATTATAAATGTACCTACCACTACAGAATAGGATTTCTGCAGTCTGTTCCATTGCCAGAGCAATCAGCTATTCTCAATAATCAAAATCGGTCATCCGGTAAAATAATCCAGGTAGCTAATCGTATTTCAAATGACTTTAAAGGAGATGAAAACTTTATCTTGTTTGATGCCGCTGGTCGGGTTTTGCAAAAAGGAGTCAATTTTAGAAAAAATGATCCAACTTTTCAATTTCCGTATCCTGGTATTTATTTTGTGCATACATCTATCGATAATAAAAATGTGCGGGTAGAAAAGATCCTTTTTGCACGGTAGAACTACCATAAAAACTTTCTATTAAGGATGACAAATTCCAACAAGGAGATGTACAATACATCTCCTTGTTTTTAAATAGGGTCTGCTGAATTCTATAATCACTTCCTGTGCCTTTCTGCCATCTCCTTTTTTTCTAATACTTTTTGACCGCTTTCTACCCAATTCAACGCATCTACTAAATATTGATTGTTATTTAATTCTATAAAACGATAAGATCATGAAAAGGTTACTGTTATTCTTTGTTTTGAGTATGTATACCACAATGCTTGGTGCTCAAACTTTTGTTGAAAAACCTCAGTCGCCCCCATTTGCCGGGGTCTATGCAAGTTCCACCGTTTTTGCAGATGTGGATGGAGATACTGATAAAGATGTCCTGATTTCAGGTTTTCAATCTGATACAAGAACTTCTATTTCGAAACTGTACATCAATGATGGATCAGGCAGATTTGCTGAAAAGTTGGACTCTAAATTTATCGGTGTTTTTTACAGTTCTAATGCATTTGCAGATATAGATGGTGACGGAGACCTGGATGTACTCATCACAGGTGAAAACCTGGTCAATCATTATGCCAAATTATATACCAATGATGGTTCGGGTAAATTTACTGAAGTAATGGGCACCCCATTTGTGGGGGTGAGTGAAGGATCTATTGCATTTGCCGATATTGATGGCGATAAAGACGAAGATGTACTCATTACCGGGCAGTCCAAATCTGGTATCAACATCTCAAGCGTTTCTAGGCTTTACACCAATGATGGAAAGGGTAAGTTTATTGAGGTTATGGGAACCCCTTTTTTAGCGGTAGATAAAAGCTCCATAGCTTTCGCAGATGTGGATGGCGATGCAGACCCGGATGTGCTCATAACCGGTACTGCCTTTTTCCCAGCCACCGCGACCTCTACATTCAAATTTGCAGACACAGCTATTTTGTACACCAATGACGGGAAGGGTATATTCAAGGAAGTAACCGGCACGCCATTTAAAGGGTATACTAAGAGCGATGTAGCTTTTGCAGATGTGGATGGTGATAAAGACCTGGATGTATTGATCAAGGGGGTGCTGTATACCAATGACGGTAAAGGTAAATTCGCCATTGACTTGGCAAATTCTGTTCAATCTCTTAGAAATGGTTGGGTCGCTTTGCGTGATTTTGATAAAGACAATGACCCCGACATTTTTATTTCTGGTACGGTAAGTTCAAAGAACACATCAGGCTTCTATGTCAATGATGGCAAAGGCAGATTTACCAAAGCAGCAGTTACTCCTCTTGAACCTATTTGCTGTGGTTCCATTGCATTTGCAGATGTAGACGGAGACCAAGATGAGGATATACTCATGGCAGGTGTTAATAGTAAAGATGTATCGGTAAGTCAATTGTATATAAATAACAATGTAACTACTTCAATGGATGATGGACTAGTTGATATTAGCAAGGAAATTACCCTTCACCCAAATCCTGCTATTGGTAAAAACCTATTTATAAATTACAATGCAGCAGAAAATGGTAAATCAATTTTAAAAGTGTACGATTTAAATAGTAAACTTTTAAGTCAGCAACTGCAATATGTGAGCGAGGGTCTGCAGACTATTGCAGTAGATGTTGCCCGATTATCCACAGGAAGTTATTTAGTTGAATTAAATGATGGCAAAAGAAGGGGTATTGTCAAATTTATAGTTCAATAATTGATTAACCTGGATTATAAATCCTATTCATTCCAGATCAAACAGCGGGTGTGATTCAGACAATGGGAAATTGAATAATAAACTCTGTACCCTCATTTTCGTTACTATTTACCGAAATGGTTCCTCCGTGTGCCTTTACGATATCGTATGCCAATGATAATCCCAATCCGGTCCCTTGACCTGTAGGTTTCGTGGTAAAGAATGGTTGAAATATTTTGTCTTTAATATTAGGTGAGATGCCAGGGCCATTGTCGGTGATGAAGATTGCGCCACCCGAAGCTTCTGGATCCTGGTACGCACTTGTGCCTTTGGGAGAGAATTTAGTGGTAATGGTGACTAAAGGCTTATATTTTTCCTCGCTTTCTGATTTCAAACTTTCTGATTTATCAAGACTCGCTTGAAAAGCATTATTTACTATATTCAATATCACTCTGCCAATATCCTGGGATACCACATTTACCAATGGCATATCCGGATCCAAATACAATTTATAATCGCAATTGAAGTCCTTATCTTTTGCTCTAAGTCCATGATAAGACAATCTTACAAATTCCTCGCACAGTTTATTAATGTCTGTTAGTTCCTTTACACCGGTACTTTTACGACTATGCTCAAGCATGCCTTTTACTATGGATTCAGCACGTTTGCCATGATGATTTATTTTTTCGGAGTTCTGGGCTATATCATTTGCAATTTCTTTTACTTCGACATATTTACCGGCATCTATCTCATAATTTAGTTCCTTAATTAATTCATTATTCAACTCGCTGAAGTTATTTACAAATTTAATGGATTTTGAATCTCGTGAGCAATGCCTGCTGTGAGCTCACCGAGGGATGCCATTTTTTCAGATTGGATGAGTTGGGCTTGGGTGGATTTTAAATCATTTAGGGATTTATTTAGGGCTGCTGTCCTTTCTGTTACTTCTTTTTCCAATATCTGGTTTTGATTTTCTAAAAGTTGCTGTTTTTCCAATGTAACATTTATTAAATTTGTATGGATATTTCGGGTATCGATACCTAAAAGTATAGAAATCATTATTGGAAGACAAAACAAGGCTATATGAAATAGCACATCCGAAATCCACCCAATATTAAATAAGTCAAAGCTAAAAATAAATAGTGTCCATATAAATATATATAGTACTATAGTATACATCACATATTTTCCTCCAATGTTTCCTTGTTTGTAAGCTGAGTATGCCATGTACAATACTGATAAATTGAATAAAATACTTACGCCAAAAGAAAGTGTAAAACTCAACTGGG
>CAYNIG010000066.1:0-18820 GCA_964396995.1 uncultured Saprospiraceae bacterium | reverse complement strand
CAATAAATCAATAGGCGTCAATCTTTTATGATTTCCCCAGCAGACCCTAAATAATTGCAAATATAAGTACAAGTATTATAGGTACGAATCCTGCAAAGATCAACCATTTACCGCGCCCGGCGAGACCATATTTGCCTTTGAGAATAAAAAGGCCTGTCAGGTTTACACCAATTAATAAAATAGCAAACACATCGGAAGCCCATTTCCAGCCTTTAATCGTATTTCTATGCAATACATTGGTCTCATAGAATAGCGGACGCCTTCGAATGCCTTCGTAGATGCCAATGCATTCTGTAAAATGAATGTGGAGAGTTGCTTTGTCAAAGTAAATCTTTAGTTGACCCGGTGCAGGCGCATCAGCCAGTTTATAATTCGATTCTCCGGCCAGTTTACTCCAATCAAGTATATTTTCTTTTGTTGGCTGTTTAAAATTGGAAGTATCTCTTATTTGAATCGTTTTTTTAGTGAGTATGAAGTCTGGATTCCAGTCGTTTATATGATTCAATGCTATGCCGGATATACAATAAGATATGATTAACGAAGACACCAAATAACCAATGTCACGATGGAGGTCTCTGTTCCATCTTTTGATTTGTTTCCAGGTCATAGCGGCGTATTCAATTTAGCCACATACTCTTTGGTTATAGTGATGACCCATTTTTCCAGGTTTGCATCGGGTAAAATAGCATCCGGTTTATAGATGATTTTTTCATGATTATTCTTTATTTTTTGAATACCATCGCCGATTATTTTCACCTGGAACATCTCATCGTGTGCCAATAAAACCGGAATTACGACGGCTTTATTTTTAGTTTCCAATACACGCTGGATAGCAGTGGTAGTACTATCCGGATTATAGTGAACTATATGGCCGCACCATCCATAGGAGTATTCAGCGATCCCAGTATTTTTTTTAACATGGTCTGCAATGTCATCAAATAGTAGTTTCCATTCTTTTTCATAAGTCGCATCTCCATATCCTATCAGAACCAGGCCTTCCTGTGCAGGGTCGGTAGATAATGAGTTTACCCGCCGTAATACATTCTCTTTCATGATTCCCGAAAAATCCAACAATGGAGTAATGTGGGTATTGGCTAAAGGGGTATACCGTTGTATATTTTCTATTTTGAGGTTTTCGATTGATTGGGGATCTTCTTTTTGCCCCAGTATGGTGGGTATATCATCAAATGAATGACTGCTGACCGTCAAAAAAACAGGGACTATGATAATATCGGTAACACCCAGGCTATCACATGACCTTAATTGAGTTGCCAGAGAAGGCTCGGTGTATTCCATATAAGCTGTCTTCAATACTTTCACCGTTGGAATCGTATTTATGGTGTCAGCCACTGCTTTTTCCACCCTGGCAAGCGCATCCCGCCAGGTGGCAGATCTTGAGCCATGATTTACTAAAATTATACCGACTGACTTTTGATTGACATTGATTTGGGAATCAGGATTAGTGAATCTACATCCCGCAACCAACCATATTAAAATTAAAATTTTCGACCTCATATTTTGATTAATGAAGAGTCAAATTTATATATAATTAGACTAAATCTAAATAATAACATTTGTTAAAATATTGTTAAGTAAAATAAGTATTGAAGATGAGCAGCTGATTTTCAATAATTTAATTTGATTTTAAAAAAAAGAATCAACTTTGAACTGATTTCGAAACGCTCCAAAAAGTAGATAAAATATGAGATATAAGATATTATGCGCACTTTTTTTGGCCATATCTTCCATTGCCATGGCCCACGAATATGTACTCATAGCCTATAAATGGGTTTTGCACATAGGCGAAAACCTGGAATTGCATTTATTTGTTGCAGATGGCTTCAATGTAGAACTTGAACGACCTTTCCAGAAAGGAATCACCAAGAGTTATAATTTATACAATGGATCAACAGTGAGAAATTTAATGAATTCAGCCAAAGATAAAACCCTACCTATTCTGGATTTGAAAGTAGATTTTAAGGGGCAGGCATTAATTACAATGGAGCGTAATTTTGCCAATATTAGTTTGGAAAATGAAAAATTTCTTGAATACCTTAAAGAAGATCATCTCGAAAACATAACCAAAATAAATACAAATAAAAAAGCCCAGGCGGAAAGATATGCCCGATTTATCAAATGCCTGGTGCAAAGCGATCGGTTAGTCCCCGATACATTATACAAAAAAATAGTCAATCATAGGTATGAAATACAACTATTGGATAACCCCTATGATTTAAAGACGGGAGATATACTTCATGCCAGGTTGTTTTTTGATCAGAAACCATTTAAAAATAAAGTAGTAACAGCGCGTAACCGGGTAGGCAACCTTGAAGTACAAAGTCAAAAACTGAGAACGGATGAAAATGGATTTTTTACTATCGAGATTAGCAGAAAAGGAGATTGGATTGTACACAGTACTCATATGTTGCCTTCAATAAACAAAACTTTTGATTGGGATAGTTTTTGGGTAAGCTATAGTTTTGGTATAGAGTGAATAAAAACGGCAGTCCGGAAATCGGTAGCTCTATCGATCAAATGTCTTCGTCCTATATTTTTTTGATGGTTAGAATTTCAATTTCTGCCATAGACTGTTTTATACCCCATCCGCATTGAACTTCTTTTTTCTTACCGGTGATTTTATAATCTATTTTAACATCAATAGACCACACTCCGCTCGTACCGCCGGATTGTTCGATCACGGCATTCATTTTGGTTTTGCTGTCATCAGAGGCGGCATACTGTACCTGTTCATTTTTTAAGTCCAATGCAAAATGCCATTCACAGCCATCCACGGCAATATTATTTCTAAGTATGGCGGTAGAAGACAATAAATCAGCATCTGATCTTTCACATGAAAGAAACAAGAAAAAAATAAATTTCAGGGCAATCAGGAGTTTGGACATCTTTATTAGCTTTATTTATCTTTCAATAACGTTGGATTGGGGGCAATTAGTTGGTAAAAACTCTTTTTCTTTCGGATAGGAAGGATCGGTGCTGGTATTTCCTTAAGTGGGAAACCTTATTTTTGGGAATCGTAATTTTTGAATTAAAGTGTAGTGTCAAAAAATAAGTATTTATCCCTGGCTGTAAAAAATGCATTGATGTATCTGGTGATCATTGCACTTTCCTCATTTATGATTGGATATACTATTTACAGACTAAGTGCTGTTTTAATTGTATCCTCAGCTAAAAAACAACTCAACGAAGAGGTACAGGGCATCGCTCAAAATCTTACTGATGTATTTGATCAGATAGGTCGCGATGTTCAGTTTTTTGCACAAAGTCCGGTCGTTTTGTCATATTTATCCTCTAGAGTTACAGGTGATATCACTAAAAAAAATGTTCAGGAAGAGTTTAAAGCGATGCTAAAAACCAGGCCTGCCTATTTTCAAATCAGGCTAATTGGTCTCGCTGACTCCGGGATGGAAAAAATACGTGTTGAAAGAATTAATTCAGAACCAGTGATAGTTAATGATGATCGATTACAACGTAAAGGGGACAGAGTTTACTTTCAGGAGACGGTGAAAATACCACAGGGCGGTGTTTATTTTTCTGAAATAGACCTTAACCAGGAATTTGGGAAGTTGCAGATACCCTATATTCCTACGCTGCGGGTTGGCAGTCCTTTGTATATGAATAATATGCTTTATGGTGTCATCATCATTAATATTGAATTGAAACAGGTATTTGAGAAACTGCAGCAGCAGGTAGGATTAGAAAAAGAAATTTATATATTTAATAATGAGGGTTATTTTCTGATACATCCTGATGAAAGTCAGACATTTGGTTTTGAATTTGGCAAGAAACCGAATGTGGCTTCCGTATTTAATGATATTTCCGATTGGTTTCCGGAAATAGAGACAGAAACCGATTCCGATACAGCTGTTATAAATGATTCAAAATTCATTACTTCATATTATACACTTAAACATCCGCGTACTAAATATAAATTATTGTTTGCACTGAGGGCTGCAGAAGATGAGATATTATTCCCATTTAAGCAATGGAGGAAAAACACCATTCTCATTACGTTGGGTATTACTTTGCTTTTTTTGGGATTTGCATTTTATTGGATGCAAAGACAATCGAGGCAATTAAGAAAGATTACCCAGTCCATTATTCAATTTGCAGGTGACTATAATAGTATAAAAGATATACAAAGCCAGCCGGATGAAATAGGAGACCTCTCCAAAGCTTTTAACGACATGGCAGCTACTATACAATCTAATCTGATTGCATTGGAAAAAAGTAATAGTATAGCTATTGAAGCAAATAAGAGCAAAGAAGAATTTCTCGAAAACATCAGTCATGAAATCAGAAACCCGGTTCAAAGCATTATCGGAATGACAAATATTTTGGCGGAAAATGAACCCAAAACAGAGCAAAAACCAGTAATCAAATCTTTGCAATTTAGTTCAAAGCAGCTGTTGCATCTGGTCAATGATGTATTGGACTTTACCAAGTTTAAAACAGGGCAAATCAAATTAACCCCCGCACCTACCAGGTTGTATGCCTTACTTAATCAGACTATAGAGAGTAATCAATACCTGGCCTTCTCTAAAAATATAAGAATTACGGTGGATTTTGATCCGGATTACCAAAAACTGGTAGTGTCACTGGATGCCATGAGATTGAACCAGATTTTGAATAACCTCATCGGCAATGCGATTAAATTTTCTAAGGATAATTCCGATATCCAGGTTATAGTAAGAGTTCTTTTGAAACAACAAGAAAAAATTAAAATCGAATTCAGAATCATTGATGAAGGTATTGGGATGTCGGATGAAGAACTGACTCAGATTAAATCACGGTATTTTTCCAATGATTTAAATGGTTCGGGCCTGGGTTTACACATTGTAAATCAGTTACTAAGGATGTTTCAATCAGAACTGACGGTGCAAAGCAAGTTAAATATCGGTTCTGAATTCTCTTTCATTTTAGATCTGGAATATATGACAACAGATGAATTTAAAGTCACTGAGCCGGAAGCAATGTCAGCGGGAATGGAAGCGGAATCGGCATTGGTCATAGATGATGATCCTCAAATTTTACATTTATTGGATTATACATTGAAGAAAATGGGGGTGAAAAAGGTAAACTCAGTAAGTGCTTTTCATGCCCCGGAACACAACCCAGAAGAAAAAAAGTATGATATTATAATTACAGATACCCTGTATACACCGGATGGCATGGCAAAGTATTTTAATTACCTGAACTCACTACTTGAGCGCAATGGCCTTATTTTGCTCCATAGCGGCCTTGTTTCTCCTCCTGTTGAAGTATTGTCTGGCATGGGTATAGATGCATTTGTATCAAAGCCGATAGAAAGTCATGATTTTGTCAAATTATTGGAAAACTTGTGGTATGAAAAGAAAATTTCCATACCGGATATGAAAATGTTTTATCAGGATTATGATTATGATCCCGGCTTGCTTAAATCGGCGATGAAGATATTGCTGGCTGAATGGAAAATCATGTCTGAAAAATTGATAACAGCCATTCGGGCAGGTGACCAGGATTCTATCGATCAGGTCTACCATAAATTAATTGCATCCATAAAGAGGTTTAAACTGGATGCACTACAAGATTATATATTACATGTGCAACAACAAATGAAAGAAGGACATGTAATCCATGAAAAAATTATTGAAATCCTTTATAGGAAATTGGAATGGAAAAAAGAATTTTTTAAAAACGAACTGAGCAAAATAGAGAGAGTAGAGAAATTAAAGATGGTGTAGTCTGTTTTCCAATTCCGTTTTGTATTTATCACCAATGGGTATTTTTTTATCACCTATGGAGATCTCATCAGCCGTTGTATAATCTATTTTGTCGAGATTGACTATATACGATCGGTGCACACGAATGAAAACGGGAGGTAGTTTTGATTCCAGGTCTTTAAGGCTATACAATGTCAGTGTCTGGGTGGTGGGGAAGACGAATGAAACATAATTGTCTTCTGATTTTATATATAAGACATCTGGTAGCTTGATACGTACATTTTTACTGCCATCCTTGATGTATATAGTCTCATTTATTTTAAGACCTTCACCTTTGGTTGGATCACGGAAGCCATCCAGTCTATTCAAGGCTTTCATAAACCTGTCAAACGAGAGTGGTTTTGGTAAAAAATCTACGATATCATCATAATCATAACTTTTTATTGCAAAATCAGCATTGGAGGTAATCATGATGACAGGGCAGTTGGTCTTTTTTAGCTCTAAAAATTGTTGACCAGTCATATCCGGCAGATTAAAATCCAGAAATATAAGGTCTATTTCTCCACCAGCCAGTAAAGTAAGCGCATCCGTGGCATTAGATGAAAGGATACAGTATTCAATCAGCGTGGTCTTTTGACAAAAATGTTTTAATAAATCACCAATCAGAGGATCATCGTCGATAATGAGGCAATTTATTTTTTTACCCATTTAAATTAGTATTGGCGATTCAATATTAGGAAAATCAAGCATGTCCATTCTTATTTTTTCAAGATTTTTTTTAATCATTTGGTAGATCAGATTTACCCATTATTTCAGGCTGTTCATCAAATTCGAATTTCAGATCACCTGATCAGGCTTATATTTAAGATGCTAATCTTTCAAAGTCAAAAACAATTTTGGAGTTTGATTAATTTCCGTTATACGAGTTTGTTTTTTCAGATCAGGTTCAAAATTTTTTTGGGTGGCAGTTTCTAAAAATTACTGCCCCCCATTTTTTCTTAAGTGATAATAATTTACGAGTAGCCACATTTAATCGAAAGGAATAACAAAGGTAAATTTCGTCTAGTCTTGATTTCGGGTGTTCCAAAAGTTAATTTTATTTACTTCATTTGCTACAGAGTATCCCAGGGCAAGACCTTGTTCGCAATCAAACCTAATATGTACACCCATATACATACGCGATCTCGCATTTTCTTCAGCCATTTCTTCCAGAGAAACAAAAGTTCTTGGAGCACTTAAAAATTCCTTACGACCCAAATGAGTTTCATCTTTTATTGGAAATCGATCACTAGTAAAATATTGAGTTAAAATGCCGGTACTTACAGCTCCAAAGACAGAGTGACCTGATGGATAGGCCGGGAATGATGGATCTTCATGTAACGGGGACCAGTCTTTGTCTATCAGTCGTTTTATATATTTACTGGGTCTTTCAAAACAATATTGATATTTGGTTTGCCAGGTTTTTACGGCGGCATCATTAAGCCCAATACCCAATTTACAGAGAAGCTCTAATTTTTTTTCTATTGATAACGGTTTGCCTTTTTGCAGTAAATTTAGTGTGACGGCAATCCACCTGCTTGCGGCACAAAAGGTTATTCCATGAAAATCATCTGACCAAAATTCGGCAATCCATTTTTCATCGTAGGTTAGAGATTGTGAAATGGTATAAATTTCCCAGGCTTGCTTAAACCATTCCGATTGATGATCTTCCGAATACTTTGGAGGCTCAGGTATCGAAATTTTTTCAACATTAAAGGTAAATATTTTACTCCTTCCCCAATGGGGTAGCAAAGCCGGCATTCTTTCCTTATCTGTTTGCCATATACCGGTACTATCCGGAGTAGTAAAATTAGGGTCATAATTGTATAAATAGGCCAGGTGTGATATACTATCCTTGCTAGCCATCTTAAATATTTCATTCGCAATTTGGATGCCCAATTCAACTGATTTGGCAAGGCTGCTATCCGGATTCAAAAACTGAAAATGTTCAAACAGTTGTTGATGTATAGAATTGGCATTTTCCTTTAAAGTCATTTTGGCATGAGGATAGAAATGTTTTGATACCTGATAATAATAGGCATTAAGACAAGATTCAAGCTGTATTTCTTTTGAATGTGAGGGTAGTTTAATTTCCAGTCCGGAAATTTGGTCTTTGAGGTCATTACAGGAAGGATTTGTAACACTCAGGCAAGTCCATGCCCCTATCCCTATATAGGCAAAAGTGCGGGCACTTACGGGAGGTCTGTATCCATCTGTGGTTCGATTTAGCTCTAAAAAATGGGTATACCAGGATTCAATGAGGTGATGGTTATTCAGTACCGAATTGGTTTTATCCATATGACAACAAAAAAGAGAAAAAAGAATAAAAATCGAAATTATTTTTAGAATCGGATTACTGAATAAATTTTTATTATTCTTGATTTCTGATGGCTTAAACTGGTTGTTTTTTTCCGAATTAAAAGTAATGATGAATTCATTACCCTTGTCCTTGGTGGATTTTACTTCAATAGGAACTTTGTGATATTCCAGTATTGTTTTGACCAGGGATAATCCTATTCCCGATCCTTTTATGTGTGACTGGTAGATGGATCTGTAAAAAGGTTTAAAAATGTTTTCTATTTCTTGTTCAGTGATGAGATCACCATAATTTTGGATAGTGATTTTAATTTGATGTGGTGAACAAGGTTCAATTAATATTTGACAGGTATGATCAGGCGAAAATTTGCAGGCATTTTCAATCAAATTGTAAATAGCTAACTTTATTAAAACCTCATCAATGCTTATATACATTTCTTCTTCGTTAGTAGGTAACCGGCCAAATCGGATTTTAATTTTATTTTCAGGAAATATTTTTAGAATATTCTCTTTGCATTGATAGATCAGTTCATCCACCCGAATTGATTTTACATTGAGTTGCGCATGAGTGTTTTGAATTCTGGCCAATTGCAATAATTTTTCAACCATGTGTGACATTTCATTTATATCCTCTTGCAAAGAATTCAAGACTGTTTGATACTCATCAATAGTGCGGTCCTTATGCGAAGCATATTGAATTTGAGATTGGATGGCAGTAATTGGATTTTTTAATTCATGGGAAACATTAGTGATGAAACTTTTTTCAATTTTAAAAGCATCGTCAATCCGTTCAAGTAGTTGATTAAAAGTGGAAATTAATTGGTTTAATTCATCTTCGTTTTTGCGGGGTCTGAGTCTTTTACTAAGGTCAATGGGTAAAATACTGTTTATTTCTGCTATGGTTTTTGAAAATGAAAGCAGTGATTGTCTGGCGAATATCCAACCGCTAATAATTAAAATCAATATCGTAATCAACGTACTGAACAGAAGGATATTTCGTAGCTTAATCAATTTAGAGATATCTGGCGTATCCATAGAAATCACCAAGTACTCATTGTTTTTTTTTGATAGGTATTTAAAGCCATATAAGGTGTGCCCCTCCTCAACCATCAGATGTTCCCCATTATTTCTTATTTGTTCAAGAAAATTCGACGGGACCGGAGGGGCATCGCTAATCAAAGAATACACTCTTTCATTTTTAGAGTTGTAAATAGAAGTATTCTCCTGGTTTTTTATATGAATTTTTAATGAAGTAGGATGTGGGGTGTCGGGAACCAATCCATCTTCATGAAATAGAACCATTTCTGCAGTCATGCGGGCTTTGCTTGCCAATAATTGATTTGCTTCAGACCGGATGTGTTCTTTGAACTGAGTATAGATGAAGGCCAAAGACAGGCAATAAATGACGGCAGTAATGATAATAAAATTCAAAGAAAGGCGGGTACGTATTTTCATTCTTCAGACTCTGTTTTTTTTAAAAAATAGCCTATGCCAAAATGGGTATGGATCAGTTTTGATTCGTAATTTTTATCTATTTTTTTCCTGAGGTAATTGACAAATACTTCCACTACATTCGTATTGATCTCGTCTCCAAGCCCCCAAATCTTCTCTAACAATTCTATTTTAGGAATTACTCTTTCTTTATTTCTTACAAAATATTCAAGAAGCGAAAACTCTTTAGGGGTAAGTACTATTTTATTCATAGATCTGGTCACCTGAAGAGTTACTAAATTAAGTTCTAAATCTTCATACCGTATGATCTGGGTTTCGTGCATATTTTGTTGCATATGAGATCTCCTTATCAGAGCCTGAATTCTGGCTAATAACTCATTGAGATGAAATGGCTTTGCAAGGTAATCATCTGCCCCTGCTCCTAGGCCGGTAATCTTATGATCAGTCTCACCCAATGCAGAAATCATCAAAATTGGAATGTGAATCTGTTTTTGCCGTAGTGATTGCACAAATTCCAAACCGGAAATTCCCGGCATTACCACATCGGTAATGAGGATGTCAGGCAATTTTTGTTGTATTTTAGTCAGAGCATTTTCTACATTGTATGCAATATCACAATTCATCTGGTTTTCATTCAAAAATGATTTGACAGATTGAGCAGTTTTGGGCTCATCATCAATCAATAACACATGCAACATAAATTCAATATAATTATATTCTGAAGATGCAAATTTGCAATTTAAATATTTTTTTAGCAGATTTTAAGCAAAATTTTAAAAGTTTGAATACCAATTAATTAGGATTTTGGAATGCGATTTGTAATTTTGCTCCTGTTAAAATTCAAATATTTTTGATTCATTTTCCTTAAGCAAAGGGAAGTTTCAAATGTTTTATTTTAGTTACAATCATAAAAAATGTACTCATTTAAATAATTCTAAAGTATGAAAAGGAAACTAAATTTATTTTACAAAGTTATCCCCCTTTCATTATTCTTATTGGTATTGGCTTGTCAGAAGAATTCACTAAATGATCCAGAAGAGCCAATAGAAACCAGGGGATTAGTAAAAGATTTTAAATATGATGTGATCTTCGAATGGAATGAATTATTTATGCTGATTGATAAAGACGCTTTAGGTTATAGACCTTTACCTGGACCGCGGGCCCAAGCTTATCTGGGACTCGCTGCATATGAAGTTGCGGTACCAGGAATGCCTACCTTCAATTCACTTAAAGCCCAGTGGGGCTCAGAATTGCAAATTCCTACGTTAGATCCCGGCAAAGAAATTCACTGGCCCACGGCTATCAATGCCTCATATGGCTACCTCATGGAACGATTCTTTTTCAAAACTAAATTTGTAGAAGGACCAGGGCATCTTACCAATGCCGAAACTCAAAGAAGAATCGATGCTCTGCAAAACAGCCTGGATGAAAAATATAAAGCTGAAATAAATAATAATAGTGTATTCAATGATTCCAGAGCCTGGGGAGAGTCAGTAGCTGCGTCTGTTTGGAAATGGGCAGTAACTGATCCTTATGGTCACGAATCTGATTTGAATCCATTAAACAATGATAAGACAAAAGAATTTTACTATGACTGGAAATCTAAAAGCCTGGATGCTAATGGTAAACAAATACCCGGAAAGTGGGTACCAACCAATGATAATCCTGATGGGGGAATGTTTCCATTTGGAGGAAGAATGAGAACATTTGCCACTTCTGAAACTCAAAAATTAAGTGTTGCCCCGGTAGAATTTAGTGACAAACCTTCCTCCAGATTTTATGCTGAAGCCTTGAATGTTTATAATTCCAGCAATTCTACTATGAGCTATGAACAGCGATGGATAGCAGAGTTTTGGTCTGATGATATTTTTGGTCAAACTTTTAGTCCGCCTACAAGATTAGTAGCAATCCTGGACCAGGTAATGGTTAAAGAAAAGGTTAGTCTTGAAAAAGCAGTGGAAAGTGTGGCCAAATTAGGACTAGCATTGAATGATTTTGGGGTGTCCTGCTGGCATTCAAAATATGTGTACAATTTGGAAAGACCAGAACATTATATCAAAAGAGTTATCGATCCCGCCTGGGAACCTATACTTAATAATCCCATAAATGGAGTTAAAGGTGTTACCCCGGCTTTTCCAGCTTATCCTTCCGGGCATTCAACATTTGGCGGTGGTGGAGGCACTATACTTGCTAATTTGTTTGGTCAGAATTATGAGTTTACCGACCAATGCCATAAAGGCAGATCTGAGTTTATAGGCACACCACGTACTTTTGCTTCTTTCGAAGACGCAGGTTTGGAAAATGCTTTATCCAGAGTGCCTCTTGGAGTTCATTTTCAAATGGACTGCTTTGCTGGTGTAGAATTAGGCAAGGGCGTTGCCAGAAGGGTTTTGGCTTTACCGTGGCACAAATGATTTACTATTTTACCGAGACCGAACTATAATATTTAACAAAAGTATTCACATTTGAAATCATTTAATGGTAATTTATTATTACTAATTACAATGGTTTGTTATTCATTTTTATGTAACAAACCATTGGAATCGGTAGAGGATAAATATCCTGATGGGACTTTACATTTCAAATATTTTCGTAATAAGGACAAACAAAAACAAGGACAATGGATAGAGTTTTTTCCCAATGGCCAGATAAAAAGCAAACTATCATTTCATAAAGATCTGGAAGAGGGTAGAGCAGTTTATTTTTATGAAACTGGTGAATTAAAGGAGGTACAATACTTCACCAAAGGGAAAAAAAATGGACCAGATACGGTATTTAGCCAGGTTGGAACTATTCGAAATATTTCCAACTTTAAAAATGGTTTGAAACATGGAAAGTTTCTAAAATTTAAATTAAGCTCGGATAGCCTGGATATAGAGTCTAATTATTCTCAGGACAGTCTGATATCTTTTAAAAAATACGAATAAATTGCTTTAAATCTTATACATTTTTATTCTTCTTGACGCTGATTAATCAGGTTGAATGAATTTAGAATGGATTTGTTATTATAAGTCTTAAATTATTTGCAAAATTAATTACCATCTAATGCATTTGGGATTATTGACCATTTTATTTTTTATTTTTTATTTTCTGCCTTCGCAAGCTCAATCAGTACTGGACACTATTAAAACAGAATATATACCTGCAATCCAGATTATTGCGACAAAAAAGGAAGGAGATATCCAACGGTTAAAACCGCTGGAAGGAAGTTATTTAATGTCCGGTAAAAAAAATGAAGTATTAATTGTATCTCAGAAGAACATAGCCTTCGCAGAAAAATACGGTCGTCAGATATTTTCAAAAGTACCTGGATTATTTGTATACGATATGGATGGAACAGGGAACCAGATAAATATTGCCACCAGGGGCTTAGATCCTCATCGTACCTGGGAATTTAATATCAGGAAAGATGGATTCATTACCAACTCCGATATGTATGGCTATCCCGCAAGCCACTTTAATATTCCATTGGAAGCGATAGACAGAATTGAAATAGTGAGAGGTACAGGATCATTACAATATGGCGCCCAGTTTGGGGGAATAGTAAATTATGTGGCAAAGGCTCCCGATACCACCAGGAAATGGTCAGTAGAATCCATCAACTCGATTGGGTCATATGGATTAGTAAGTACTCATCAAAGTATTTCCGGGAAAATAAATAGAGTGAGATATATTGGCTGGATAAATAAAAAATGGATCACCGGATACCGTGATAATAGCGAATCCAATTATTCAGCGCAAGGCTTATCTTTATTTTATGATATAGCCCCTGAATTAACTGTAAACTTTCAATTTAATCATTCCAACTATACCACTCAATTACCCGGACCTCTTACTGATGAAATGTTTTCTATAAATCCCAGATTGTCAACCAGAGCGAGAAATTATTATAATCCAAATATAATGATCCCTGCTATAAGCTTAGATTGGAAGGCGTCCAATAATACCAAATTGGAAATTAAAACTTCATCTGTATTAGGTGCAAGAAATAGTGTTTTATATGATTTCCCAGCCACAGTGAAAGATTCAATAAACAAGTCAACTATGAAATATAATAACAGACAAGTTGACATCGATCAATTCAACAGTTTTAGTACCGAATTAAGGATTGCACACAACTATTATTTGGGGTCGAGAAAACAGACTTTAGTAACCGGCATTCAATATATGAATAATAAAATGAATCGCAGGCAACAAGGAATAGGTACCGAAGGATCTGATTTTGACCTCACCCTTGTAAATCCGGTATGGGGCAGGGATTTAACTTATCATACCCAGAACACCGCAGCATTTATTGAGCACAGTTTTACCCTAAGCAATAAGGTTAGGATCAATACTGGTATGAGGCTTGAAATGGGAAACACCAGAATGGCTGGAACGATCAGTTATTACCAAACCGATTCTCTGCCGAATCTCATCAGGCATCATTTTCCATTATTTGGCCTGAATGCCCAATTTAATGTAACCAGAAATTCTGAATTGTATGGAGGTTGGTCGCAGGCATATAGACCGGTGATTTTTAAGGATATAATACCAACTTCAAAATATGAAGTAGCCGATAAAAATCTAAAAGATGCCCGAGGCTATAACTTTGAAATTGGATACCGCGGTAATCAATCAGGATTGATATGGGATATTACCTTTTTCGAACTTTTATACCTACATAGATTGGGAACGCTTGTGACCAATGAGCCATCAGGCAATCTGATCACCAGGAAAACCAATATCGGAAACAGCAGAAACAGAGGCATAGAATTTTTTCTACAAAAGGACTTTTATCCATCGCCTAAATCAGCCATCTCTATATTCACTGCAAGTTCATGGATGTCAGCTTATTATGAATCCGCAAAAGTCAGGATAGGTACTGAAAATGTGGATATTTCAGGAAATCGGGTTGAATCTACACCTACCCTGATTTCAAGAATCGGAAGTACTGTTAAGATTCTAAACCTGTCTTGCTCAGCTTTGTGGAGTTTTAACAGTAAGAGTTATGCAGATGCCCTAAATAGTAATACTCCCAATATATCTGGTTCTACAGGGGTAGTGCCTTCTTATTCATTGTTTGATATAAGCGGTAGTATACAGTTAAATCACCAGATTAAAACTGCGGTTAATTTAAATAATGTTTTCAATAAACAGTATTTTACCAAACGACCCCAATTTTACCCGGGGCCAGGAATCTGGCCATCGGACGGCAGGACATTTTCCATTGTATTTTCCATCGTAATTTAATATTTTTAAATCGAATTTCTTGGGAACACAGGGTCTCTGGTGTGAATTATAAAAACGATTGACATAATTAACCCTGAACATAGTTTCAATTACAAAATGGCATTTTTCCATTTGAATTCGATACTCGTATTTTAATCCCAAGACTATTATTTTATCCTTTTCATTTTTTTTTGCCCTTTTTGACAAAAGGTTTACCCATTCATACTACTGTTTTACAGAATTTAAACTTTGAGCTGAGAGCGTATTTCTACATTTGACCCGTTAGGTAATAGAAACTAAAAGTATTATCCAATCAGTTCTGTGTCGAATCAGACCATTCAACCAAAATTAAATGATGAAATATAAAATAGTATTAGTAGTGGGGATCTTTTCTACATTGAATGTGGCAGGACAAACACCTAGCGATGCCGTATACATGGGCAAAAACTCGATTTGTTTTATGGGTGCTTTCGGTCAAAGCAGTTGGGAAAAATATTGGGAAAATACACTTAAGCGCGAAAATTTAAATATAGGAACAAATACCACTTCTACTATTTTGTTTATGTCGGCTATAGGAATTACCGATAAATTAAACGCTTTCGTCGCCTTACCATACATCAGTACTGAAAACAGTGCCGGCAATCTATTGGGGCAGAAAGGGATTCAGGATTTGTCCATAGCTTTTAAATATAAATTACTTGAACAAAATGGAATTAGAATTATAGGGTCTTTGGGTGGATCTGTTCCTATTGGAAATTATATCCCTGATTTTTTACCGATGTCTATCGGATTGCAGTCACCATCGCTGACAGGCAGATTGATCGTAAATTACCGTCATGCTTCCGGGCTGTATTTAACCGCTCAGGGAGGGTACACGGGAAGGGGCAATATTAAGATAGACCGGGATTCATACCAGGCTTATGATATAGTGTACGACACCAAAACTGTGGCTATACCCAACCTGGCTGATGGAGGAATCCACCTGGGATATTTAAAGCATGGGCTGCAAGTATATAGCTTTATTGAAAGATTTGATTGTATAGGCGGAGATAATATCAGGAGAAACGATATGCCTTTCCCTACTAACGATATGTCAGGTATTAATCTGGGCGGTTTTATCAAATACCAACCGAAAAATATTGGGATAAACTTCAGATATGGATATACTATAAAAGGTCATAATGTAGGTCAGGCTGCTAGCTGGATGACCGGCATTTTATATCAATTTAAGTACAAAAGGGACAAAGAAGTGAATCCTGTTCAATAATCCATCAATGGTATTCATCAGTATAAATAGAAAATGAAAAAAATAACCTACCTTTTTATTTTTGGTTTGGCCTTTAGTTTAATTACGCTTTCCTGCAATAAGGAAATTGAGGTAGACTATCCGGCATCTTACATTCCATTGTCGCTGGATGAAAAAGCGGGTACATGGAAGACAATCCAGGCTGGAAGTGTAGCTGATTTCATAGTCGCGGTTCCTAAACCTGTAACTGATCCTGGCTATTTGAGAGAAATTGACTCAATGAAAAATTTTATCAGCCCGCGAGTCACTCCGGAGAATAAAAAAGCAGTTGAATACTGGGGTGCCGGTGTGGTATACCGATGGAATGAAATAGCCAGAGAATTAGCTGCTAAATATAATATTCCACCTGCTTCAAACTCCGAAGGTAAGTATCCATTGCCGGATGCAGCCAATCCATTAGCCGATCCAAAGTTTCCATTTGCCAATCCACCATACACAGCCAGGGCTTTGGCCTATATGACTGTGGCTCAATACGATGCCTTGGTGACAGCATGGCATTTTAAGTATAAATACAATCGCAAATCACCTTCCAAACTGGATACCGGTTTGAAGCCATTACTTAAGGTTTCTGATCTTCCATCATATCCATCAGATGCCGCGGTGATAGCAGCAGCATCTTATACGGTTTTGATAGCCATGTTTCCGGGTGAAATACCGTACCTGGATACCAAATTAGCTGAATGTAAAAATGCCGCAGTATGGTCTATGCTCAATACCCCTAGTGACATTACGGCAGGCGATGCACTTGGTAAAGCAGTTGCTGCCAAGGTAATGGCACGGGCTAAAACAGATGGAATGGCTGCAGCAAACAATCAGGCACTTACGGCCGGAATGATTGAAGCGGCAAAAAGCAGGGGTATAATACAGCCCTGGATAAGCCAGGAAAGTCCTGCGAGACCCCCTATGTTACCCAATTACGGTGCAGTACAAACATGGAATTTTGATAAAGCAACTTTAAACTCTATACGACCAGTAGTGCCTTTTATTGTAGGGTCAGCTGAACATAATAAAGAACTGGAAGAATTAAAATCAATACAAAAGAATCAAACCAGGGAGCAGGCACGAATTGCCAATTTTTGGGCAGATGGTGCAGGAAGTTATACCCCTCCCGCCCATTGGCATAAGATAGCAGCTGATCAATGTATTGCGAGCAAGTATAGTGAGGTTCGGATAGCTCGTACCCTGGCTTTATTAGGCACAGCAGAAATGGATGCAGGCATTGCTTGCTGGGAGGCCAAATATTATTATTATACTCCCAGACCTCAGCAATTTGGATTAAAAACTTCTGTAGGTCTTCCTAATTTTCCATCTTACACATCAGGGCATTCCACATTTTCAGCGGCGGGCGCTACTTTATTAGGGTATATTTTCCCGGATCAGGCATCCCAATATGCATCCTATGCCAGGGAGGCCTCTGAATCGAGAATATTTGGCCTAATTCATTTCAGAATTGATTGCGAAATGGGATTGGTCCACGGAAAAAAAATTGGTGAGTATGCCATCTCGAGAGGTCAGGCGGACGGCTCCGGGTTATAATTGAATCTGTTGACTTAATTATCTCTGATGAAATTAATAATGAAATAAAAATAAAAAATACCTGATATGAAATTTTTTCTTAGAATTATTTTTATAGGATTCCTGATTGTCGTGCATCATCAGGGAATGAATGCTCAGGGATGTATTGCGGTACGACATATGTCTTGTGTCACTGGAGCAGTTAATAACACCAACACAGCGATGTATAAAGGTCAAATACAATTTAGTGCCGGTTACAGATACCTGCATTCGTATAAACATTTCGTAGGTAGAGTGGAGCAACCCCAACGCGTGGCAGAAGGCACACAGGTGATAAATAATGTACACTCACTGGATTTTGGTTTGAGTTATGCTTTGTCCCAAAGATTGAGCGTCGCTGTTAATCTGCCATATAATGATAATGCCCGATCATCCATGTATGAACATTACGGTAATTCAGAATCGGCAAATCCATATAGACAACGGTTTTCAACCTATTCAAAAGGAATAGGAGATATGCGAATATCTGCGACTTACTGGTTATTGGATCCCAATAAAAGCATGAAAGGCAATGTTGCTTTAGGTGTGGGTGTAAAAACTCCAACAGGAAATCCCAATCATAGAGATGAATTCCACAAACTAGATAAAAATGGAAATGAATACATTCAATATAAAACTACTGATCAGTCTATTCAATTAGGTGATGGGAGCTGGGGGTATAGTGTGGAAGCTCAGGGATACAGAGCATTATTTAAAAATACTTCAGCCTATTTTAATGGTTTTTATCTTTTCAGTCCAAGAGGTATTAACCCATTGACTACTTATTCTGTTGCAGACCAATATGCAGGAAGGTTAGGAATAAACTATGCTATTTTACCCCACCATGGTCTATCTGTCAGTTTGGGCGGAAGGATTGAAGGATTACCGGCAATTGATATTTTTGGAAATAGCGAAGGGTCTCGCAGGCCCGGATACATTGTATCCATAGAGCCGGGCATATTCTGGATGACAGGACACCATACTTTTGCATTCAATCTTCCCATTGCCATTGAACGCAATCGAATCAAATCCTGGAGTGATCGCCAGGATCCCTTAGGCCTGAGGCACGGAGATGCAGCCTTCGCTGATAATTTTATTTCAGCTACCTATTCGTATCGGTTTTAATCTGTATTGCCTTTTTGTGCCATAAATTAAGTTGCATTCTGTTTTAAGATTGTAGCTTTGATTAATTACGGGAATGAAAAAACTTTTCTGGACTGCC
>CAYNIG010000065.1:0-18941 GCA_964396995.1 uncultured Saprospiraceae bacterium | reverse complement strand
TGAAGCTGCATATTTTGTAAAGCCCCTGTCGAAATCACCGCCATAAATAAATACCTTTCTGACTATGGATTTTGGATTGGTCCGTTGCGAATGAAGTACGGGAAAGGTAAAGGCATTCGCTGCTGCAGTGCTGGTTTTTATGAAATTTCTACGATTCATTTTTTAAAATTAGTTTCTGGAGTGGTAAGCAGTACAAATTCTTCTTTTTTTATTTCAACGGTATGAAATCCATTGGTGATCAGCGATTGTTCTAAATTATACTCATCCTTTAAAAATACATAATATTGAGCATCCGTCATACTGGGAGCGAGTATTCCCAAATAGTGATTGGACATGGGTTCATAATGGTTGTGTAAGTGATATTTAAATGTCCAGCCATGGGTTAAATCCGTTTTTACCGCTTGTAAAATAACAGTGTGCTTTGGAGGCCAGGGTTGGTCGCTGGCGGCAAAATAAACCCTGACCAGTCCTAATGAATCATTCAATAATATAAACCCGTGAAATTCAGTAGGGTGACTTAATAATGCATATCTGCTTAACTGATAATCTACCAGTTCTGACTCCAGATAATTTATTGGTCTTATTTTTCCTACCCTATTGGTATGTATAAGTTGTTCATTGATGGAGTCACCATTCTGGGTAATCACTGATTTGAACGAACTGTCTTGTCGTACACGTGCAAGGGTAATCTGATGAAAGCTGTCTTTACCAAGTATATTACTCACGGAATCTTTATAACCTTTCAACGAAGCTGGTTGAATAAAATTGGTATCCCATAAAAAAGAAGTATTCCTGAATTCCCAATACTGAAAGAGTTCAGCACCGTTTTTTTTAAGCAATACAGGAGGGATGGTTTTTAAAGAAATGGACTGTTCTTTCCGGGTATAGCAAGCTGCTAATAGAATAAAGGCCAACACCAAAAGCAAAGCTATATGATTTCTATTTCCATTCATCTATTTTCCTTATACCTATGTATTTCTATTTACATTCATTTTGCCTGGTCTGCTTTATTCCAATACAATACAGTGGAAAGATAACCAGCAATACCGGTCACTATTATAATGGCGTAACTGTAATGGTCCAGTAATATTTTGTATTCACCACCGGCCCCGCTATAAAGTCCCGGAATAGACCAAGGGAAATAGGAACCGTAACCCGTCGCCGCAATAATTTGAGCAAATACCAAAGCCAGGGCGACAAAGCCTAAAGGAGCAAGATAGCCTTTACCCCAAATGGCAAAAAAAGCAATAGGAATACCAACCAAAATAGTCAGAAGGGATGTAATGAAATAGTCAGCCAGTAATACAGTGATAAAGCTTATTTCCGGTGTCGGTAACTCCAGGATAATACCGATAAAAAGACCGATTACTAGATTTGAAATGACCAATGCTAAACACCAAATTACATATACAATAAATTTTGAATTCACTATTTTAGTTCGTGAAGTAGGAAGTGAAAGCAAGTCTTTTGCTGTTCCTTCTGCATATTCTCTTCCGAAAATCCAGCTTGCTACAAATCCAAATACCAAAATCCCGCCAACACCAACAGCCTGGTTTAATACACTCAGATAGGAATTCCAATTACCTTCAAAATTCATGGCCCGGGCTTTTGCTGCAAGCCCACCTGATTTTGCCAAAATCTCCGGTTCTTGAATGATTAAGATAAAAATTCCTCCCATTACAGGAGCTAAACCAAAGGCGATAAAAGTCACCCAAAGAATGGTTGCGTATTTATTTTTTAATACCTCGGCCTGTAATGCAAGTAGTTGCCGTTTCATTACACTCGGTGTCTGATGGTTCGTAAAAAATACATTTCTAAATCTTCCGTAAACAAATATACCTGGCTTGGTGGCCATTTTTGTTCGACTAATAATTTTGAAATATGTTCAGGATTAGCAATGGCATTGGGTTCGGTAATTTCTATTTCTTCATTCTCATTCAATACTGCATTATATCCCGATGCGCACAATACTTGCAGGGCTTTTATATTGTCGGATGTTTTGACTAAAACCTTTTTAATGAGTTGTTCAGTGAGTTCATTTGAGGTTAGTTCTTTTATCAATTTTCCCTGGTGAATTATACCTATGCGGTTAGCAATTTTAGAAATCTCACCCAGTATATGGCTTGACAGAAAAATGGTCGAACCATTATATGCAAGCTCTTTGAGTAATTCCCTTATTTCTACAATCCCTTCGGGGTCTAAACCGTTAATTGGTTCGTCCAGTATTAATAGTTTGGGTTGATGCATGAGTGCCTTTGCTAAACCCAATCGTTGTTGATTTCCGAGCGATAGCACCTTCGCTTTTTTGTCTTTATAACCAGTCAGTTTTAATTTTTCAATGATCTCCTCTATTAATGTGGGATTGGTTAATTGTCGTAGTTTGTAGAAGACCTTTAAATTTTCAGTCACCGAAAGGTTGGGGTAAGAATAGGGTGTTTCGACCAAATACCCGATGTCATTCCATTGGTCAAATTGCGGTGTAAGTTTTTTATCAAATAATCTGATGTTTCCTTTGTCGGGTTTGATCATGCCAAGAAGCATGCGAATCAAAGTTGTTTTACCTGCACCATTTAATCCAAGAAAGCCATAAATCTCAGCTTCCTTTACGTGAATAGAAATGTTTTCAGCAGCAGGAGTTGTCCCGAAAAATTTAGTGACTGAGTCTGTTCTGATTATTTCCATTAAAAACTTTAAATCATGATATCAATAAATCTTAAACAGCTGCCGCGTAGTGGCTTCTGTGCATGAATAGTGAAATAGGTGAATACTAAAAGAATTAGAAGCAAATATCTCCTATTGTCATTTTGTAAATTTTCCATTGAGGTAAAGATAATATATTAACAAAAAGCAGGCTACCCTGTATAAATAGTAGAGATGGCCTTAGGATAAAAAAATATTTAGTGGTGTGGAGGTTATTCCTGTATGGAATATTTGTTTTATCAGCTTAGTTATAAATAGATATCATATTAATCAATAGATACTGTGACAACTTTTTCTATCTACATTAAGTTTGTTTTTAATAGTTATTGAGTTATATGTTAAATACCACTCAAACATAACAAAATAACAATCTTTCAAAAAATGGAATAATATTTCAAAAAATAAAAGCCTATATTTGTAAAGTGGTAATTATCTCAGTCAGAGCCATAAGGAATTATTGTTTACTACATCCAGAACATACTATTTCTTTGGAAAGGTGGTACAAACTAACTTTAAAAGCTGACTGGCAAAATTTTTATGAAATCAAAGACACTTTTAATTCTGTAGATGCGGTGGGAGATGGTCTTTACGTTTTTAATATAAAAGGAAACCAGTGCAGACTGGTCGTAAGAATAATCTTTAAAACAAGAACTGTGTTTATCAGATTTGTCGGATCACATATTGAATATGATAATCTAAATAATGAAAATTTATAAATAAATAAGATGTCAAAGGTTAAATCAGAAACTGAATACAATGTAAAACTGGGCAAAGTGTATAACTTAATGAAAAAAGGAGAGAAAAATTTATCCATAAAAGAGCTAAGCCATTTGAAGAATATGGCCAATGAAATCGAATCGTATGAGAAAACTCACTACCCATTTCCCATGCCTAAGACACTAAACCAAATGATAGAGTTAAAAATGTTTGAAAGAAAATTGAATAAAGCAAAGATGGCAAAATTATTAGGCGTGAGTGCCCCAAAGCTGAGTGAGATATTAAATGATAAACGAAAACCTGATTTAAAAATCGTGAAAGCAGTATATAAGAAACTGGAAGTAGATGGAAATTTTATATTAGAGGTATTATAATTTTGGTTAAAGAAAGCTTTTCGCCCTCTAAATTTGGACAAGAACCAAAATTTTAATTGCAGCTTTGCAAAAATGGTGATTTGAAGGTTAAATAACAGGACTATTTATACGACCAGCCCTTTCATTATTCTAACATTCTAACATCTTAACCATACCCTCACCTCCCCGCTAAATACCCCAGCAAGACCTCCTTTTTATTCCTTGATACCACTACCTCTGGTCCATCTGACATGATCACATGCCCACCTTCACCTCGTATATATTGGTTTACTTCATTATAGTTTATCAAATAAGAATGATGGACTCTAAAAAAACCTCAAAATGCTCAGCTAGTGGGCGCGCAAGGATGCAGAGAGTATAAAATATGCCTGTTTTATTCCAATGAATTTAATGTGATGATCTTTTGTGAAATTAGAAATTTATTTAATTAAATAATATTTTCACCAATTCATCTTTTGACATACTATTTTGTTGAGCTATTTCTTTTAATAAGGATGAAAGTGTACCAATTTTAATCGGATTATGATTTGGTATGGTAATATGGTTTCCGATTTTTGAAATTTGATCCAGCCTTATATGGCTACCGACTTGTCGAACAGGTTTATATGAAAAATGTTTATCAAGGAGTTTTATCAACTCACCGGCACTAAGACTCCTTGGGATCTTACTCATGCCGCAAAGATTTCCTCTCTCACATAATGTATCCTGATAATTCTTTTAATGTCATCATTAAAATGACATTGCACAGCTTCTTTTATATTTTTTCTAAGTTCATCAAATGATTCAGCCTCTGTAAAAATTGGCAAGCCTAATGCCTTACAGGTAAAGCCTCCCTCAGGGTCATCTTCTACTATAAATATTATTTCCGTCATGCGTATTGCACTTTGTTACAAAGTTAATTATAATACTCACTTTTGAAGCTTTAAATAAAGATAATCCAAATCTCCTCATCTCTATTAAAACCCTTCCCTCCCCCAAAATAATCACCCAATCTCATCCAGCACCGGATTCAATTCCAAATCCACCAACTCCCCCACTTTTACTCCCGGGCACCAGGTAGACCAATAAGCAATCTGGTTTCCGGAGATAAAATATTATTCAGTTTGATAAATCCGTTTTTTCTAAAAAAGGCGATAACGTTTGCAGTTAATTTTTTTACAAAGGTACAAGGCCGGCATATTTTTCCCAATGTTTGCGGGTCAATAAGGCATTGGCCTCTTTATCTCCTTTGAACATTTCTTTTTTAGGATTCCATTTGAGTGGCCGCTTCAAATCGTAGGCTATATTGGCGAGGTTACAAACGGTAGCGGTTGAATGCCCGATTTCAATATCACAGATGGGCCTGGACCGATCACGCATCGATTTTATAAAATCCATATAATGACTTTCCGGCACCGGCAGTTTCTCATCAGTAGATTTCAGGGTAATGTCTTTTATTTTTTCGGGGGTTATAAATATAGACCTGCTTATATCTATTTGACCTTCATCCCCTATAAATCGCACCGAATTCTCATGGCCCGTATCGATGTGTTTAATAATGCTGCCATTGGCGTAACGCATTTCCAATCCCCTGATCGGGCCTTTAGAGGGAATCGAAGATGGAGGAATAATATTTTTTGGGCCAGTGCCATCCAACTTTAGCCCCCAGTGGGCTATATCAAACATATGGGCACCGAAATCGGTAATATTTCCTCCGCCAAATGGTTTATAATACCTCCATTTTGCCCAAAATGTATCTTCGAGCCTGGGTGCCAAAAAATGATGGTAATGATGTGGGTCATTGGGACCTAACCATTCCTGCCAATGGAGTGAAGCAGGAATTTCTTCTTCTTGAAAATCCACCGGCATCGGAGGATCGCCCACATTGACATGCACTTCTTTTATATTGCCGATATAGCCGTTGCGTACCAGCTCACATGCTTTTCTGAAATTAGGCCAGGATCGTTGCATGCTTCCGGTTTGAAATACCCGGTTGTATTTACGTACTGCTTCTATCATCGCTCTTCCTTCTCTTACCGTAAGTGACAATGGTTTTTCACCATAGATATCTTTTCCGTGCCTGGCGGCTTGTATAGCCATAGCTGCATGCCAGTGATCAGGCGTCGCAATAGCTACTGCATCAATAGATTTATCAGCTAATAGCTCGAGGTATTGTGGATATACTATGATGGTATTAAGGGGCTGATCCGGAAATTTTTCGGTGAAAAACTTAGAATACCAACCAATAAACCGCGTGGTCTTTGCACTATATGGATCAGCTACAGCCAGAATACGGGCTTGTTTGGTTTCCATAAATCTTTTCATCAAATTCTCTGACAGCTTGCCATTGCCTATAAATCCCATTTGGATAATATCACTGGGTGCTAAAAATCCCCTGCCCAATACATGCCTGGGTACTATAAAAAAGGATGCGACAGCTGATGATTGTTTTAAAAATCTGCGCCTGGTTTGTGTAAGAGTCATATTTTTTTATGATTAATTATCTAATACCTACATTTGAAGGTATGAAACTTTATTTTCTACTACTATTATTTTGGGGCTTATTTTTTACGACACCTGAATCAGCGCCGTCACATAAATATTTATACGTGGCTGTACCGGGCATCAGAAACTATATTGAATACGGCGGGCATGGATTATTGGTATTTGATATTGAGAAAGACCATAAATGCATAAAACGCATAAAGACCCAGGGACTTGCGCCAGATGGCAAACCATCTAATGTAAAAGGCATTGATGTAAGCATCGCTACCAACTGCGTTTACATCACCACCGTACACAATATTCAATGCATCGATCTCAAAACCGAAAAAATAGTATGGGAAAAACCAATAGAAAAAGGATGCGACAGACTTTCTATTTCTCCTGATGGACTGGAAATATACCTGCCCAGTTTTGAAAAAGAAGACTGGTATATACTGGATGCCCGTACGGGTGATATCAAAAAGACGATTACTCCGGATATCCGGGCTCACAATACAATATATGGTATGAATGGCAAAGAAGTATATCTTGAAGGATTAAAATCCAATAATCTCGTAGTGGTCAATACGGAGACCCAGGCTATAAGCCATACCGTGGGGCCATTTCAAAATGTAATCCGGCCATTTACTATCAATGGAACTCAGACCAGGGTATATGTAAATATCAATGACTTTATCGGCTTTGAAATCGGTGACCTCACTACCAGGCAAAAAATAAAATCATACGAAGTAAAAGGATATAATAAAGGTCCTGTAAAAAGGCATGGTTGCCCCAGCCACGGTATAGCCCTATCTCCCGATGAAAAAGAAATATGGGTAGCGGATGCCTATAATCAAATGCTTCATGTATTTGAATTGAATGGAGATGAAGCAATTCAAAAACAAAGTATTGCCGTGCGCGATCAGCCGGGTTGGATTACTTTTAGTGCAGATGGCAAATATGTATATCCGTCTACCGGTGAGGTGATCGATGCAAAAACTAAAAAAACACTAATGGTGTTGCATGATGAACACGGTATACCGGTGCAGAGTGAGAAAATGGTGGAGATCGATATGAATAAAGGGGTGGCAGTGAGTGCGGGAGATCAGTTTGGATTGGGAGGGGTGAGATAGGTGGATTGGGTATCGCTTCGCGATTACAACTAAGGTATATTTAACCACTAAGGACACCAAGGAACACAAAGTTGAATTTTGTACTTAGTCATAGTGGTCTTAGTGGTTGTTTAAGGTTATCGCTTTGCGATAACAAGTAAGGTGTTTTTAACCACTAAGGGCACACAGGAGCACTAAGTTTGAAATTGTGCTTAGTGGGTCTTAGTGGTTGTTTTTGGTTATCGCTTCGCGATAACAACTAAGGTATATTTAACCACTAAGCACACTCAGGAGCACTAAGTCAAAAACTGCGCTTAATGGTTCTTAGTGATCTTAGTGGTTGTTTAAGGTTATCGCTTTGCGATAACAAGTAAGGTGTTTTTAACCACTAAGGGCACTCAGGAGCACTAAGTTTGAAATTGTGCTTAGTGAGTCTTCGTGGTCTTAGTGGTTGTTTTTGGTTATCGCTTCGCGATTACAACTAAGGTATATTTAACCACTAAGGGCACTTGAGGAACACTAAGTTTAATATTGCGCTTAGTGTTTCTTCGTGGTCTTAGTGGTTATTTAAGGGTATCGCTTCGCGATTACAACTAAGGTATATTTAACCACTAAGGACACTTGAGGAGCACTAAGTTTGAAATTGTGCTTAGTGTTTCTTCGTGATCTTAGTGGTTATTTAAAGTTATCGCTTCGCGACAACAAGTAAGGTATATTTGTGGTCTTAGTGGTTAATTATTTTCTGGGCCCATATTGATAGACCTTTCCCCGATATTCCAATGCTCCTAGATCCGGAGCTATTCCCTGGTAATCCTCATTAATATTAGCCAATACGCATCCTTTATCAATTGCCCTCGAATCCGATCTTAACCTGAAATCATATCCCGTCAGTGGGTATACTCTGCCTTTATTTTTCGAATCTGGTAAGCTCACCTGATTAAATATACTTTCATCCAATTCTACTCCATGCGATTCAAGCCCGGTTGCCTTAGACAACTCCTCTATTGATTTATATTCCATCCATTTTAATTCAGATTCATCCCTGTTGTTTAATGAATCTGCCATAGGAAATTTTAACCTGATATTGGTTTTGTTTTTAGTATGAATTCGATATCCGTTATAATCCATAGTGGAATAATGTGTCAACGTAGTAGCTGAAAATACAGGTCTGCTATCATCAGGAGCAATAAAAAGATTATTTCGAAAATGCCCATTGGAAAAGGATACGATACCCACATTAGAGACAAAAGTATTATGCAAGGTGTAAATACCTGATGGCCTTACCGTATACTTCATGGCCGTACCTTGCGTATTAAAGCAAATATTGCGGATAAAATAGACCGGTCCGCCAAACACCGGCTGAGCACTGAGAGATGCATGATAGGAATTGAAACACCTGTTTTCAAATACACGGATATTATGTGATCCACCGTCGGCCTCAATAAAATCATCGGACATATTGAATATATCATTTCGATAAAAATCAATGGAGACGCATTTTTTACCTGCTTCGGGCTGACCATGAGTATCTATACAAATGCCATCGTGAAAATGAGAAATCGTATTATGGCAAACCACATGTGCCTGGCCGTATACTTTGATGGCATAATAAGAAGTAAGTTTTTCCGGTTCTTTAAATCCTGCCCATCCGATCAGGGTATCGGGATCATGTCTTCCGGTGAAAGTATTATCTGCAATATAAAAATCCTTAGAGTCTTCACTATAACTGACTACACCGATACCGATATCTTCCAGTTTACAATTTTTTACAACCAATCCTTTAGACCCCATCACGTGTTTTAATCCGGCATAAAACGCAATGTCTGTATTTCGAATAGTAATACCTTCAAATATATGGTAGTCCGCAGCCATCACATCAAATAATCGATACGAGCCATCGCCATCCAATATCACTTCTCCATCACCTGCTGCTTTTATAGTAATGGGTTTCTCTGCTGTTCCTTTTTGAGTGAATACATAGGCTCCATGAAAATCGAGTGCCAGGCTATCGGCATATCTCATTCTATTTGCTTTATATAATCCGGCGTGTACCAATATCATATCCCCGGCCTCCACTCTGGCATCAGGTACATTCCACCAGTCTCCTGTATTGCCTTCACCATAATAAGCTGCATTCAACCCGGTAAAAGAAGGACTTTGTCTCGGACCTTTGAAACCCGGTGGGTAGACATGATAGGTCTTACCATAAGCATAGGCTGAGGGAACAGCCTTCGTTTTAATCATAACCTTTTGTTCATTTACCCCTTCCACTCCATCCGGATCTTTCAATACCAATCGACATTCATAATAGGTATCCGGTAAAAGATTGAAAATACTGCCGGCAAACATATTTTCGGTAGTATATACCCATCTTTGTTCATGACCATATACTTTTTCGCCACCGATACGGAGTAACGGGAGTGCTTCAATCCATTCCGTATTCCCATTTTTTCTAAATGAAACTTTGACTTCGGCATTTCTATTTTCATCGCCGGCGATATACCATTCAAAGCCTGCACATTCGAGGGTAGGTGGTTCCGTAATGAATGTATTGGTTTTTGTCTTGTTGGCATATGTGTACCCCATATGGTTTGTATTGATCCATGAGTATAATCCACCACTGAGGTATAAAATAAAAAATACTAATTCTTTTGCCATTATTTACATTTCGAATATACTCTTTTTTAAATACAGCAGATATCAAATCAGTATTACCGGATTAGATAAAATATCCTTTTCCCACCCCAAATCATACCCTGTTTTTACAATCGGTTAAAAGAAATATTTCCTACTTTTGAATTTACATGATTTCAGAAAAAGCATTTAGTGCTATAGCCTTGTCTTTCCCCGAAACCGACCAGGCACCGCATTTTGAGATCACTTCATTCAGAGTAAACAAAAAGATTTTTGCAACCCTCAATATGCCGCAAAAAAGATGCACTTTAAAATTTAATAAAGAGTATCAGGATATTTTTGTTTCTATCGGCAAGGGTAAAATCAATGCTGTGCCCAATGCCTGGGGCAGACTCGGCTGGACTACTATAGATCTCCAGGACATAGACCAAACGATATTAAAAGATGCGATGCTGATCGCGTGGAGATGTACGGCTCCTAAAAAATATGAAAAACTATATGCTTCGTGGTATATAGATGAAGAATAAACTTCCAGCCGGAACGGTAATTAAAAAAACAAATTTTAAATCGATACTCTATTCACTATCTTTAATAAAGCTAATTCATATCTATGTTTAAATTCATTTACCTGTTTATACTTATTACCTGCCTATCCTGTAATCAAAAATCCATTTCGTACGATGCCATCATCCGTAATGGCATGGTCTACGATGGCAATGGAAATGCCCCGGTAAAAGCAGATATTGGTGTTAATCAGGACACCATCGCCTTTATAGGTGACTTATCCAAAGCAAAAGCCAAAAATGAAATCAATGCCAATGGCAATGCAGTCTCTCCCGGATTTATCAATATGCTGAGCTGGGCAGTAGAGTCATTGATAGAAGATGGAAAATCACAGTCCGACCTGAGGCAAGGAGTCACCCTCGAAGTATTTGGTGAGGGGGCCAGTATGGGTCCATACAACGCCCAGCTTAAAGAAATGGCTCAGAAAGATCAGCCCCTGATCAAATACAATATAGACTGGAATACATTGGGCGAATATCTTCAATCGCTTGAGCGAAGAGGAGTATCCTGTAATGTGGCATCGTTTGTAGGTGCCACCACGGTGCGAATGAATATAATAGGTGAAGACAATCGGGATCCCAATGCAGCGGAATTGGATGCTATGAAAATGCTGGTAAAACAAGCTATGGAAGAAGGTGCCATGGGAGTGGGTACCTCCCTGATCTATCCTCCTGCTTTTTTTGCCAAGACCAACGAATTGATTGAGCTGGCCAAAGTAGCCGGTGAATACGGTGGCGGATACATATCTCATATGCGCAGTGAAGGGAATACCATTTACGAAGCATTAGAAGAATTGATCACTATTGCGAAAGAAGCCAACTGCCATGGAGAACTGTATCATATCAAACTCGCCGGAAAGGATAATTGGCCCAAAATAGACAGTGTGATAAAAAGAATAGAGAGAGCCAGATCTGAAGGCATCGACATCAGTGCCAATATGTATACCTATACCGCAGGAGCAACCGGACTTACAGCCTGTTTTCCTCCTTCACTTCAAGATGGTGGCTTTGATAAACTTTGGAACAGGCTCGGTGATAAAAAAATCAAAGCCGATATGATCAAAGCTATGAATACCAACGCCAGTGATTGGGAGAATCTTTACTATGGATCAGGCGGCGCTGATAATGTATTGATACTCGGATTCAGACAGGACTCGCTGAAAAAATACGTGGGCAAGACACTAACTCAGATAGCTAAGATCAGAGGTAAATCTCCTGAAGAAACCGCCATAGATCTGATTCGTGACGATAGCAGCAGAGTAGAAGTCGCTTATTTTATGATGAATGAAGAAAACGTAAAAAAGGAATTGGCCTTGCCATGGGTAAGCTTTGGCAGTGATGAAGGATCCTATGCTACCGAAGGAAAATTTTTAACCTTCAATGCACATCCGCGTGCTTACGGAACATTTGCAAGGGTATTGGGCAAATATAGCCGTGATGAAAAAGTAATAAACTTGTCTGAAGCCATTCGCAAATTAAGCAAACTGCCCGCCACCAATCTCAAATTAAAAAAACGCGGTGAATTAAAGCCCGGTTATTTTGCCGATATAGTGGTATTTAATCCTGATTCCATTGCTGATCACGCTACCTTTGAAAAACCACATGCCTATGCTACCGGTGTGACCGATGTATTGGTCAATGGAGTACAGGTCATTAAAAATGGGGAACATACAGGAAACAAACCCGGAAGATTTATTAAAGGACCAGGATGGAATGGCAAAAAATAATTAGTGAACTTATTGATTATACCCCAGGTTTGAATAAAAACAATTATCAATGAAAATATTTTTTATATCCGTATTGCATTTCCTTGCTCTTACAATCATTGCCCAGGAGCGATTTGCTATTTCACAGGTAAATGTCATTGATCCTGCATCAAAAAAGATTATAAAGAATCAAACCCTGTATATAGAAAATGGGATAATAAAAAATATAGGCAATTCAATTACTTATCCTAAAGAGGTGATTACCCTGAATGGATCTGGAAAATACCTGCTTCCCGGACTTGCTGAAATGCATGCCCATACTCCCGTGCCTGATTCCTCAGGAGATATCAAATTACTGAGACAGACCATTGATTTATTTCTGGTGAATGGAGTTACCACGCTACGCGGTATGCTTGGCCAGCCCTATCATTTACGTTTACAGGAAGATTTAATAAATAAAGGCAATCCTTCGCCGGCCATTATATACACTTCCAGTCCATCGCTCAACGGCAATTCACTGCCAGATGAAGCTACCGCAGAAAGATTAGTAAAACAATACAAAATGGATGGGTATCATTTTCTCAAAATACATCCGGGGATCAAGCGCCCAGTATACGATGTGGTAGTAAGAACTGCCCGGGAAGTGAAAATTGATTTTGCGGGTCATGTTCCGGTAGAAGTAGGTATCTACCATGCTACTACCAGTGGCCAGAAAACAATAGACCATATGGATGGTATGATAGAAGCTTTGGCACCTCCCTTGACGGATATCAATCAAAATGGTTTTTTCGGCTTTAATGTAACTGATATGATAGATCCTTCCAAAATAAAACCATTGGTACAACACATCAAAAAAACCGGAGCCTGGGTAGTTCCTACTCAGAGTTTATTTACCCGTTGGTTTTCTGCAGACGATCCCAAAAAAATGATCAATGAAAAAGAAATGAGCTATATGCCTTCACGTACCCGCTTTGCCTGGCTTCAAAGCAAAACCAATATGCAGGCTACCGCAGGATTTAACCCTGAGCGTTATCAAAAATTTTTATCAGCCAGGCAAAAAGTATTAAAAGAATTATATCTTCAAAAAGTACCCTTACTCATGGGTTCCGACGCTCCCCAGGTGATGAACGTGCCCGGTTTTTCTATTCATCATGAAATGAAATCCTGGGCCGAAGCAGGAATACCCAACTGGGATATACTCAGAGCGGCAACGGTCAATGTTTCAGCATTTTTTAAGTCTGGCAATACTACCGGTGAAATTAAAAAAGGCCGAAGAGCCAATTTCGTTTTATTATCTGCCAACCCCATAGATAATATAGAAAATACAAAGTCTATAGAAGGGGTCATGGGGATTGACGGAAAATGGATCTCAAAATTGGATATAGAAAAGATATTGGATCGGATTGCTAAAGAAAATGAATAAGATTAATACTTAATTTATTAAACTTAAAGTGAATATATGATAGCTAAGACTCCCATTGCCCCATACTATGCTGTGATTTTTACTTCAATTCGTACTCTCGAAGATCAAGCAGAATATTCAGAAATGTCTAAGAAAATGATAGAGCTGGGTAGTAAGATGGAGGGGTTTTTGGGAATAGAATCTGCGCGGAATGAACTTGGAATTACGGTATCTTATTGGGAAACACTTGAAGACATTAAAAAATGGAAACAAAACAGTGAACATATCATGGCTCAACATGCTGGCCGGGAAAAATGGTACCAAACTTATAAAACCAGAATTTGTAAAGTAGAAAGAGACTACGGATTTGAAAAAATCTAATTGTTTACTTATTAGACACCGTAAGGTATTTTTCCAGGGCCATGCTCATAGAGGGAACATCCGGTGCGGGAGCTTTAATATTGAGGTGTAAGCCCAATTCTTCGACCGCCTTAGAAGTTTGAACTCCAAATGCCGCTATCCGGGTTTCATCCTGCTTAAAATCAGGGAAGTTTTCGTATAACGATTTGAGGCATAGCGGACTAAAGAATACCAATACATCGTATTTTATATTCTTAAGATGGGAGAGATCACAGCTTACCGTCCGGTACATTACAGCTTCTGTGATTTTAATGTTTTTAGTCGCAAGGTAATCGTGTATGTCTTTTGCTCCTACATCACTACAGGGCAATAAGAATTTCTCATTTTTATGTTTATTAAAATAACCGCTGAGATCTTCGATGCTTTTAGTGCCAACAAAAACTTTGCGTTTCCTATACAGGATAAATTTTTGCAGATAATTGCCTATAGCTTCTGTAAGGCAAAAATATTTCATGTCGGGGTTTACCTTGATGCGCATTTCCTCACACATCCTAAAATAATGCTCTATTGCGGTCTTGCTCGTAAAGATTACAGCAGTAAATTCATCGGGTCGGATACGGGCTTTTCTGAATTCTTTTTCAGTGACTGCTTCAATCTGATTAAATGGAATAAAATCGATCTGAAGCTCATATTTTTTCTCTATTATCGCATAGGGTGAGTGCTCAGGTCTGGGCTGAGAAACCAGTATCGATTTGACCTTTTTGTATTTTTCTGTTGAGGATTTAGCAGTAGTACCCATTCAAATAGATTGATTCAAATTCACCTTTAATATAACCTCTTGATTACCAATGCTTTACGAAATCTACTTCAATAAGATTCCTGACAAAAGCAGCCAAGGGGCAATTTCCACGGTGCAAAGGTAAATAATAAAATGAAATTTAGCTGAGATGATACTGGGACCAGAATTTAAAAGACCTCGGATCTGGCGGAGGAGGTATAATACGATGATGATGCTAAGACCGCTAAAAATCAGCATTTTGCCGGTTTCGGGGTCTACAAAAAGTAAGGCCGAATTTAGAAACAACAAGGCTATACCGAGCGCCAGGTTGTATATGCCAATGATATAACTAAATAATGAGGTTTCTTTGGTCATGGGAAATATCACACCCATAACAAACAAAACCAAATGCCGCACCAGGTAAGTAATGAACACAATGAATATGGCAAAGACCAATGAGATCCTGGCAATATCAAATATCAGAAAACTCTGATATAAAAATATGCCTGCATTGACGATAAAAAGGAAATATAAAATTCCAAAAATAAAGGTATGATTGCCTTTAAAAGCATCTTTAAAAAGGATACGCATCTGATTTTGATTGTATGTAGCCCGCATCAGTGCCAACGGGTATGATCGGTTAAAATTGATTGCTATACCGGCCAGTAATACCAGAAATATATAAATCACAAACCAGGTATTTTTACTAATGTTACTTTCTCTCTTTATCGTGCTGTCCTTAAATTCATCTATTTGATTTTTTATATCCTTTATATCCGGAGCTGCAATTACAGGAGTAGTACTGCCCTGGTTATTTACCGGCCGGTTAGGATCTGTACCGGCTTTTATATTAAACGGGTTATTCGATCCATTGGTGAGCGTGGGGGATGTAGTGGGTTTTACATCTTGAGGAACAAGGTTTACCGGTTGATCAGCGGATGATTTATTGCCTTCTGCCTGAATGGAAGTGTTTATCGCTGGATCGGCAGCCTGAGCACTGGTACCTGCCTTTTTTTCGAAAGGATTACCCGAAGATGCATTTTGAGTCGCTGCCTGATTACCTGAGGGAAGTGTAGTAGAAGGTGGCACATTTTTGTTTTCATTCAAGGCAGGTTTGAGCGGTTCTGCCGGTTTGGTTTCTGGTTGTTTTTTTTGAGGAACTGCCGGTGTTTTGGTGTTCGCTGTATTTTCTTTTTTACCAGGTGTCTTAATATCAAAAGGATTTTGACCTGATGCAATCACCAACACACCTACACAAAGGCTGATACTAAGTATTAATTTCCTGCCCATTTTTTTCATAATGTTGAATATCCATTTCCCTGGTGCACTATTACTTTGGGCACCCTATTCAGGTCCCAATCCATTACCAGACCTTTTGCGATTTTATCGGCTACTACCTTGCCGTATAATAGCTGTACCAAATATAATGCCGCTTCAAATGATCTCGCACCCCCTGCAGAAGTAATTACATTTTTATCATGCACAAACAGTACATTATCATATACTTGTTGTGAGGGAAACATTTCTTTAAATTTTTTAATATCTGCCGGAAAAGTGGTACTGGCCAGGCCGTTGAGCAGGCCAGCCTGAGCTAATACAAATGCCCCATCGCAATGGGATGTTACAAACATGGCTTTTCTACCGACTTCAGCTACCCAGGCTATCATGGCAGAATCTTTTAGATCTGAGTCGAGATGATGTTCTGCGCTGGGTACTACCAGTATATCTATATTGGGCAATGGATCGTGAGTATAGTCAAAATCCGGCTTTACATACATGCCTTCAAATGTTTTGACCAAGTCACGGGTGTTGGCTACAGTAAATACATTCATAGCCTTTATATTTTCCCTGTATTGGGTGTGCTGAAACACATCGTACGATGCCACCAATTCCGTGTTAAATACGCCATTCATGATCAGAATAGCCACATTATACCTGGCCGGCATTATTTTATTGTGTTCCTGCAGCGCAGTCTTTACTCCTTTCTGATCTGATTTTTTCTGATCTGCCTGGCATGAGAAAAGAAAAACCAGGAAGAGTAGCAAGGGTATCCGTATTTTGGCGGCTATTAATTGGATCATTTATAAAATTAAACGGTATTCTGCACAAATTTGTTATTTTTTTGGTTTTATAGCAATTTAATATTTTTACCAAAATGAAAAAAGCTAAAATTAAGATAAGAAAATAGTATTTAATTAATTGAGTGGAATCCAGATCAAACTGTTAATGGAAATAAAAAACCGAAAAGCTCAGCACGAGTACAATTTTAAGCAATCCTATGAGGCAGGAATCATGCTGGCTGGTGCCGAAGTAAAATCGGTTCGTGCCGGTACAGCCAATCTCACTGATGCCTATTGCTATTTTGATGGTGAAGAATTATTTATTCGCAACTTTCACATCAGCCCTTATAAACAAGACTCCGGGTGGTCGGTACATGATCCCCTGAGAGTACGAAAACTTTTACTGAAGAAAAATGAACTTAAAAAGCTTCGCAATAAAGTAGAGGAAAAAGGAATGACCATAGTACCCTATAGATTATATACATCAGATCGGGGTATCATCAAACTTGAAATATACCTGGCTGAAGGAAAAAAAGCATTTGACAAACGAGAAACTATAAAAGCCAAGGATAACCGGAGGGAAATGGAGAGAAAGGATAAATATGATTGATGCGGCAGGTCAATTCAATATAAATGAAAAAATCAGATAGCTATTAAAAAATCCAAATCAATCCATGACAGACCTGCACAAAGTAAAAGACAAATTCGAAAAAAATAAATCAATCTATAAAAAGACGCTGGATCGGGTAAATATTAAAAAAGCCATACCGATACTGGATGAGTTAGCAACCGCTGCTTATCAAAAATACAATTGCCTGGAATGCGCGGCTTGCTGTAAAAACTTTAGCCCAAGGTTTAAAGCACCGGATATTAAACGAATCAGTAAATACATGGGCATAAAGGAAACCGATCTGATGAATGCGCACCTGCACCGAGATGAAGACGGTGACTATGTACTCAATCAGAAACCATGCACATTTTTAAATGCAGACAATACCTGCAGCATTTATGAAGTACGCCCTTCGGACTGCCACCGGTTTCCGTATGCAGATGAAGATGTGTTTTTAAAAAGGAAAGAGCTGACTATGAAAAATGCTTCTTTTTGTATGATTGCCCAGCACGTATTGGATGGGTTGAAAAATGTTTGAAGTATTGAACTCATAGAATAACTATTTTTATCATCTGTCATGAAATACATTTCATTCAAAATTTACTTAATAGGCGCCATTACTCTCCTGGTTTTATTTTGCAAGTCAAAACCCATTGAAATAAATAATTTCATAAAAAGTAGTCCTGTAGCCAAGGTAACCACCGGCCCCGTTGACACTTTAATCAAAAAAGCCGTCGATTCACTTCATTATGTACAGGGAAAATTTGAGCCCAAAGACCACCCTTTGTTTACTCTGATTCCGATTGAATATGCCTCGAGAGAAGGCATGTACCTGCGCAAAGAGGTGTTGGCAGCTTTTATTAAAATGGCCACCGAGGGCAAAAAAAACGGACTGAATTTTAAAATCATCTCTGCTACGCGAAACTTTGAATCTCAGAAGAAGATCTGGGAAGACAAGTGGAATGGAAATACTTTAGTGGAAGATGGTAAAAACCTCGCTAAGATGAATTGGCCTGATGAGAAAATAGCTTTAAAAATATTGGAATACTCTTCCATGCCCGGCACCTCCCGCCACCACTGGGGTACTGACCTGGATATAAATGCATTGGATAATGATTTTTTCAAAAAAGGCGAGGGTAAAAAATGGTATGATTGGATGCAGGCAAACGCGGCAAACTATGGTTTTTGCCAGCCCTATACTGCCGGTCGGCCCTATGGATACAAAGAAGAAAGATGGCACTGGACTTATTTACCGGTATCAAATCCTCTCACCGCTTATTGCAGTACGCACCTGAAAGCTGAAAACTTCAATGGATTTAAAGGGGCGTCCGTAGCTGAAAAAATAAGTGTAGTGGAGAAATATGTCCTGGGCATAAATAGGGAATGTAAATAATTGGCTTTCCTAATTAGGGTCAGCTGGTTAAGTATAATTTTTTTTAATTTGCCATTCTTTCTTTGTCCG
>CAYNIG010000064.1:10327-19785 GCA_964396995.1 uncultured Saprospiraceae bacterium | reverse complement strand
ATATTCCTTATTTTTTTTCATATTGTATAGTATCACCATTGCTGTCGCTACCCATTAAAGTGATGACTACATTATTGTATGTGAGAGACTGATTGAGTGAAAGCGGGAACTGTAATTTTGATTGATCACTTTCATTTATCGGCAATACTTTAATGGTACCGCTACCTGAAGCTATTTTGGTATTTACCAGATAAACCAATGGGCCTGACTTTGGTATCTTTGAATCATACCCCACATTACGCCTGCATTCAACGACAATGGTAGAATTGGCATCTATGGGAATGACCAATAATTTTATTCCATCTTTAATCTCAATGGGTGTCAGGGTTACTATGCCTTTTGCCAGGCCATTACAGCAAATTACCTGGTTATCATTTAACCAACCCAATAACCATCGTTCCCAACCCAAATATTCAGGTGCTTTTCCTGCAATTAACCTCATCATACTAAATTCACCTACAAACTTATGCCCTCTCGTTGGGTCAGAATAGGAATATAAATCAGCCAGCCCCATGAGGTGTCCGAATTCATGAGGAAACCATAGCCCATTCCAATCTACCAAATCTTTACCTGAATTGGTAAAATTGAGAATTTCTTTACCATCCAAAACAATACCTCTGCCAGGCGTAGAAGGTGAAGCAGGGCCATTACTGATGGCGGCTGCTTCCGGATTGGTTACCACTAAAAGCACATCGGTGGTAGAAAAATCAACTTTTGGATCGGCCAATAATGCAGCTTCTCTATTATATGCTCTGTGTAGATCCCCTGTCAACGCTGACCAACCGTATTCTGTTGAGCGTTTGCTCATTCTAAGCCATTGAAATTGGGTATCAAAATTGATAATTTGTTTACCGTAAGAAATAGCTCCTAAAAAGTTTTCTGAAGAGGGAGAAATGTATTGTTTAAATACATCTTCGGGGGTACGGGTTGCTGGAGCATCACTAAAATCCACAAATAATGTAGTTACTTTGATGGTACCTACAGATTTTACCCAATGATTTCTTCTCGGAAAACCTAAATTTACACCATTGGCATTATTTGTAAAATCAGCCAATTTGCAAGGTACCTAAGTGTTTAAATAGGTAAATCCCTGTATAGAAGCAGATCCTCCTGAGTTAGTAATTTTTATATCACCACTAGCCCCTGCACCCACCACGGCGTTTATCGTAGTAGAATTAACAACAGTAAAGGATGCAGCTGCAGCTGCTCCAAAACTAACTGATGTAATGCCAATAAAATTAGTGCCGGTTATGGTGACCACATTGGTGGTTGTGGCAGAAGTAGGTGTAAAAAATGCAATAGTAGGAACTGGATTCTTGAAACTAAATCCCGGTAACATGGCCGAACCTTTGGGAGTGCTTATTTTAACATTCCCACTGGCACCATTACCTACTATGGCAGTAATACTGGAATCACTTTTAACACTAAAAGAGGCTGCCGGAGTGTCACCGAAACTTACAGAAGTAGCTCCTGTAAAGTTTGTACCAGTAATGGTTATTGATGTGCCTGTCGTGCCCTCCTGCGGGCTAAATGAAGAAATAGAAGGCACAAGGTTCTTGAAACTAAACCCTGGTTAAGTGGCCGAACCTTTGGCAGTAGTTACTTTAACATTACCGCTGGCACCATTACCCACAATGGCAGTAATAGTGGAAGCACCGGCAACGATAAAAGAGGCTGCCGGAGTGTCACCAAAACTCACAGCGGTAGTTCCCGTAAAGTTTGCTCCATTAATGGTGACTAAGGTACCCGTGGTACCTTCTGTTGGGCTAAAAGTGGTAATGGTTGGGATGGGTATTTCAGGTTTCACTTCCGTTTTGCTACATTGCAGTAAAACAGTAATCACAAATATTAAATATATAATTTTTTCACTAGTAGTAAATTTTATTCCTTTTTCACTTAGCAATTTCAGATAGTTTTTTTTCTTCAAAGACTATCGTAAAAACTGCTCCATTTTCGTTATACATATTGGTTTGGGCTTGCAACTGTCTTGCCATTTTTTGAATAATAGAGAAACCCATATTTCCATCACCGTGGCTGAGAACCTGTTGGTTTAATCCTGGGCCATTATCGCTGTATTTTAAAGTATATATGTGATCAGTGAGATTCAGTTCGATTCGGATCTGTAAAGGTCGGTCAGGGACTAAAGCGTATTTAAGAGAATTACTGAAAAGTTCTGTCAATATTATGCCCAAAGGAATGGCTGTATCTATGTTGGACTCTATTTTAGGAGAAGAAGAAATGATTTGCATTTTAAATCTATCGGAATGCAGGGCTTTAAAATTTTCTGACAATTCATAGATATACTCCAGGAGCTCGATGACTTCAAAATCATTCCTTTTGTATAATTGTTCATGAATGAGTGCCATACTGTGCACTTTGGAGGTAATGTCATTGAGTAATTGAGATTGCCCATTATTACCCAGTTTGCGACTCAGTACCGTAATCATACTTATTACCAGTTGCAGGTTGTTTTTCACTCTATGGTGTACTTCCGACAATAATACATTTTGTTTATTTATCAATTTTTGCAACTGATCATTCTGGATATTGATAGTATGGATTTGATTTTTGATTTTTGCAGTCTTTTTGAAATTATTATAAAACAACCAAAGAATGAGTATTAATAAAGAGCTGATCAGTATCAACCCCATCTTCAGAAAGAAGTTGCGTTGCTCTATGGTTTCTGCTTTGGCTTTCTCTTTGGCAATGGCAAATTCCACCACATCATTTTCGATTTTAATTTGATTAAAATTGAGTTTTGCCCCAGCCCTGGCCTGATTGCTGAGTGTAGTATAATATTGTACCGAATCTGAAAGACCCAGTTTTGAAAAATGCTGAATTTTCATATTATAGGTCACATCCAGCATTTGAAAATACTCTTCCGTTTTACTTTCTATTTTAGCAAAATAAAAGAGGCTGGAGTCAAGGCCTTTTAATTGGTTTTTTTCATCGTTCAAAGAGCGATATTTAAATGCGATGTTGGTAAACATAACCGCCGCCCCGAGAAAATTTTCTGATTGTATAAATGCCTCAATAGCATTTTTCCCGTATTCGATCGATTTTAAAGGGTCCCCTTCCAGTGCTCCTAATAAAAGATAACCATCAGCAATGGATCTTAATGGTCCTACCTGTTTTCCCAGCTCAACTGCTTTTTTTGCATAAAATACCGCGGTATCTTTATTTTCATATATTCGATGGTAAGAAGAATATCTTACCGCAAATACAGATTCTGCATAAACCAGATTTTTCTTTTTTATAATTTCATAGGCCGAGTTTAGATGTCGCCTGCAATCGTTGGGCCGCTGCATAACCTCAAGACATAATGCTGCATCAATATAACAAAGCGCTACAATCTCCCATTCTTCCTGTTGCTCAGCTACTTTAATAGTATTGTAACATAATTCCAGAGCCTTATCAACCTTTAGAGCCGAACACAGTGCATCAGCTTTGTAATAATTAACCCAGGTAGCCAAAGTACAGGAGGTGGCATGACGCTCATCTAGTGCTGTCAATATGGAGTCTGATAACAGAAATGCCCGATTGCCTTCCTGGGCATCAATAATTTTCCTAAGCCGTTTGATTACAGGGGCAAATTCTGTCTCTATGATTTTACAATCAATTGCAAAACCAGGGCTACTCCAGATCAATGCAATCAGAAGCAAGATTACTTTAAAGCAGGACAGTACTTGTTTTATGTGATTAAAATAACTCAATCTTTATTTTCAATTAAAATTTGATTTAACCTGTTTAAAACCTCCTCTTTTCGTCCCCTGCTGATCGGGATAGATTGGTTATTATCCATCGTGATGTTATCCTGATTCCATTCCTGTATATGTTGCGTATTGATGATGTAACTGCGATGACAATTGATGAAGTTTACATCATTTGCCAGATCCAGGATTTGTTGCATAGTTTTCCTTACCGTCAGTTTTTCTCCTGAAGTCATGATGATCGTAGAATAGATATGTTCCGCTTCAATACATACAATATTGGATACCTTAATTAAGTGGTTTTTTCTTCCATCTGTGATGATAATGGCACTATCTTTTGTATTTCTGGAACTATACAAATGGTATGCTGACTCTATACAGGTCCAAAGTGATTCCTTATAAAATGGTTTGGTGAGATATCCAAATGGATTGGTCTCTAAGGCTTGCTCCAAAATTTTTTGATCATTTTGAGAAGTAAGAAAAATGAAAGGAGGTCCATTAACCAACTCTTTGAGGTAAGCTGCAAAATCAATACCTGATTTCGATCCATACAATCTGATATCCAGTAGCACCAAATCAGGACGACGCAGATTGAAAGCCTGAAATGCTTCTTCATACGATATAGCCAACCCTATCACTTCATGATTTCTCTCTTCCAGGTACATTTTGATCGTTTCTGCGATGAATACTTCATCTTCTACAATCAGGATTTTTAATGGCTTCATGCTTGCCTCACTATTTTTATAGGGGACAAATTACAAAAATGCAGATATATCCTTTTTCATCCACTTTGCTATTTGTTCTCAATACCTGATTATTTGTTCTGATTGGCATTCCATCATTATTTCGCCATGGTAGATCCATTTAATCTGATGCCATTCAGATCATAAGTCATCACATTCAGAACATACATATATAGATTTTATTTTTATAACAGCGCCTTATTTACATTAGCTCAATCATTTGTTACTTCATTCAATTTAGACCAACTTGAAATGAAAAAATTAGTATTCCTAGCTCTATTAGCCCATTTATTATGATAGTTTCTCACAGACTTTTACATCACAAAATTGTGGCACAATGGGTGCTAAGATTAATAATTCGGTTGGTGTTGCCCTGGCACCATTTTCTGGCATGCCAAATAAACTCACTAATGAATTCGGCCTAAAAAGTATAACTATATATGCAACCATAAACGGTACTATTGTTTTATAGATTCAATTACAGTTTAATTGCTTTTACTATGTAGGTTTCCCGGCTTGAAGTAATCCTACAATTGATCAAGCCGCGGAAGTCGAGATCATAGATGGCGATACGATGAATAAAAGATTCATTATAGATGTCCATTTTTCTCAGTGACCTGTCGGTTATATCCGTGATTTCAATGGTCAACTTACCTGGTGTATTAAGCCGGATATCAAGATGCCATACATCTGTAAATGGATTGGTATAGGGTTGAATGGAGACCGGGTTTGATTTGCTATTAAAAGATGAACGAATAAATCAAACTTTCAAAGTGCAAAGTCACAAATTCTTATATTTACTCTACCAACTGTAAAAAAATCTATGAAGGGAAATGTAAAATGCAGTCTTTCTGCTCTATATGCTATTGCCATTGTTTTATTGATTAAGCTTTTTACTGTATCATCGATCGCACAGTCAGGAAACAGCACATTAGACTCTATGATACAGCAGCTGAATACAATGAAGAACGATACGAATAAGGTAAAAACTCTGTTCGAAATAGTAAAAATATACAGAAAGCTTCAACCCGATAGTGCCCTGGTATATTCGCAAATGGAATTATCCTTAAGTAAACAATTAAACTACTATTGGGGGATAGGGAAAGCCAATAATCAGATTGCATTAATTCATATGGCTCAATCTGATTTTACAGAATCGTATCATTATTTTCTTTCTGCATTTGAAGCTTTTAACAAAATAAATGACATTACCAATAAAGTTACCGTTTATTCCAATATAAGTAAAATTTTTTCCACTCAAAACATAGTGGATTCCGCAAAGAAATACATCAACCTTACCCGAAATTTAAACAGCCAATTGCCGGATTCGGATGAAAAAACCAGTATGGAAGTGGATGCGCTCACCGATCTTGCCGTTGTTTTTTTGGGAACAGGCCAATTGGACAGTGTCATTTATTATGACGGATTGGTAATCGAAAAATCCAATGGTGAATATTATAATGAATTCAAAGGGGTAGCCTACCTGACGAATGGAACCGCATATCAAAATCTTAAAGAAAACACAAAAGCAATTGAAAATTTCAGATTGGCCTATAGTTATTTACCAGACCCGGCTTACAAAATTCAAATTCTTCAGGGCCTCGGAATCAGTTATTATTCTTTAAATCAATTAGATAGTGCGATTCTCAGTAATCAATTGGCATTGGATTTAAGTACTATTCACGGTTTTGAAAACCTTATACCTCAAACCATGTTTAATCAGGGCCTGGCTTATTTAGGTAAAAAAGAGTATAAAAAATCAATACAGATTTTTAATGAATGTATACAAAACAAATACACTTTCCATAGTTTAAAAGCACAGTGTTTTCAATTTGGTGGTGATGCTTATCAACACGATCAAAATATCAGGAAAGCCATTGACTATTATCAACAATCAATAGCCCTTACAGATTCATTTGATCACAATAGAAAAAGCCAGGTGCTTTATTCTATGTCGACTTGTTATTATAATTCAGGGGATTTCAAAAGGTCACATGAGTCATTGGCAAACGCCATCTCTGAAGAAAAGATATTTACTAACGAACAAATGATAAAAAACATAAATGATTTAGAAATAAAGTATGAATCAACATTAAAACAAGAAAAAATAAATCAGCTTTCTAAAGAAAACGAAATACAGGAATTGCAGCTGAAAAATAAAAACCAACAAAAAAATCTCGCATTGATAAGTTTCCTGGCTTTAGGTTTATTCGGTGGTTTGGGATTCTACCGATTTAAAGAAAAAAAATCCCAGGAAAAGAAAAACGCATTGCTTACTGAGCGACTCCGGCTGAGCAGTGAGTTGCACGACGAAGTGGGCAGTACACTCAGTGGCATATCCATGTACAGCCATTTGGCTCAAAGTCAACTGAAAGAACATAATGAGCCCTTAAAAACTTCATTGGATACCATCCAGCAATCTACCAATGAAATTGTAAACAAACTCAGCGATATCATCTGGATCACCAATCCTGAAAAAGATTCTCTGCCAAAACTCCGTGACAAACTGGAAGAGTATTTGCGAAGAATGGCTTCCATAAAAAACATCCAGGTAACCATAGATGAAAATACAAACGGCCATCTAATACCCATCTCGGATACCTTTCGTAAAAATATTTATCTCATGATGAAAGAGGCCATCAATAATGCTGTGAAGTACAGTGACGCCACTCAAATCAAATTCACTTGTCTGCTCGAAAAGAATATTCTTAAAATTGGAATAGAAGATAATGGAAAAGGATTTGATATGAATGCAGGTAATGGAAATGGCATACAAAATATGAAAAACAGAGCTAAAGCCATAAATGCATCGTTCAGGTTGGAATCCGGAAGGCATGGATCTAAGGCGATATTGGAAGTGCAGGTATGATGTAGGTCACAAATGAAATTTATACGCATTACTTCTTGATTGAAGATATGTCTCGCCAATCCGACTGGAATAAAAAAAATATTCAATCATTCACTACTATATAGCCCATGGCTAATCCATGGGCTCAAAGACTTAACTATATAAGATAGGTAGCAATCTATTTTTTTGATTCTTTAAAAGCAAGTTTTTCAGCTGATTCGTTTTTATTTTTCATTGCCTGCAATTCTGATTTGAGATTTTCTATTTGTATTTGTTGCTCTTGAATCGCCTTTACGAGTACCGGAACCAGTTCCGCATACTTCAGCCCGTAAATTGCTGTACCATCTTCTTTTTTCTGGATATCCACTACTTCAGGAATAATTTGATTCATTTCTTGTGCTATAAATCCAAGGTGTTTCAGGTCTTTATCTTTTTCGGTTTTCCAATTGTAAAATACCGGGTTCATTTTGAGTACTTCTTTCAGACCGTACATAGAATATAAAATATTTTTCTTTAGGTTTCTATCGGAAGTCTGTATAGTGCCATTGCTGGCATATACTCTTTCCCATCGAAAAGATGCCGTGCCCAAGTCTGTAGCAGCATCATTAAAACAACGGAATGCAGTACCGGTATAAGTTACATCATCCAATAAAGCCAGGTTTTTCCATGACAAAGCACTATTAGAATAGGATAACCCATATATATTTGAGTTATTGGTTGGAAAGGTAGGAATAGAAAGACCTCTTATTTCATTTTGTGGACCTATTTCGTCAGAGGCCAGATTCCAACTGGTGCCATTCCATTTGATGATTTGTTCCGTTCTTGAATTCAATAAACCATTGGCTAGTTTTGATAAGGTAATGCTACCATTAGCCACTTCATTGGTGCCTACTGCATTGGCAGCAATCTGCAAATTAGATGATTGCCCGCTTACATCACCACCAAAATTGGTAGTGGGTAATAAATAGGGTAACGTGACAGCTCCGCCACCATTGGATAGATTTAATTGATTGGCACTGGAGTTGTAACTCAAAGTTTGAATTTCATTGGTTGAGCTTTGATCCCCGGTGTTTGAAATAACATTGTTTAAGATTGCTATTCCGGGTCCGGCAGTATACGTAGATCCTGTGCTTTCCGTTCCAGGAGCCCATGATCCTCCATTCCATTTTAATACCTGGGGAGTATTGGGTGTACCCGGAGCAAGTTTATTAAAAGTGACTGCATTATTTGCAATCTTGGTAGTTCCTACACTATTATCAGCTAATTCGGTAATACCTACTGAATTGGGTACTAATTGAATGTTATTGTATGTGCCGGTGACATCACCTCCGTGATTGGTAGACAATACTACATCATCTGTGGCCTCCACATCACCGGTATTGGATATTACATTTGCGACAATTGCAATACCCGTGCCCGGAGTAAAATTGCTTCCGGTTGATTCTGTGGCTAATGTCCACTGAGATCCATTCCATTTCATGATTTGATTATTGGCATTGCCAGGAGCTAATTTGGATAAAGTGACTGCACCATTATTTATCTCAGAAGTAGTAACAGCATTATCAGCCATTTTTGCATTGGTGATTGCATTATCGGCAACATGAAATACATTTCCCAAAAGTTGTATGGTAGCGCTTCCTGCATAGATACTGTTATCATCATTATCCGGAAGCCAGGCATTGGCACCACTATTCCATTTCAATAATTGCCCGTCATAGGGAGCCGTTGGGGATATGTTTTTGCCCTGAAGTTGGCTGGCATTCCACAGTGCATTGGTATTTTGTGCATTGAATACATTTCCTGAAAGTGTCATATTGCTGCCTGCTGAGTATGGGTTGGCCGAAGGTAAGGTTACCATGCCTCCATTATTGGAAAGGGATAGTTGATTGTTGCCGGTATTAAAGCTGAGTGTTTGAATCTCATTGGTGGGGTTATTGTCGGCATCACCTGTATTGGAAATTTCATTATTTACCAATGCTATTCCATTACCGGCTATATAACTACCTGCCGGACCCACCGGACCTTGTAATCCAGGTGTCCCGGTATCCCCTTTGTCCCCTTTCTCCCCTTTGTCCCCTTTCTCCCCTTTGTCCCCTTTCTCACCTTTGTCCCCTTTCTCACCTTTGTCCCCTTTCTCACCTTTGTCCCCTTTCTCAC
>CAYNIG010000064.1:0-10227 GCA_964396995.1 uncultured Saprospiraceae bacterium | reverse complement strand
CTTTGTCCCCTTGCTCACCTTTGTCCCCTTTCTCACCTTTGTCCCCTTTTGGACCGGCCATTTCGGGAGCTGCAGCCCATACACCATTAGCAAATTTTAATACTTGAGGTAAACTGGTACCCATCACAGGTGCTATCGCGATAGGATTGTTGGCGGAACCATCACCCATAAGAGGAGAAACTGTAGCTGCACTACCAGAACCGATTGAAGTAAGATCGGTGTCTGGTTGCCATTTACCTAGATTATTATTCCATTTTAATACCTGGCCATTTTGTGGTGCGTTAGCTGATACTGGAGAGCCTTGTAAACTACCCGCATTCCATTGTGGTATATTTTTAGGCAGATCTACCTGGCCACCATTTTTATTTAGTTTTAAGGTAGTATTATTTTCAAGACTGATTGTTTGAATTTCATTGATAGAATCGCGATCGTTATCTTCATAGACTACAATACCCTGCCAGCTGGTTCCATTCCATTGTAATATTTCATTTATCCTGGTTCCATTTTGTAAAGTAATTGGATTCGCAGCTGAGCCATCTCCTTTTACAGGCCCGGAGGTGGCAGCGCTACCAGATCCCACTGAGGTGAGATCATTATCGGATACCCAATTGTTTCCATCCCATTTTAATACCTGGCCTTTTACCGGATTGGAAGGAAAAGGAATGCCTGTTGGTTTTGATTCCAATTTCACCACGCGCCCTTTTAAGGATAGAATGCTATCTTGTATGGGATCCAGATTGGCTTTAAATTCATTTATAATTTTACTATCATCAAAAAGCCTTACTGAATCACATTTTATACCTGTAAAAATCCTAATGGGTTTATTAAGTACTATGGAATCTACAAAAACAGAATCGCAACGATAAAATTTTCTACGGGCCATTTCATCAAATATATTTTCTTTAAGTGCATCGTCCTTCACTTTTATTAAATCTATGATCTTACTATCATCAAAAAGTTTAACCGAATCACATTTTATACCTGTAAAGATTCTTGTCATTTTACCTTGTAATAAAGTATCAATAAAGATCGAATCGCAACGAATAAATTTCCTGGTGGCTATTTCATCAAATAGCGTTTCTTTCAGGCTTATATCTACCTGACCCTGATTGTTTGCGGTATTCTTTTTAGTCACCTGTATGTATTTATCACCTAAGTATATATTGGTATTGTTTTTTATGGCTGAGTCTATTTGGTTAGAAACACGCGATATGAGTACATCATTGAGCTTGATCACCAGGAAATCATTTTGACTGGTGCTGTCCTTTTTGCGTTTTTCTACCGTAATGTATTCACTACCGGTAATGGTATCTTTGGAGCCAACCGATGAATTTCCAGCTAAGGGATTTTGCAATAGAGGACCGGTAGATAGCACCTCAAATTTACCATCGCCATCTGCGTCACAGTCTACCCTTATAGTAAAGGGGCCCTTAGACCAGTCGACTTTGCTGAAACCGCTGCTACTGCCAATGATTAAATTGACTATTCCATACTGATCCGTAGTGGCAGACTGATCTTCGGTATAAACCGGTTTTGATGCAGGGTCTAAAATGATAAATCGCAAGGGGATTTTTTTGTTGGCTGCAGGCTTACCATCTTTTTCTTTGAAGGAAGCCTGAAAACTAAAGCCCGACTGCGCTTGTAAGCTGATCGAAAGAAAGGATAGTAAAAGAATAAGTATTCGTTTCATGATATTTAATTAAAATGATTGATTATTGTTTTATAAATAAAATAGTTTGTAATTCGGTATTGGATTTGGTGATGACGAGTGAATACAACCCAGGATGTAGTGTGCGTACATCCAATTCAGAGTAATTGGTATAGTTGGTCACTTTATGTTCAAAGACCACCTTTCCCAATAGATCGATTATTTTTATATGTATTGACTTTCCAGGTGTGGCTAATGTGCCTGACAAGGTCAGATTACCTGCCGTGGGATTTGGAAATAAATGTAGATTCTTAAGCACCTGTTGGTAAATGGGTGTGGTGGACTGCCCTATGGGTTGTTGGAATCCCATGAGCACAGAATAAGGTCCACAATCGCTGGCACCCGTAATGGTCTGGCCGATGGTAGCCGACATATAAAGATCATTGCATGATCCATTGACATATCCTTGAGCTATAACGGAGCTCACTGACTTTTGGCCAGACAAGTAGCTACCGGATATAATCCACATTAAGAATAGAAGTATGATTGATTTCATCAAAGAATAGTTTTATAATTGTTTTGGATTGGAATAATCAGATAATTTGCCATCCGGATATTTTATACGAATGCGATACGCAATATTTTTTTGGTTATCTTTTATAGTATCTGCATAAGATGTAGTGGTACATTTGTCAATAGCCAGAAAAGGGCCCTGGTCTATCGCTTTATAAATAATATACTGTGCTTTGGGGGGCGCTGAAGATTTCCAGGTCAACATAGCCTTTGAGCCTTCGGCTGTCAATAGAAAATCTATTATATCAGCAGGTGCGTTTTTGGCATTAGCCCTGATCTTATAGTTAAAAGCCGTATTGGATATGAGGCCTGCGTCATCTACTGCGACTATTTTATATTCATATTCAATGCCTGCTTCTACTTTCTTATCTATAAAAGAGGATACCGCATTTTTATTTTTAGATTGAGATTCTATCAAAGTCCATTCTCCGCTACTATCCGTTTTTCGATACAGATTATGTTTGATTACATCCTTGCTGGTACTGTTAATCCAGGATAGTGCAATGGAAGCTGTATCGCGCCAATATTCTTTAAACAATGGTGCAGATGGTGGTATGACATCTGGTCGCTGTAAAGCGATATAAGGCGAAAAATCAGAATAATTGAAGTTTTTGTCAATGGCTACTATTTTGTAATAAATTCTTTCTGTAAGGGTTCGAATCATAATTGTATCTATGTACGAATTGGTCAATACAGGTTTGTTCGTTACTACTGCAAATGCATGAGTAGAGTCATTGGAAAAATGGATAGCATATCCCATGATGTCCGGCTCCTTATTGGCATTCCATGATAGATATACCTTTCCACTCGTATCTATTTTTCCTTTTAGTCCGGTAGGTATATCGGGTGGTATACTATCCACCAAGTGGCCGTAGGTATTCAAGGAATAGCTGGCATTACCTGCTGTATCTACGGCAGCAATGATGTAATGATTGGCTTTGAGTGTATTTACTGAATCGTGTATATAATATTTCGTACCAGGAGCTATTGGGGAAAGATGCAGAATATTGTAATCACTTATAGGATTAAAAGAATGACCTACAAAAAAACCTTTAAGATCTGAAGCCCCGGAATGATCCCATTCGATTTTTATTTTGTCGGGGCCTATCTGTGTGGCTTTTACTTGTGTTGGAGCCGGAGGTGGCGTTTTATCAATACTGTATTGAACCAGGACATTGGAGGGGGAGCTGTATTCAGCAAATGGGGTTATGCCGATAATGCGGTAATGGTATTTTTTGTAATTCTGAGCCGTAGAATCCTGGTATAAATAAAAAACATCATTCAGTGAATCTTTAGACAGATCGGAATTTACAAATGGTACAGAGGTAATTCTTGAAAATGATTTACCATCCTCAGATCGTTCTACATGAAATGCCGTAAAATGGTTTTCTAAAATCTCTTTTTCCCAGGCCAGGGTCAATAACCGGTCTTGCTGTGCAATATGATCCAGCACGGGTACCGGAGTGGTTATCCTGGTTTTTTCAGAAATGGATATCGTACCCGGGAGTATAATGAATAGCTGAGGTTTAGCCAGGCTGGTAATCCGATAATGATATTTATATCCTTTACGGACTTGTTTGTCGACATACATCAAACCACTAGCTGTGGCCGCCGGAGCAGACAAGTCAGCAGCTAATAAGGTATAAGAATATCGATTTTGAAGTTCTTCTGCCTTTGTGATGAAAGATTTGCTTTTTGCAGCTGACCAGTTTTTCCCATGAATCATTTGTGCTGCCACAATGGCATTATGATCTTTGGTAATGGGTGGAGAAATCCGTTGCCAATCATCTAAATGCCACGGTCGAAGGCTATCAGCTAATACCGTATGAATGACTTTACCAGAGGGGTTTTTGATATCGGCTATTTCTTCTCTTTCAATTTTATACCCACTATTTAGTGAAAGATACCATGCCAGGGGTCTGTCCGGGGCCCATCTAAGTATAATGCCGGTATCAGTGGCCTTTGCCAGCACCTGTATGCGGGCAAAATCTGAAGAATCCTGGCCGTATAAAAAAGTGTGAACAAGTAAAATAATAATGCTGTAATAAAATTTAATCTTCATATGTTGATTTTTAATCCAGGTCTGGAAGTTCTGGGCAGGTAATTCTATAATATGCTTTGATGGAAGCAGATTTTTCTATTGATGCTTCGTCTGCTTTAGGATAGGTATAAATGATACCAAATGGTATGGGATTGTTGTTATTACAATCCACTATCCCATGAGGTGTCGAAAATTTAAAATTTTGAACCCGTTCGCCTATGCTTTGATATTTACTTTTAATCCAATCTATTACCTCTTGAGTAGCATAACGAGCTATCAAATCCTGATTATGCTTGTAGTGTCTGTAAATTTGGGCTCCATAGTTTACTTTCAATTTAAAAGGAATACTGCCTGCTGAAGTGCCAGCATTGGGTCCTGTGGAAACAGCTCCCTGATTTGCTGTCGTCGCACTGGAAGAACCAGCATTATTGTTTCCGGAGGAAGATCCTGAATTAGTTGAAGCATACACCGTACCATTGGGTGTAGAAGAAGCAGGACTTGATGTGCCTGGCGTAACAGAACCAACCGAAGTATAGGTTTGACTAGCTGCCCCACCTGCAGTATTGGTGTATCCGGGCTCTGTATTTTGAGATATTGGGTCGATACCCTGTGGTGGTTGGATGAGTTGCAAATAAGAATAATTGGAAACCCGGGCTGTATCAAAACCATATTTAAGCTTCGGTGTATTAGGTAATGCCCCTCCGCCCCAGTATGCCTCTAATCCGGCATTTATCGGGTAAATTTTTTCTTTTAAATCTCTTGGCAAATCATATACATTATACCTGTTGAACCTCAGGGGCATTGGGTCCTTATCTAAGAAATTAAAATATTGCTCTGTATAAGCTTCACCATTTAATAGATTGGTACCAAACTGAATCAAGGGCGGGTATTGATACTCCATTCCCCCTGACATACCTTTATATCCTTGTAAATCTATTTCATCAAATTTTTCAGCTACGCTGGTAGTAAGGTTTATTTGGTCTATGCCACCCAGGCTTAGTGTTTGGCTGGTCCAGGTTTTACCACCTAACTTTTCAGTAAGAGTATTGAACGCACTTGTTTTAAATTTGTATTCAAATAATAAATGCTCTGTTTCCGGGTCTGCTGTCTGAGCATTAAATCGCATAAATTTTTGTGGTATTACTTTAAATGAACTTTCATTATTGATTTTTACAGATAGGTCTGCTACTGTTTTATATCCTTCCTGTCTTATATTGGATAAGTTTACCTGGCCACCTGCTGCTGTAGTAGTGTTTGGGAATGCTATTGCCAAATCAAGATTATCAGCCAATACCGTATTTTGGGTAGCCAGTCTTACACGGTATATTTTACAGGTATAGGTAGTATTGTTTTTTAAAGCGGATACATCAAAAAATAATTTTCTATTGCCTACAATGAGTACATCCGTTTTTTGCATAGTTTGGCCTGCAGCACTAAACCTGGCTTCATATTTAAATGGAATCGAATGACCGTTGACCACTAAATCTTTATATAAAAGTCTTGAGCTGGATTGATTCAATGCTACAAATCCTTTCGAATCCGGCCTTTCATTTTTAAGGAAGAAATTTTGACCGATCACCGGGTATGAATGAGAAAATACATCATCCACGATATAGTCCGGCATGACGCCTGTTTTGAAAGTATGTTTTTTAGATTCGGCAAACCCGGGTACTTTAATCCATTTTCCATCCTTATTTTTTTCCGAGCCACTTACGGTTACTTCTATGCTGTAGTAAGTAAGATCATCCAATACATTTTTGGGTAGTATAAATATTTCAGAGCCGTCATTCTTATTCAGGTTCGTAGCTATAGAATCAGTTTCTCCTGCTTTTGTAAATTTTCTACTATCGAGATTTACTTTAAAAATCCTCTCTGTCTGTTGTTCTACATCGTAAACTTCTATTACTTTGTCCACGGCGGGGGAGATGAGGGCTTTCATGTCTACATATACACTGACCTCTTTCTCACCATGTGCAGGATAGATATCCTGAATGATCGGCATATCGCCAAAAGGATTTCCGGAAGCCATAGTACATTTTTCACCCAGGTTTAATTCCATAGTATGTACTCCCTCCACCAATCCCAACACTTCATACTTAAATGCCCCTTTTGCATAAAACCAGGATGGATTGGGCAATCCTCCTTTCATTAATAAAGCCACAGAGCCTCGTAAAAACTCAAATTTTCCTTCAATAAACCAAAGATCTACATGTATACCAAAAGCACCTTGTATGCCGGCATATAACTGACCGGTACCATACCATCCATCTACACCGGGAGCCATTCCAGATTCTACACATTTGCAATCGTCGCACTGTCTGATATTAATATCGGCACCTATAATGACATTGACATCGAGATAAAATGGCTGACTGGAAATAGCGAAAGTATCTTTGAGCAATATGCCCGCTGCAATACCCGATGCTGAATATTCGACTGGTTTATGTAATACATTATTTACATCGCCTCCACTGTAACCATCATCACTGCGATTCAGCATAGCCATGAATCCCGGATCAGGTGCGGGTACTTCACTAGGTAAGCCATGACCTGCCATCAGGTATGCACTGATGTCTGGCTTTTTTATTTTGAGATCAAAGATGGCTCCGGCTTTTGCCTCAGGTGTTCCTATTTTTAAATACCAGGTATCCTCACCTTCGCCTGTAGGTCCTGCATAAAACTCAGCATCCACCATTTTATCATTATCCATCCTGCCGTAAAAAACTTTTTTATTATCTACTGTAATATTGGCATAGGCAGCCAAATTACCCTGAATAAAATGCTCCTGGCCATTGTATACAAAACTCACATTACCCCATATATTTTTTTTTGTAGTTTCGGCATCACCATTAGCCAGTTTTGTTACCGATTCACCCATAAATCGCATATCTCCGTTGAGTCCTACATTGGGACCGCCGCTTACATTAAATTGTGCCCATATGGCCAATAACATATTGTAGGTCTTTCCTTCATTTTGCGATCCAAACAATCCCTGTAGTTTCATTCCATAGTGACTACTGTATGATGGTGTATATCCAATGCCGCTATAATTTAAATTGGCCGTATCTGTGGCTGTTCCTACCAGTCCTGCATAACTCTTGTTAGTAATAGAGTCTTGATTCATATGATACCATAGACCTCCTCCTATACCATATAAATTCATTCCGGCAAACATGGGTATGCCTGAATTGCCAAAAGTGACCATACCATCTACATACCAGTAAGAATAGTTAGATGCAGTATTGAATTCCGCATTTTCATTAGTAGTCACCGTACCAAACTTTGCTTTGAGATGAGCCGCAATACCGCCAGGTAATTTAGCAGCTAATATTCCCTCCATGCCTTTATCAGTCTCTCTGTTGATAAAAGCAAGCCGGCCCTTTAGCTCAAACCCACTCACTGCCACATCGAGCTCAACATCTTTGAGATCTAATTTGGTATCGGATATATAATCCCTATTACCTGCAAAATTAAATTTGAACAAAAGATTTAATCCCGCCGCTGCGCTGAATCCATTTTCATCACCCACCAGTACAATTTTAGGCTTAAAATAAAAACCCTGGTATCCACCTTCATTCACAAAATCAATGGAATCCAATTGTATTGGAAAACCATTCATTGTCTTTTGCGGACTAGCCAGTGAATAAGTACCATGATTCCATCCTTCGCCCGATTTATAGCCTAAGTTTTCAAACTTTATTCCTTTATAATTTAAACTCGAGAGGTGAGGATGCACATGCCCGGCATTGGTTTGCAGATCCATGTATCCATTAAACCATGCATTGGCTCTGAAGGTACGATCAGATCCTCGCACTATATTGAGTAATGATGTTTGATCAAACTTAAAAAGTAGAGGCAGGTCAGTGACTTTAGCCGAATCTCCTGCTAAGGCAACATATAAATGAAAACTATCAGAACCTGAAAAATGACCTCCATACGGTATCCAGGAAGTAGTATCTGTAAATGGCAATAGAAGCTCGCCTTTGAAGCGTATCATTTTTTCTTCACTGCTGATCACGCCTTGTATGGTATCCATTTTGGCGCGCATGCGAGCCCAGGAGCTGTTTACATCGAATATATTTAGTGCCTGCAGACTTACATGATATTTACCTTCACCAAAAAGTAATTTTGAACCGGAGAATGTAGTCCTCGTGTTTACCCCCTTACCAAAATCTTTAGGTGTAAATGTTTTTAAGTTTGGTATGTATAATCCTTCCCATCCATTTACGAGTTGTGGATCATTCATTCCGGAATAGCTGTATCCATGTGGTACTGAAAAACCGGGTGGATTCTCTGCATCTGACCAATCTATATATATAGTATCACTATCAAAGCCCCATCCTTCAAAATCTTTGAATTGAAATGCATCTATATTGGCTTGAAATATAAATCCATTATCTGATGGTGCGGCCGATTCAGAAGGAATGTATTTAAATTTAAAGCCCGCCCTTACTCGACCTGATATAGGCTCATCATTGGTCTCTAAGCCACTGTCTTTATTGAGCAAAGACTCGGACAATAAAACATCACCGGCTACCTGAAATCCCGCAAAGCCTTTACAATCCCATTTTATATAACTCATGGTAGTAGTATCGGTAGCGGTACCTCCTTTGAGTAAAAATCCGTATCCGCTATGGTCACCATCGAACACGAGATCTTCTGAAAGGTGAAAAATCATAGTCTCCGAAAATCCACCGGGATGAAAACAAAATGTACCCGAGATCTCAGCTTGTTCAGGTAATGTCATATGTTCCGGTAACAGATCTCCAAAGTTTATACTCGCAGTCATATCAGCACGGGTAGCTAAAAATTTCATTTGAGTCAATGCCAGTACCGTATGTTTTCCTTTTACTGTTGCATCCCAGCCGAGAGGTAATTGCATGGGTTGGTCGAGAATAATATTGGCTATAGATTCCAGTTCCGTGCCACCGCTTTCAGCATTCATTTCTCCGCTGAATACCATTTTTTGAGTGTTTACTTTGAGGTTGGCAAAGGTTACTTTAACTGTAACTTGATTTAAGAATGGAATTTTAATTCTTGCTTTTCCAGTGTAGGCATCACCAACCTTATTCACTTCTGTAAGGGTTGCTAAAAATTTACCTATTAAAATTTGATCTCCGGATGACAAAGAAGATATTAATGTGGTGTTGGTGATGTCAGCAATGGTGCAACTGCTGCCACAAACAGTATCCGCCACGGTTTGCGCTACAGGTGCATTAATAGTTTTTACAGTATCCCCAATTTTAAAACTATCAACGGAAGAAATATTATAAAAATCATTTGAGGTAAGATTGACCAGATTATTTTCGTCAGGTATCAAGTCCGGATTTTTATACCATCCTAAGCGCCAATAATAGGTGGCTGTATCAGTAAATCGGCCTTCAAAGTTGAGATCGGCATATAATAAATTAGTAAGAGCCGCAATGTCCAATTTGCGGGTTTTCGTGTTATCCTTTATATAAAAATCATCCTCATTGAATTTCAATTGTATTCCTTTGGCCATGAGATTATTGGTAAAGGATTTACTTTTGGATACTTGTATTACACCATATTCATTTACTTTACGAGCAGGATATTCGACTATTTCTCTATTTTCTATTTGAAAGATTTTAAAAGGTGGTAAGATAGACCCCGAAACATCACTAAATTTTAGATTAAACTGTACTAATCCGGTATCCACTGAAACTCCACCAATAGGCGCATTGGGTATTGGTGCTTGCATTCCAACTGTAAATCCTACAGGTACCATGGATGCAGATACATCCGGTTTTTTAAAAAACTTCATTCGGGTATCACGACTTCCCCAGGTGTAGGAATGACCCCTGGTTAATGTAGGCAATGATTTTAAATCATTTAATGCCAAATGACTACTATAAAATCCATCTTCATCCCAACCTGGTATAGCCCTACCATTTATCACTTTATTGAGGTAAAACCGGGGACCACCCCATAACCATTTTCTCCC
>CAYNIG010000063.1:0-20107 GCA_964396995.1 uncultured Saprospiraceae bacterium | reverse complement strand
GTACAAAACTTCCCGTTTCAAATTGCGAATTGGCGGATTGTATATCTTCAGCATCAGTGTGGTATAATTCCCTGTATTCTTTGGCAACTGCAGGAGCCAGGGTAATGTCTTTGAGTTTAACTTGTATATCCGTGATGTAATTATTTGATTTGCCCAGCAATTTTTGCACAGTCGAAATAGAAGCAAAACTTTGTACTTTATCAAAATCCGCAATACCCGATTGAAAATAACCTACTACTTTGAGGGCTATTCTCTCGCCTTGTGAGGTAGTAACCTGTACTAAATCTCCAATCTCAGCCAGTAATTTTTCTGCTAACCCTTTACCCAGAATAATGCTGTTGCTGATGTTGCGAATATCAATGGCAGAGCCGGTGGTCACATAATCGCTGAAGAAAAACAATTGACTTTCGGCCACCACATCGATACCGCTCACGGTACCCGTAATATCTATGGTACCCGAATTATACAAGACCGGTGCATTTAGTTTGGGTGCCAGGCCCAGTACTCTAGGATCGTTTCTGATGGCTTTTATAATGGCCGCATTGTCATAAATATCCAGGCGTCCGCCACTTGATTTGAGAGAACTGATAAAATTAAAGCTTCCCTGGTATGCTTCAGCAATAGTAATGGGTTGTTTAGGATTTGGCTTTATCTCATTAAAAATACGAACATGAGGTGTGCGATTGATGATTAATCCATCCAACAGATCATTCAATCCATTCATAAATCCCAACAGGGATACAAACATGGCAATGCTAAAAGTGACACCAATAGCCGCTACCAGGGATTGTCGCCACCGGGCCATTAATAGTGATTTAGAAATTTCAGCTAAAAGTTTGAAATTCATTTGGCGGGCATTATAATTTTATCATCTGCACTGAGTCCGGCAAGAACTTCTGCTTTTTGATAGTCTTTCAGTCCGATTTGCACTTTTCTTTTTTCTTTATTGAGCAATAGTACCAGGGAATCACCGATCAGGTAATTTCGTGGAATAGTTAATACCTCTTTGCGTTCATTCAACAGTATATTGGCTTCCAGTGTAAGGTTAGGATATAGTACAGGTGGTTTATTTATAAAATCAGCCTCTACTTTAAAGGTTCGTGATTTTTCATTCATGATGGGATTGATATTGGTAATCTCTGCTTCAAATACCTCACCGTTGTAACTGTCGAGCGTAACCCATGTTTTCTGACCTTTCTTTATTTTGACGATATCGTATTCATCCACCTGGAGTTCAAGGATAAAATCATTGGCATTTCCTATAATGGCTATTGGAGTTTGAGGATTGATTATTTCTCCCACTTCCTTTACTATATTGTATACGCGCCCCTCCGTCTGACTTTTTATAATGTAATCCTGAGTCAAAGTCTGGCTGATCGAAAGCAATTTTTTTGATTGTTGGGATGCAAAACGAAGTTGCTTTTGTAAATCATTATAGCGATAAAGAGAAGATAAATACACATTTTTGGAATTTGAAAAAGCCAATTCTCTTTGTTCCAGTTCGATTTTTGAGCCAATATTCTGATCCCAAAGTCCTTTTTGCCGTATCCATAAGATAGAATCATTTATCATTCTGATCCGGGCTGTTTCGATGCTTATTTGAGCTTCATTCAATCGATCGTCTTTGGTCGCCAAATCAGCAAATTCGGCGGCAAGACGGGCATTTTCGGTATTGAGCCTGGCAGTTTCGTTGGAGAGAATAAACAATGGACTGCCTTTTTTTACTAAATCCCCTTCTTTTACCAGTATTTCTTGCAACAATCCGCTGACAGTAGAAAATACCTGGTATTGGTTTTGACTCTTGATGATCCCCGAAGCATATACCGATTCAGTAATATTTTGTCTTGTGGGCTGAATAGATTGATCAGACGCCTGCTTACAAGCGAAAAACAGAATACTTACACTTAATACATAAAGATGTAGAAATTTGGCCATGAGATTTATTCTTTTTTCATGAGTTTTGATGGGATATAAATTTTTAACAGTTTTTTTCGATAATTAGTTTAAGAAAAAAGGCAGTACAAGATCGGTAATCTGGTTTTCCGGTAAGATGATTAATATCATAGGATAAGGTGATTATCTATATAGTAAATTTTCTGATTGGTATGGTGATAAAGGTACAAAGCAGGGTATATTTTTAAAAAAAAACGAGGCCGTATTAAGAATTATCAGCTCACTTGGGTGACCTTTTGTGGTTTGATTACATTTAAAATTATTCAGTATAGAAAAACTCATTAACATGAAAGGAATAGCAGTACAATTCAATGAAATCATACGCAAACAGCTCAAAGTATTTGCTGCCTGGTTACCCATTACTAATAATCTCAAATTGGGTGACTATGGAATCATTGCCGGAGGCATATTTGAACCCATTGGAAATATAGAACAAGATTTTGGTGTATCGTTTACTCAAAGCTCCAGTCCCGGCTCCAATATAGATTTTAAATCTGCCGGTACCAAAATCACCAAATTATCAGGAGGTGTTAAAGTAAATGTCATTCCTGCAGGGGCAGTAGATGCATCGGTGAACCTTTTGTTCGAAAAGGAGGCCTCTTTTTTCATCAAGTCGCCAGAAATATTGGTAAGTTCTATACCCAACCCCAAGGCTATAGCAAAAATATTAATGGAACATCCAGATTGGGAGAATAAATATAAAGTAGTGTACGAAGTTTACTTTGCCCGGGAAGCGGTTATCCTTTCTACCATTGAAAGCAACACAGAGATTAGTTTTAGTGGAGATGTGGAAGCGCTGAATAATCTGCAATTGGGAAAGGCAGGTCTTCAATTAACAGCTCAAAAGTCAACCGGGTTAAACATTCATGGCAAAGAGGGTGTAATCGGGCTTGGTTTGTTCAGAATAAAAAATCCTTTATTTGGTAAACCGGATATCGATGTGGTACGAGGCGCAAAAAAGGCATCACCCAAGACTAAATCTAAAGAAGTGGAATTAGAACTGTTTGAGGGTAAGATGTGGAAGGATGATATGTAAGGGGAGATGAATGAAATAAAGTTAGATACTTACTATTAAACTCTTTTTTATAAACCAAACTTAATAAATAAGATGTCAGTACGATCTTCAACAAGGGTGAATAAAATATATAAATTTGTTCATAATTTTGATGAATCTGTTATAACAACAATTACTGGCGAATATTTCAGGTCTGAAAATGGATTTATAGAGTTGACGCATGATGGCAAATTGTTTATCAATGGTAGTTGCCTTAATGGTTACGCATGGGATGGCTGTACACCTAAATTCGAGTTCCTAGATTTTATATTTGGAACTCCTGATCGACGATTAGATTATTTAACTGAAAAGCCTATAACCTATTATGCTTCTATGGTGCATGATGTCATTTACCAATATAAAAGGGAAATACCTATATCCAGAAAAGATGCGGATATTATTTTTTTAAAAATTTTAAGAGAATCTGGGTTTTTGTGGTCTTGGGTCTATTATTTTATTATCCGCATGTTTGGAGGATTTTATGGAAGATGGAAAACAAAAAGGGATACAAAAAATTTAAGGTTAATAGAATGCTCCTGGATTAAAAGAGAAGCAAATTCCATGGCGGCAAAATTGGTAAGTAAACACTCCTTTTTAAAAGTCGCTTCTCATTATAAAAATCAATAAATAATAAGCCAAAATTCTCGTTTTCGTAGCAAGTTTTATAATTGACTTTTCTTCCTTTCATTAAAAACCAAAACATCCTTTTTCCACTCTTCAAAAGGTTGAATAAATTGCTCCGAAGTATGCCAATTGGGTTTTGAAATATCCAGGTGAATAACTGCTTCACCTGTGATTCCATGGTCAAATACACCACCTTCAATCCCATCATGAGCAATTACCATAACCGGAGTATCAAATGCAAATGCCAAAGCCCCTTCGATTTGATTCCAGGGTGTTGGAAATGCAAGTCTAAATTCGTTTTGTATTTTTTTACTGCGGGCTGCTTTGTGAATAAATTCATATGGAGGATATCCAAGAATAATGGTTCCGCAGCACTCATGTATTAAGTTAATTACTGCTTTGAGGGGTGCCGCTTTAGAATAGGTACCTCCACCTAATCTCTTCAAGGTGTATCCTTGGTCAATTAGAAAATTATGAAAAAAAGTATAGGATGATTCGAAATCATCATTTATTGTTGTCGGACGACTAATGAAAATATTTTTCATTTTGTTCTAATTATTCTATTATTCAGAAATTAGGCGTTTTTTATCTCCATTTTTCAAATTCTTTTTTCATATCCCCGATCATTTCTCTCATCTTCTTTTTCCATTTCACCGGCCGATCCATTACTTCTACACCCATCCACAAAAAATCCAAATGCTCCAGTTTGGTCTGCAATTGTTTTAAGGTGCCGGCCAGTTTCCATACCCGTGAATATTTTTTAATAAATTCATCTTTTAATGCCGCGATTTCTTTGTCCGGAGCATATAACAATTCACATTGCAATATATTGGCCAGGTTTACATCTTTCCAGAAATCGACAAACCGGTCTGATGAATTGATAATATCATTTTTAGCATCGGAAAGCACCTTCGATATAAGTATGGGTTTGTTTTTAAATAACCGGATACTCTTCTCTTTGGATAGCATAGCATGAATAGTCAGTGCATTCAATAAAGGGTAGTTAAGTGACCGGATATCCTTAGGGTCAATTTTATTACAGGCTCGTATATAATAAGTAAGTGCTTTTTTCAATGATGCATTTATCAAAGAATTATTATTTGATAAAACGCTTCGATTAAAATGAATTAATGCCATTTTTTTATACGCTCCCCCCATGATACTGAGTCGTTCCGGAGTAGCTCCAATCAAAAGCAGAGAGTCAAAATCATGTAAGACTTCTTTTATTCGGGATTGAATATATCGGGGCTTAAGGTTCTTATCTGCGGTTACATTAATCAAAAGTTGTTTGACGCGGAGAATATTGAATTGTTCCAGGGATCGCACAGTAAAATTACTATTGTTTATCTGACGCAATTCAGTATAGGTTTGTACTGCCTGATCTATAAGATTGAGCTCGGATAAAATCTCCGCTTTTAACTCAAGAATCTGAGAATTGATCATTTTATTCGCATCCTGGAGTAGGGTAATTAATTTTTTTTCAATTTCAATTGGTTTGAGTTTTCTGTCTTTAGTATCGGTAAGCAGATTGTACAGGTCTATCAGCACCTGTTCTGTAGTGAAATAGGTATTACCTTTTTTATTACCGGTAGTGGACGAAGTAAGTCGATACCATTGATCTCCATAACATTGGTAGGCTCCCCAGGTGTTGTTGGATATACCATGAACTTTATAACATGCTTCACGCGATAGCCTTACTGCGTCGCCAAAATTTTTACCTGAAAGCATGAGCTTATAAAAAGTACTTGCAAACAATAATGCAGCATTATCATTGACTGGCCACCCCGCCACTACCACAGCTTGTACTCCCCGGGCAATTAATTGAGTACCGATATTGGCGGCAAACTGATATCGTTGTTGATATAATTTTTCTTTAGCCGGCTCTACTGTACCGGAATAACAACAATTAATAAATACGAACTCCGGCAACCGGCTCATGTTTTTCAACATAGATGGAGTAATGAACATTCCATTTTCCAAAACGATACCGGTCTCATTGGGGTCTTTAGAAACCGTACCATGGCCCGCGATATGCCAGATCTTGTATTCCTGATTGTAAAGTTCATTGATGATATCCAGACCTGAACTATTTACGAGGGAATTGGTTTCAAATTCCTTTTGCAACAGCATTTCGACTTCTTTACCTTCCTTCCGTGCACCGGGCAATTGGGATGGACCATCATTACTGTATTTGGGATCCGCAATTACCAATGCCCTTGGTAAATGCATAATATCTGCTTTCTGTTCAGCATGGGTATATAATTGTCGTATCAATCCTGCTCGCACAAAGGTAGGATTGACATCGATATCGATGTCGTGAAACAGCTCCCATGGATACGATGCGGTATCAATATCCATTTTCCATAATATATTATTTTGATGGCGCAGAATTTCTTTAAAAGAATTGGGAATTAAGATCTCAAATAAAGATTTAGAATAGGTTTTATTCCATACACCCTGGTCTATTGCCATCTGGTCCAGTAAGGAATGAATTATTTTTTGGGAAGTAAAAGTATTTTCTTCTTCAACCCGGGCGATGCCTGATGACGAAGTAAACTTAATAGTGGGTATATTTTTGTTATTGTCCTTTTCAAGGCGGGAGGTCAGATTGTGCCACCATGAATTTTCAATACTGAATTGATACTTTCTTTTAGCTCCGGTTTTTTTAATAATGTTTTTATTTAATCTGATATTGAGGTCTAACGATGTAGTATTGCGCTCGAGCTCTGAAAGCTGATAATATGCGTTTTGTGCAATATGCTCAAAGATTTCTATAAACTCAATGCTTTTAATGGGTATAAGCCGGTGGATAGTTTTTATCAATTTATTGGCTTTGGATATACCGGTCAAAATAGCATTTAAAGCAACTTCCATTGGCAGATTTCCATAGGAAGTACCAATTAATAAACAGCTGATTGAAGAAGCATGATCGGCTATGCTGCGACCCTGCCCTGAAATGTAATTATCTCTAAAATGCATGGCATATCTGACCATGCCTGATTCTACAGATTTGCGTAGTTGATAGGGGGTTAATGTAGTTGGATCACCCAGACCGATGACAATAGTACCCGGTGGATTTTTATCAGTATCAAAAAGTACAAGGCTCTCACCGATTGCACCCGGGTAATGTGAAATTCGATGCCTATCCGACAGGTTTCCTTCGTAATAATGATCTATTGCAGCTTCAGCATTGACTATACCATCGTCTTTAAAATGCCCTACCATGACAGGATGACTCGCAATCTTTAAATCGCCATGCACTACCGATACTTCTATATAATCGTCTTTGGGAATTTCTTTTGCTTTGGCTGGTTTTTGACCCTGCAATATGGTTAAAGCTTCCTCTGCCCGATTAGAGACCATTGTCTCAGGCATAACTTTGATTTGATTGAATCCACTTGTCTCTATAGAAGATCTCTCGGTATGGATAGCAGGTGGATTTTTTTCAAGGTTAGCAGTGGCACCCTTAGTAATAAGGTCACGAATTCCGTCAAAAAGTTTTTCATCATTAGCCAGGTTTCCGTGCCCAGTATTATGTGCAAAATAAATTCGTTCAGCAGGCAGGTTTTTCGGTATGCCCAGTGACCAGGTCACAGAGCCATCTCCTTCGGGTGTCCCCAAATATTGTAATTTTTTTCCAAATATGGTTTTCCTGATCCGGTAAGCGCAGGTAGTCAAATCATCTTTACCAGCAAGATAATATAGATTATCCAGGTTGGGTTTAAATGATTGAATTTCGTTTTTATATTTTTTAAAATAATCCAACAAGGGTGGAATCTGAATCTTATCGGAATTTAATTCACTATTTATTTGTTCCCAAAATTCCGGCGTTTCGAATGAATCAGATTCTTTTGGTACAGGTAATAAATCATATAATCCGGGATAGGCATTGAATACCCGAATCAATTCTTCTTTGGTATGATGAGTATCCAGCAGATTTAGCTGTCTGACCCTGCTCAGATGCCCGGTGAATACCTGCATGATAAGATGTGATCCCATCCAGGGAGTGCCAAGCAATATCACTCTGGAATCCTTTCTCGAAATAAACCGATTCCAATTATCCCGATGTAATCTCATCGTATCCCGCACCACGAGGCCACCCATAGAATGAGCCACTATGGAAATCGATTGGCCAATAGCTTTAGAGTTGATGTCCGAAATCAAAGCATCTAATTTTTTAGCAGCATTGGCTACTGGTAATCGCCAATCATAAGCCATAGTAACTACATCGTGGCTAGGTAAAAGGAATTTTACTAATTTTTCATAAAACTCACCTATTATAAATTTGCTTTCTACAGATGTATTATCGGAAGAAAGTAAGGTAACCATATGCCCTTTCCCAATTTCACCCAGGTCTAGCCATACCATATTATCCTGCACGCTAAGGTGAGAACCCATAATTCCCGGAAGTACTATTACTACAGGCTTATCACCTGAAACCTTATCATATGATATAGCCTTGTATTTTTTAAACAGATCTACAAATACACCGCGATCGATCTCGCCGGAAGACCTTGATTCAAATCGTTTGATAGCCTGGCCAGATGGAGTAATCAATGCGTCGAGAATTGCCTGTTGAGTATTTTCATTTTTAAAATAATTAAAATGCGAGGTGGTATCATCCTGCGATCTGAAAAACTGCAAGCCCGATTCCCTCAATGCTCCATATCGCATACTACTGGTATTAACTACAAAATCATTTGCTTCGCGATAATACAAATTGGTCAACACTACCAATACTGACCTCCAGAATTTTTTACCGGCTTCTGAATCACCTTCAATGACTATCAATTGATTCTTTAAAGTGACTCCGGCACGGTTTAATAAATTGGAGGGGATGGATTCAGGTACCATTGCCAACAAACCAGGCATTACCCCCGGTGTCAATCTTGCGCTGATAATATCGGTGATCAATCCTCTGATGATTTGATACAAAGGATTAGCCTTGCCACCAAATGCTAAACCTATCGCATACAAAAGGCCATTTAAAAAATGATCCAGGTTGCTGCCTAATATTTCAGTGCCTCTTGCCGGGCATGCCACCCGAATCAAATTATCTACTTTAATTTGTTTTTTACTAGCCAGACTATTAATAGTTTCCAGAGATTTTGCAAAAGTTTCATCTGATGTGCGAGCCAAAGCAATATCTTCATTTCTATATACCGGTTGATTATTTCGTGGATCAGCACAAGCAAGGATATCGCCAATAAGTCCTCCGCGGGAGTGAGAGATGATATCCACAGTAGAACCTTTAGGCAAAGCGTTGAGTATTTCTATTGCATTCTGCCAGGGGCTTTCTGACAGGGTGTAGTGTTGTAAAGCGATTACTTTATCACCGTATTTTTCATGTATCGCTGAGGGAATAGTTGTATTTTGTTCACTAAAGAGGTCTCCGAAAGTACCTTTAAACGAACTGATGGTTCCATGCAGAAACAACAGATAATGCAAAGGCTTATTTTCAAATTTTTTTGTTTGCAAAGTTCCTTTGGTACTGACATGATACAGGCCTGGTGAAGACATGATTTTTCGATCTGCATTCATTGCCAAAAGTTTTGCGGCAGCGGTGGTAATTTTTTTCTTTGCCTTTATCAGGTTTAATACTTTAATACCAATCTCCCGTATACCCCTTTCATTTTCATTGGATGAAATGTGAATTGGAAAAACATCGTCATTGCCTCTGACTTGAATATGATCTCCAAAAATCTGATGAATATCGTCGACATGGCTGATCCACTCTCCACCATCTTCAAACTCTAAACCAATGATATCATCAGCATCAGCACCAATATCGATTACATCAGCTTGCCCGCGGACCGCGTCGAAGCGAAAAGATTTTTCGATTCGGTGAAAGTCACTATCGATTTGTTCGGCGATCTCTGATGGTTTTCCCTGGATTTTGATTTTTGGAGCCATATACAAAAGAGTTTAAAGGTGATAGTAATTAGAAAGTTACCGAATAATTTGTAAAAAAACAGATATCCAATTAATTCAGTAATACAATTTCAGACTTATCAAATGTGTAAATGGAAGACTAAATGTCCTACTTAAATGTAGCCTTCTCGTAATTTTGATTAAAATAAATTGAAATTCCAACTGACATTTTCAATTCTTATTACATAATAATAAAAGTTGTTTAAAATCCGGATCAATAGGCTTGAACTAACATTAGTTTGTAATAGATGTTATGGTAATTTTGTACTGCACTGTCAATCCCCTGTCAGAATTAAAAATGGGAACCATTTGTTTGGTTACTCAGATCGTTTAACCTTATTTTATTCAAGGTTACTTCAATATAGATGACGCTAATTAGGTTACCTTATAAGACAAAAAACAATAAATGATAATTTAGCTTTCGAAAAAAATGAATTTATAAAATAAGAAACAATGTCTAATTGAAATAAAATATTGTAAATTTTCATGTATAAACACTTAAATTATGGAAACTAACAAGGATACTTTTATAGTCTGGAAGACCTGGGCTCCTTGGTTATTGACAATTTTTAGTCTTGGAGCTTTGATCTGTATTTATTGGTTTTTAAATCAGAATATAAACTGGTTTAAATCATCCGTATTTAGTGATTCATTACCAACACAATTCAATGATGAGTATAAATTTTATGCATTTCACATGCACACCAGTATGGTAAGGCGATCAATAGGTCTATTTTCTGGTTTTGCTTTAATGTTTATAGGCCTTAGTGTAGTATTTTATACCATAAAAGGATTGAATGAAGTAAAGGCAGAATCTAACAACCTAAAACTCAGCTTGATTACAGCTTCGCCTGGATTAGTTTCTGTATTTGTTGGCGCTTTTTTAATTGCGTTTTCAATTAGTAATAAAGATACTTTTCCTGGTTATAGTAACAATCCGAATCAATCAGAATTACGCCTAGATCCTAACAACAGGCCTTCATTACCATCTAAATAACAATCAAAATTAACTTATCATGAAAATTAAATATTTAATTGCTTTTCTTTTGGGACTTATCTTGCTTCCTGCATTTTTATTTGTATCAAAACCCAATGATCCTGAATTAAAGACAACATGTTATGTATTAGCAAATATGATTGATACTGCAATAGTATCAAATCAAAAAGATTTAATTGTCAGTGCTTACAATACTTATTTATACCTAAATAAAGTATATAATTATAAATTTCAATCTACTTATTTTGATGAAGTAAAAAGTAAATATTCCAACCAAATTGATGTCTTCTGTTATGATTTGACAGGAATAGACAATGTCTTTGATCCAATAGACCCAGGTAAAGTAAGTTACCATAAAAAAGGTGGTTTTACTCATAAGGAAATTGATTTACTAAATAAAATTAAGGATATAAACCTCAATATAGAGGACCTCGATGTTATCAAAAAATATAAAGAAAATCAAATTAATAAAATTCAACCCGGATTTGATAATCAAACCAAGAGGAATAATAAAGCTACCTCAGTAAAAACTCAAAAGAATTAGTATTACTAGATAAATCTTCTTTGGACAAGCCATTATTTCGGTTAGATATACTAAGTTAAAAGTTAATAAATAAACATTGCAACTTGCGTCAACAAAGCGGCTCTGTTTTCAACTGGAAATTGAACCCAATTACAATCAGGCTTAAAGTATTCTTTAGTGAATGATGATCTCAATTCTAAAATATAATTTCACCTATCAGATTTGCCCCATTCTATTCATTGTGCCTATCCGCATCCTGATGATTTCGCAATAATAAATTTTTTTGTCCAATTAACGATCGCTTTGGTTTTGCATTATCCTTGCATTTATCCTTTTTTATGATTATATTCGTAAAGTACAATACTATAAATAAATATCAATGACCAAACGAAAACCACCCAAAAAAAATCCACCCACCAACCCGGATCAAAACCAAGGAAATGGAAAAATTACTATTGGTATTGGCTATCCGGTAAGTGAAGCCGAGTTTAAAGCTTTAAAGAAAAAAGCAAAAAAGGGCAATAAATAATATTCATTGCCCTAACTTTATTCACTTATATAGACTAATTGTCAATATCTCATAGCTACTATCCAGGTACCCCAGTTGCCACCTGCCTCCGCGTATTCTCCATATCCCCATACGGTTCGTGCATCTGCTCCATCCCGGCATATACCAAAGTAATCACCCCAGCGACTTCCATTGTAAGCAGATTCTCCGGCTTTTACCAATAAACTTCCTTCAAGGTCATTGGCCGGCATAGATGTTTTCCTTCCGGTTACCCGTAAACAAGGTAATTCAGTACTTCCTGATCTTGTAAACACTAAAAAGGCATTGCCCAATAAATCGGTATGGATTACCGGAAAATAATAATATCTACCTTTTGCCCCATAGGCATTTTGTTGTACTACAGTAGAGGTGGCAGCATTGATCTCATACCACTGTACCACTGATCTGGCAGTAGATTCACCTGCCCAGGTATGTTTGGATGTCTGGCAGGTCCATATGCTGCGTTTATTTCCGGCATGCTGATATATCGCATTCAGCAACCTGGTATCATTGGTCTCTATATTATTAGTAGATGATGGCTGATCAGCATCCGGCGGCAAGTCGTATTTTCTGCAAGGTACTTTTGATCTTGAAAGGGAAGGGGTAGATCCGCTAAGCCATAATGTAGCATTGGTGAGATTCCATTGAGTAAGGATATTGGCTGATGGCCATATTGCACTTACCATATACACCGGTGTATTATTACCGGCTGCCCTGAAATGACAACAGGGCTGCACTGAAAATGCCTGTGAACCATCGTTATTTGCAAGCCCCCAGAAATCATACCAATGCACCGGAGCACCGGCATATAATTCCGACTTGATCAATATTCTTAATTTGGCATGACTAAATCCTCCGGTCCATTTAAATTGATTGGTAGAAATATAAATACCTTTTTCATCAAAGCCTACCATGGGATAGTCAGCCCAATTGCCAGTAGGGGTACTTCCGTCTACTGAAGCATTTAATGCATAAACCCACCATCTTCCTCCAGGATCGTTTGTTTGAGTAGCTCCTACCATGAGCCACGATCCCTGGTTGGGAGTGCGCGCAGCTACTACAGCTACATACCGGTCTGCATAGTGATCATAGATCAGCTTGGGGTCAAATAATTGTGCACCATTGGGAGTCACTGCTCTGAAAAGTGTAGTAAACCCAGGCCATCTGAATCTTAAGGCACCGGTCTTTTTATAACCAGCCATCTCCACATTTACTCCTACCACTACATCTTGTTTGCCCACCGCAACGGTACAATCAGGAGGTTGGAAAGCAGTAGCTCCCAATCCTGTAAACGAAGCAGCAATGGCAGGTGCCAGGGGCATAGGACCGGTTGCGCCCATGCCATCTTCAGGCAGGTCTATGCCGGGAAGCAATATTTCTTCATCGGCATCCGGTGCAGCGTCTATAAATGCAAGGCCTGCACTTCGGGTTGCCTTAGTAGCCTGCTGTTTAAGTTTTTTATAATCTGCTTTGGAGACTGGATATTTTGATTTGTTTTCCACATTTACCACATAGGATCTTGACACCATAAAATCCTCCACAGATAAATTAGATGGATCATATACATTGGGCTCTGCCACCAATCTGGCACTGCTTCCTTTCCCGGAAAAAGCATCGGGATCCAATGATTTTTTAACTCTCTTTTTTGCCATGATTATTAGATTTTTTTAAGGGTGAATTAAAAGGGTTATTGCATTCTGTGTTTTATAGTATTAATAATAAAACCGATCGAAATCCAGGTACATAAAAATCCGATACATTCCAGGGTGAAAGAACCAAACTTGTAAAAATGTTCAGCGGTTATAATGCTGATGAATATTGCTGGCAGTTCGATTTCCAGCAATTTCTTTTTGTCTAAAGACTTGAATAATGTAAACATAAATAATCGTTTATTTGGGTGATATAATATAGATGGGTGTAATGGTTGACTCGAATGTCGGAAAGGAAGTAAAAATTAACATTACGAGGAAGGGGTGGTGCGGTGTTGCCCCTTCCCCTGAAATGCTTTGCCCCTGACCCCTAAATTGCTTTGCCCCTTCCCCCCAAATGCTTATTGCATACGCATTTTGGGGAATGCACTTGCTTGGTATCTGAGCTTTAAAATCAATCTTTATCGCCAGGGCTAGACGAAATTCCGATTAAAGTGGAACTACGATGAATTGAGTTTAATGCTGGTATTAGTAAGCTATCGTTCCCCGAATTATTAAATGATGGCGAAGCGATCATGTATAATTGGGGGGAAGGGGCGAAAGCAGAGGGTAAAAAATTACCTAAATTCATTTCATGAAAAAATTCCGAGGTACTGCCAATCAAAATGCAAGAATACTCAGAGATAATATGACTTCTCAGGAAATGAAACTTTGGGAAAGACTAAGTAAAAAGCAAGTACTTGGCCAAAGATTCAGGAGGCAACATACTATTGAAAAATATGTGCTGGATTTTTTCTGCCCTGGGTATAAAAGAATTGAGATTTAGTAATGAACTGGTGGATAATGATATTGATTCGGTAGTTAATAAAATAAAAGAGGAGTTGGAAATGAGGATTTAAGTGTGGGGGTGTTGCCCCTGGCTCCGAAATGCTTTGCCCCTTCCCCCCAAATGCTTATTACATGCGCATTTTGGGGAATACTCTTGCTTGGTATCTAAGCTTTAAACACAATCTTTATTACCGGGGTCTTGACGAAATTCCGGTTAGAATGAAACTAAGATGATTTGAGTTTATTGATGGAAAGATTGAGCTTTCGTTCCCCGAATTATTAAATGATAGCGAAGCGAATCATGTATAATTTGGGGGAAGGGGCGGTGCGGTGGTGCCCCTTCCCCCTAAATTGCTATTGCATACGCAATTTGGGGGAATACATTTGCCTGGCAGAGGAGCTATAAAATCTAAATCTCTGTCGCTGAGTTTGTCAAAATTCTGGTTAAAATGGAACTACAAATGATTTGAGTTTAATGATCGGATGATTGTGCCATCGTTACCCGAATTATTAAATGATTGCGAAGCGATCATGTATAATTAGGGGGAAGGGGCCATTCTAAAATAATTCAGCTATTGTTTCTCGAATTAAAATGATTGTGGAATCGATCTTAAGTCCACGGAATAAAATAACATTGATTGCTAAAAATTCTTGCTAAAAAATTTGCAAATTCCCTAGATATTTCTATTTTCATGCTCGAAACCTCTCGATGCACCAAACGAATGCTATAGACCTGATCCGTAATGGGGATACATCCTATCTCACTACTATTTATCGCGATTACCGGCAGCCTTTTGTACAGTGGATCAAAGGTGAGTTTCACTGCAGTGATGATGATGCCATCGAGTTTTTCCAGACCTCAGTGGTGATCCTGTATGATAATATAGTATCCGGTAAACTCACCGAGCTCAACAGTAATATTAAAACTTATCTTTTTAGCATCGGCAAAAACAAAGCCCATGAATGGCTGCGCCACCGCCAAAAACAAGGCAGCTCGGTAGATGATCTGCTCATACAATATATACACGAAGATGCTCCCGATACCGATGAAGCAGAGTTTGCAAATAACCTACGCAAAGTAGAGACCGGTATGAATGCCCTGGGCGAGCCCTGCCGCACTCTCTTACAGCTATTTTATTATTACAAAGCCAGTATGAAGGAGATCTGTGAAAAACTGGATTATAAAAATGAAGATACGGCTAAGAACCAGAAGTATAAATGTATGAAGAGACTGCAGGTGCTCTGTGGGGGTGAGAAAAACATAGGGGAAGTTAAACACATAGGCACATAAGATTGTGTGAGGTTTCACATAGAAAAACTTGATGATATGAAAAAAAAAGGAAATCAAAAAAATATGCAAAGTCTTACTACAACTATGTGTTTATTAAAGAAACCTATGTGATGCCTTACTATACCTATGTGCCTACGCTTACGCTGTGTTTAAAAAAATAACTATGTGATGCCTTACCAAACCTATGTGCCTATGTGTTTTTAATAGATGTGTTTAAAATGAAACCCGGACTCACTAAGAAATACCTAGACCACCTCACCTATGAAGTAATAGGTGCCGCTATAGAAGTACACAGAGAGCTTGGCCCTGGTCTTTTAGAAAGTGTGTATCATAAATGTATGAAACACGAATTGACATTGCGAGGGATAGAATTCGTCTCAGAGTGCATAGTAAAAATCAATTACAAAGTCATGGAATCCAATGCGGACCTGAGATCGGATTTGTATGTAGATAATTGTATGATGGTAGAGCTGAAAGCAATCGATGCCGTACCACCTGTAGAGGAATCAAACTTTTATCCTACATGAAATTTACAGACTCTCCCAAAGGAATACTAATTAATTTTAATGTAACCAATATTTTTAAAGAAGGACAAAAAACATATGTAAATGAATTATATAGGCACTTACCGGAGGAGTGATCTTGCTAAGAAAACACATAGTCACATAAGGTTGTTTGAGGTTTCACATAGATTATATTCCCTATGTGATGCCTTACAAAAACTATGTGCCCTATGTGTTTATAAAATAATACCTATGTGATGCCTTACCAAACCTATGTACCTATGTGTTTAAATATATCTATGTGTTTAAAAAAAACCCTATGTGATGCCTTACAAAAACTATGTACCTATGTGTTTAAAAAAACTATGTGCTTAAAATGAGGGAGGCCTAGCCGACCGAATCAACCAGTAATGCCAGAAGAAAACGAAAACATATCATCCATCCTCTCCCAGTACCTCCGCCACGAGTTACCCCCTACCCGCATGGCCGAGATAAAACACCTGATCACCAACGACCCTGCCTGGAAATCCACTTACATAACCCTTACCTCCACCTCCCAGGGCATCCGCCACTCCACCCTCACCGATCTACGCAACCAACTACAAAGCCTGGAGGCCGATATAAAAAAATCCGAAAATAATGGCCATAGCTCGGGTGACCTTGCCAGCCACACTACATCTATAGATGAATCAAATGAGAAATCAAATTTGGAAAATACCGTCCATACCCCACCGGACCCCATGACCATAATCGGTATACGCTATACCACCCTACACGACGAATTCAAAAAACTAAAGTCTGAAGAAAAGAAACTACATACAGAAACATCAAAAAAAAATGAGACTGTGGGGAGTGGGGTTAAGGTGGTTGGGATGAGGAAATGGTGGTGGGCGGTAGCGGCCAGTGCCCTCTTGGTAATTTCGATCGGATATTTTATTTTAGAGCAAAATAAAAAACCGAAATATGTAAATCAATATTTACTCGATCATTTTGATGAGTATGTATTGCATGATAAAGTAAGAGGTACAGCTACAGACACTGCCTGGGATAGGGATAAGGAGATAGGGTATGATCTTTATGTGTTGCAGGAATTTGAGGAGGCGATACCATATTTGAAGAGAAGGTGGGAGAGGACAGGGGATACGCTGGCACTTTATTATTTATATATCTCAAATATCGCTCTTGGAAAAAATGAAATTGCCAATGATATATTAAAAAATGAACATAAATTTATTTTAAAAAACAAATTTAAAATTTCAGAATGATATGAATGCGCGCGAATTAATTAATATATTAAATGATGAAGAAATACTTGAATTAAAAATTCATTATATAGGTATTGGTAATGATCAAAAAACTGAAAAAGAATATATTGAAGTAGGAGCAGAATCTCGTTCGTTTAATATAATTAATAACAAGCTACATAAATTCAATAGAAATGAAATAGAAATTTCGTATATTGAATGTAGTAATAACATTTTTAATTCAGATAGTATTAATTCTGGTGCTAACAGAGATCATTCAAAAGATAGTCCATATCTATTAAATGTTAAAAATGGATCTGCAAATCTAATCTACGAAAATACAAATGAAATTTTTCTATTCACTTGTTATCACGTAATTAACAATAGCTTTAATAATGAGATTATTTCTGCTTATACTATTCCAGACTATTCTTGTAATTATACAATTATTGAAAATATTGACAAATTAGATGTTTCAATTATATCATTTAAAAAAGATGAATTTTATCCATTACAATTAATGGACTTCAAAACTACGTATTTTAAAGAATTTATTTGTAATGAAGAGATTAGAGTCACAACTACCAATAATAATAGATTCAAGTCAAGAGTAAAATTCCATTTTGTTAAATATACATTTTTTGATGAGAATAAAGTATTTTACGGGAAAGCAGGTATTAACACTGGCAATACTGTTAGACCAGGTGATTCAGGTTCTACTGTTTTTAGTCTAAACAGTTCTCATTATAATGGTATAGTGACTGGAATTAATGCTAGCTTTAATGGTAATCCTCTTTTTTATTTTACCAGTTTATGTAATGTAAAGCCCCATCAATTAAAAACTATTTATTTAAATTAAATTTTTTATATTATGTTACAATTTATTGAATTATTTATTAAGAAAGGAATTATTGTTAAGGAATTTGATTCCCAAACTAATAATCTAGGATTAATTAGCGAATCAAATTCAGGATTATCAGTTGCTTTTATGCAAGATGGCCTAATCGATAGTGCAGATAATTTTAATGGAAATTTTGTTAACTTTTTTATGATTCCAACTGAGTATTTATCAGACGATACTGATTTAATTTCTCGATTTCCCTTTGTGGCAGTCAATATAACATCAAAGATGCCAAAATTATTTTATAAGAGAGCCACCGAGGCTAACCGTAGGCCTTGTGGCTCAAGACTAAGTCTAAATCCAATTATAATTGATAGTCAGAAATATTATTATATAATTAATGATTATGGCGAACTAGCTTTAACAAATGAAGGTGGAATACCATTTGAAAAAATATTATCAATGGAAAATCCGGCAGACTTTAGACTTTTAAATAACCCGAAAAATCAATATAATAAACTTATTTATGGTCCTTTTCAAAAAGTTGATGACAGATATGAATGGAAACTTCTTTAATATTAATTTATTACACTTAATCAGTAATCAAGTATTAGAAATGCAAGGAATGCCTCCTTCGGATCTGACGAAAAATTATTTCCATTTAGTCAGAGTTAAACCCCGGCCAATAAGAATGTACTTACAAAGTTATTCTAATGCAACTTATTGAAAGTGAATTTAAATTGATTTGTCCTTGTAGAAAATCTATTCCTAATGAATGGATTGGCTTAATTTTAACAGTTTTTATTCTGTTTATAAAAAACAACCATGCCTTTGGAAATGATATACAAGGTAAAACAATTTTTCCATCTATATTAAACATTGAAATAGGTTGCGAAATAGAAAATACTAAGAATTCAAAATATGAATTCTTAGATTACCTCTTCTATAAATCGTATAAGTCAATCCATTGTTCTTTGAACCTTGATAGCGCTAAATTCTATATTAAAGAATTAGAGACTTCAATCAATTGCCTTGATGATAACCAAATTACTCAAGAATTTATCTTATATAAATCATTTCTATATTTAAAACTTAAACAATACTCTTATTCAAGTTCTTTACTAGAATCTCAAAGTGAAATTTATTCCTATAATCCATATCTAAGATTTACCCACCTTATTATTCTTGGAAGTAATTATTATCAATTAACGCAGTACGAAAAATCAATCTACTATTTTTCAGAGGCTTTAAATATATCTAATAAAAATATGTTTAAACTTGAGAACTCATACGGTCTTTCTTTATTAGCTAATGTTTATTCAAATATTGGCGAATTTCAAAAGTGCGATTCAATACTTAAAATTATACAAAAGACAAGTAGCAATGAAATACTTAATAAAATTGCTTCTTATATTTATAAGGCTCAATTAGCAAATTATTTTTTACAAAATAAATTTTTAGAAGCCTATAATTTTACTCAATCATTTAATTTTGAAAATGAATATTTAAATTTAAATAAGTATAATAAAATTTCATGTTATTCGCTTTCAGCTATCTGTAATTCTAATATAAATTATAAGAGATCAATTTTATTTATCAACAAGGCTCTAAATTGTTTTTTTAATAAAAATGAGTTTGATATTAAATCTCTTAAATCTAATATTTACTCAATCCAATTAATTTCAGATTATGCTGATATTCTGTCAGATCAGTCTATTAAAACAATTAATTTAAGTTTAGGCATAAAATCATTTGAATATTATATTTTAATAGATTCACTTATTAATCATTTTATTCTACCTAGTAAAGAAGATTTTATGCAAAACAATTACTTTAATAACGGATTTTACTCCAAATCAATAAAGCATTGTTTCTGGCTATATACAATAACTAAAGATAATAAATGGAAGTATGAAATTTTAAAATTAATTATTAAGTATAAATCCCAATTATTAAGAAGAGATATAAAGATGAGAAAATTAGCAACAGAAACCACCAAGACAAATATATTCTCTGAATTATATAATAATTACAATCAAATAGATCTTGTTTTATTAAAATATATTGGCTACAAAAAAAATATATACTTAAAGTATTTATATGAAATTCAAGAAAATTTATG